>JAEWOJ010000130.1 GCA_023399815.1 Pseudomonadota bacterium | reverse complement strand
TGGTCGGCGAGATCGGCGGCGACGCCGAGGAAGCCGGCGCCGAGTACATCAAGAACCACGTGAAGAAGCCGGTCGTCGGCTTCATCGCCGGTGCGTCGGCCCCGGCCGGCAAGCGCATGGGCCACGCCGGTGCGATCGCCTCGGGCGGCAAGGGCACGGCCGAAGGCAAGTTCGCGGCGATGGAAGCCGCTGGCGTCAAGACCGTCCGTTCGCCGGGCGACCTGGGTGCCGCGATCGCCGAACTGGTCAAGTAAGACCGGCGGCAATGCCGCAACGAAAAGGCCGCCCGGAAGGGCGGCCTTTTTTGTTCCCTTCTCCCTCCGGGAGAAGGTGGCGCGAAGCGCCGGATGAGGGTGGGGCAGGAGCCTTGCGACCCCAGGTTGCACGAGGCTTCGCCCTGGCCCTCACCCCAACCCCTCTCCCGGAGGGAGGGGGGCTCAACCTCCGCAGGCTGTTGCTTCTCCTGGAGTGGGGCTTTCAGTGCTTGGCCTTGGCCGCTTCAGTTCAGCGACTTGATCGTCAAGTCCAGCGAGTCCTTGCCACCCTCGCGCTGCAGCAGGCGCAGTGGCGCCGGCATGCCCGGGGCGATCCAAGCGATCTGTTCCTTGTCGCCATCCACGCGCGAGACCTTGGTCGCTTCCACGGTCCTGCCGTCGACGGTCATGTTCTCCTTGCCGATGACGCGGTAGGACAGCGTCTTGACCCGGCCGCCGTCCACCATCCGGTAGTTGAGCGGCTTGCCGGCGGCGACGTCGCGGGCGATGGCGAGGTTGATCAGCAGGCCGTCCATGTCGCCGCTCTGCAGCGGCACCGGTCCACGCCGGTCCGGCTTGACGTCACCGCTCCAGGTGGCCTGGTTGCTGCCCCAGTCGTAACGGGCATCGACCGAGCGGCGCTTGAATGGAACCACCGAGGCGTCATGGCTGCTCAGCGGGCGCAGGCGGCCGTTCTGCTCGTCGAACAGCGTGCTCTGGCTCAGTTCGGCCAGCTGGTTCTTGACCTGCAGCGTGTAGCGCCAGCGGCCGTTGTTCTCCGCCGCCAGGGTCATCACGCCGTTGGCCTGCAGGCCCATGTAGCTGGCCTGGTAGTTGGCGGTGAAGGGCTGCACCGCCAGGGCGGGCAGGCTGACCAGGGCCGCGAGGGCCGCAGTCGCCAGCGAAAGGGGGCGCGGGAAGGATTTCATGCTCAGGCTCCTTGGTATCCGGTCAGGCGCAGGTCGATGGCGTCCTCGCCGTCTTCCCGTTGCAGGATGCGCACCGGGGTCGGCACGCCGTTGGCGATCCACAGGATGGTCTCGTCGTTGCCGCCGTTGGTGCGGTAGACGCGCAGCGCGTCGTAGCTGAGGTCGCCGACCTGCACGGTCTCGGTGCCGGCGGCGGCCTGGTATTCGTACTGGCGCACCCGGCCCACGTCCACGTAGCGGTAGCGCAGCGGCTGGCCGGGGCGGGCGTCGCGCATCAGCGACAGGTTGAGCAGCAGCGCGCTCTGGTCGCCGCGCTGCAGCGGGATCGGGCGCTGGCGCTCCTTCTTCAGGTCTCCCTGCCATTGCGCGGTGCCATGGGGCCAGTCGTAGATGCCGGTGACCTTCTTGCCGAGGAACAGCGCCTTCTTCACCGTGCTCTGGCTCAGCGGCACGTACACCGTGCCCTCATTGTCGAAGACCGTGCTCTGTTCCAGGTTCAGGCCAAGCACCCCGGCGAAGCCGCGCCTGCCGTGCACGGCCATGTCCACGCGCCAGCGGCCGCCATCGCCCTGCATCACGCGCATGGTCGCGTCGCCGGCTTCCTTGCCCTTGTAGAGAGCCTGGTAGGTGGCGACGAACGGTTCCAGGGCGGGCGGCGTCCACTCGGCCGGCGGCAATGCCGCGGCGCCGGCGGGAGCCGTTTCCTGGGCGACGGCCGGCACGGTGGCCAGGAGACCTGCAAGCAATACCGGTTTGAGGAGGGCGATCGTCATGCTCGGAGCAAGGGCTGGGTGGAAATGAAGCATCATGCCAGCCCGCGCATCAGCGGCGCGTGCGGGTCAGGCGTCGAGCTTCCCGGCGGAATCTAGGCGCAGGGGTCTAAACAGGGACTGACCATCGAGCAGGATCGTGCCTCCTTGTTCAGCTACGCGTCCGCTGACCAGAAGGCGCACGGCCGCCAGCAGCAGGGGGTGTTCGACCGCCAGCACCCGGGTGGCGAGGGCGTCGGCGTCGTCGCCGGGCAGCACCGGCACCCGCGCCTGTGCGAGCACTGTGCCGGCATCCAGCTCCGGCACCACGAAATGCACGCTGGCGCCGTGCTCGGCATCGCCGGCCTCGATGGCGCGGGCATGGGTGTGCAGGCCCTTGTGCAGCGGCAGCAGCGAAGGGTGGATGTTGACCAGGCGGCCGGCGAAGCGCTGCACGAAGCCGGCACCGAGGATGCGCATGTAGCCGGCGCAGACCACCCAGTCCGGCGCGCAGGCGGTCACCGCGTCGCCGAGCGCGGCATCGAAGGCGTCGCGGCTGTCGAATTCGCGAGGCGAACGCGCCCAGCGCTGCTCCGGCGCGACCTTGCCCAGCGCCGCGGCGTCGGGCTTGTCGGAAAACACCCCGACGATCCGCGCGTCCAGCTGCCCGGCGGCGATGCCGTCCAGCAGGCATTGCAGGTTGCTGCCGCGCCCGGAGGCAAGCACGGCGATGCGGGCCGGGGCGTTCATCGCGCGTCCCGCCGTGCCAGCGGCCACACCAGCAGGCTGCCGACCAGGGCCAGCAGCATGTCCGCGTGCGCGTCCCAGATGTCGCCCTGCTGGCCGTTGTAGGCCTCGGCGGCTTCCGGCGACAGCGCCACGGCGATGCCCCATTCCAGCCATTCATAGACCAGGCTGGAGCACATGATCGCCATCACCGCCAGGACGAATGCCTGGCCGCCGCGCAGCGCCGGCCAGGCATGGCGCGCCAGCTGGGCCAGGGCCGGCGTGAAGCAGGCGCCATAGAGCAGATGGATCAGCCGGTCGAAATGGTTGCGGTGCCAGCCGAAGGCCGCGCCCGGCGACCAGCCGGTCAGCCCCTGCAGCCATGCGTCGTACGGCACGTTGGAATACAGCCAGCGCGCGCCGATGCAGTGCAGGGCGATGAAGCCGCAGATCGCGGCGAAGGCGCCGTCGCCCAGCGGCCAGCGCCGGTCCGCCCACCACAGCGCCGCCAGCCCCGCCACGGTCAGCGAACTGTGCAGCGCCTGTTCCAGCGGCCACAGCGGCTTGATCCAGGTGAGCAGGAACACGGCGAGCACACCGATGAACGCGGCCTTCTTGGCATGGCTCATGCGGAGCGGCCCGGAGACGGTGCAGGTGGCGGCAACGCGTCGTTCAAGCGAAGGCTGCCTTGACCGAAGGCCGCATCAGCACGATCAAGGTGAACACGCCAAGCACCGTGCCGATGGGCATCATCATGCAGGAGATGGCGGCCACCACCAGGCACAGCGTGTGGCGCCGGCGCTGCGCCAGGCAGCGGCCGGCATAGGCCATGAAGCCGGCCAGGGTCAGGCCGCAGACGATGAAGACGCCGGCGAAGACGACGAAGACCCAGCCGAACAACTGCGGGCTGATGGCCTCCGTCCCGGAGGCGTTCGCGTCCATCGGCAGCTTGCCGGTGACCATGGCCAGTCCCATCACCAGGTGCAGCACGGGAAACAGTGAAAACAGGCCGGTGATCGCCGCCACCACGTAGTGGAAGATCGACAGGAGGCGCAGCTGGCTGGCGTCGTCTTCGTTCAGCGCGGGCGGCGGGACGGGGGCATTCACTGCATCCATGAGTGGCACCTTGCGGGTTGGAGGCTTCAGCCGATGCGCACGCGCTCGGCGCCGCTGGCCGCGACCACCTCGCCGATCCGCCAGTGCGCCAGCTGCAATGCGTCCAGCGAGGCGCCGATGGCGTCGGCCTGGTCGGCCGGCACCAGCAGCACGAAGCCGATGCCGCAGTTGAAGGTGCGCCACATCTCGCTGTCGGCGACATTGCCTTCGCGCTGCAGCCACTGGAACACCGGCGGCAGCGGCCAGCTGGAGGCGTCGATGTCCAGGCCCAGGCCGTCGGGCACGACGCGGATGATGTTCTCGGTCAGGCCGCCGCCGGTGACGTGGGCCATGCCGTGGATGGCGGCGCCGTGTTCCTTGAGCAGCGACAGGATCGGCTTGACGTACAGCCGGGTCGGCGCCATCAGCGCGTCCACCAGCTTCACGCCGTCTTCCAGCACCTGTTCGGCCGGCTGGCCGGCGCGGTCGTAGATGCGGCGCACCAGCGAGTAGCCGTTGGAATGCGGGCCGGAGGAGGCGATGCCGATCAGCACGTCGCCCTGCCGCACGGCCGAGCCGTCCTTCAGTTCGCTCTTCTCCACCGCGGCCACGGTGAAGCCGGCCAGGTCGTATTCGCCGGGCGCGTACATGTCCGGCATCTCCGCCGTCTCGCCGCCGATCAGCGCGCAGCCGGCCTCGGTGCAGCCGTTGGCGATGCCGCCCACCACCGCCGCGGCGGTGTCGATGTCCAGCTTGCCGGTGGCGAAGTAGTCCAGGAAGAACAGCGGCTCGGCGCCCTGCACCAGCACGTCGTTGACGCACATGGCGACCAGGTCGATGCCGATGGTGTCGTGGCGGCCGAGCTGCTGGGCCAGCTTGAGCTTGGTGCCGACGCCGTCGGTGCCCGAGACCAGCACCGGCTCGCGGTACTTGCCCGACAGGTCGAACAGCGCGCCGAAGCCACCCAGCCCGCCCATCACCTCGGGACGGAAGCTGCGCTTGACCAGCGGCTTGATGCGCTCGACCAGTTCGTTGCCCGCGTCGATGTCCACGCCGGCGTCGCGGTAGGTCAGGGGAGAGTTGGCGGAGGTCGGGGAACTGGTCACGGGCGGCTGCACTGGCGGGGTGAACGGGCGATTTTAGCAGCCAGGAACGTAGAGGATGGAAACCAAGAACGTAGAGGGCAGGAACCAGGAACGTAGAGAACGGAAACAAGGAACAATAGGAACCGGTAGCGGCGCTCGTGCCCCACTACGTTCCTGGTTCCTATCCCCTACGTTCCTGGCTCCAGGTTCCAGGTTCCAGGCTCCAGCTGGCGCCAGGGCCGCATTCGGGCAACAATTCCCGCCGGAACCGTCGAGCAATGGAACCCTCAATGCGTCGCAGCCTGGCTTTCTTCCTGTTTCTGGCGTCCTGCCTGTCCGTCCCGGCGGCGCTTGCGCAGTCCGGCATGCGTACCGAGGGCGACGTGGCCAGCGCGCAGAACCCCTACGAAGCCGAGGTGCCGGTCAACAGCCAGAGCGATGCCGACCGCGGCGGCGCGCTGGCGCGCGCGCTGGGGGCGGTGCTGGGCAAGCTGTCCGGCGACCGCAGCGCGATGACCCGGCCGGGCGTGGCGCAGGCGCTGCGCAGCGCCAAGGACATGGTGGAGAGCTACGACTACCGCCAGGACCAGAGCGTGTCGGCGGCCGGCGCACCGAGTTTCCGCACCATGCTGGTGGCGCGTTTCCGCCAGGACGACGTGGACGGGCTGGTCGCGGCGCTGGGGCTGCCGATATGGCCGCAGCCGCGGCCCAAGCCGGTGGTGTGGATGGCGATCGACGATGGCAGCGGCCCGCGCCTGGTCGGCGTGCAGCAGGCGAACGCGGCGCGTCCCCTGCTGGACCGCGCCATCGAGCGCGGTTTCCGCCTCGGCCTGCCCGGTGGCGGCGCGGCCGAGCAGGCGCTGGTCGGCGCGATCTGGCGCCAGGACACCGCGGCCATCGCCCGCGCCTCGGCGCGCTATGCGCCGCCCATGCAGTTGGTCGGCAAGCTGTACCGCGCCAGCGGCGGCGGCTGGATGGCCGACTGGGCGTTCGTCGACGACGGCCGCGAACTGGCCAAGTGGACCACCCGCGACGGCGACGCCCGCCGCGCGATGGCCGGCGGTGCCGACGGCGCCGCCGACGCGCTGGTCAAGCGCTACGCCAAGGCGCCGGTGGCCGGCGCGGCCGGCACCTACCGCATCCGCGTCAGCGGCATCCGCAGCGCGGCCGACTACCTGCGCGTGGCCGCGACCCTGCAGTCGGTGGCGGTGGTGCGCTCGATCGTGCCGGTGCAGGCTTCCGGCGACCGCCTGGAGCTGGACCTGGAACTGATGAGCGGCCTGCAGGGGCTGAACCGGATGCTCGGCGCCGATGCCGCGCTGCAGCCGGTGGCGCCGGCCGCCGACGGCGAGCAGCCGGCCTCGGGCGTGGCCGAGTACCGCATCCGATGAGCGGTTCGCCCGATACGGAAATCGCGCTGTTCCTGCGCCGCCTGCAACGCGGCGTGCTGGCGGCGTTCGGCCTGTGGGTGATGTGGCTGCTGGCGCCGATCCTGACCCCGTTCGTGGTCGCGCTGATGCTGGCCTGGCTGGGCGACCCGCTGGTGGACCGGCTGGAGGCGCGCGGCCGCTCGCGCAACACCGCGGTGATCCTGGTGTTCGTGCTGATGGTTCTGCTGCTGGCGCTGGCGCTGCTGATCCTGGTGCCGCTTATCCAGCGCCAGATCGTCACCCTCGCGGCCGCGCTGCCGCAGGCGCAGGAATGGCTGATGGGCACCGCGCTGCCGTGGATCGAGCAGCGCACCGGCGTGCAGATCCTCAGCTGGCTGGAGCCCGAACGCCTGTTCGAGTGGGTGCGCACGCACTGGCAGCAGGCCGGCGGCGCCGCCACCACGGTGTTCGGCTACGTGTCGCGCTCGGGCTTTGCGATGGTGACCTGGGTGGTGAACCTGGCGCTGCTGCCGATCCTGGCCTACTACTTCCTGCGCGACTGGGACCGGCTGGTCGAGCGCGTGGCGGCGTTGATCCCGCGCAACCACATCGAGACCGTGGCGCGGCTGGCGCGCGAATCCGACGAGGTACTGGGCGCGTTCATCCGTGGCCAGATCGTGGTGATGCTCGCGCTGGGGCTGGTCTATGCGATCGGCCTGTCGCTGGTCGGCCTCAAGCTCGGCCTGCTGATTGGCCTGATCGCCGGGCTGATCAGCTTCATTCCCTATCTCGGCGCCACCACCGGCGTGGTGCTGGCGGTGCTGGCGGCGCTGGTGCAGGCGCAGGGCTTCGACCTGAAACTGCTGGTGCTGGTCGGCGTGGTGTTCACCGTCGGCCAGCTGCTGGAGAGCTACGTGCTCACCCCGCGCATCGTCGGCGACAAGATCGGCCTGCATCCGGTGGCGGTGATCTTCGCGGTGATGGCCGGCGGCCAGCTGTTCGGCTTCCTCGGCATGCTGCTGGCGCTGCCGGCGGCGGCGGTGATCAACGTGCTGCTGCGCTATGCGCACGAGCGCTACCGGCAGAGCGAGCTGTATGCCGGCCATGGCCCGACCATCGTGCTGCAGTCCAGCGGCGAGCCCGCCGCGGGCATGGGCATCGTGCCGAAGGACGCGGAACCGAAGTGAGCGTGCCGCAGTTGCCGCTGGCCCTGCGCTATCCGCCGGACCAGCGATTGGAAAGTTTCATGGGCGCACCGGACGGGGCGCTGGCGCAGTTGCGCGCCGTCGCCACCGGCGGCAGCCAGGACTGGGTCTACCTGACCGGCTCGTCGGGAACCGGCAAGACGCACCTGGCGCTGGCGGTGTGCGCGGCGGCCGAACAGGCCGGGCGCGTTCCGGCCTACCTGCCACTGCAGGCCGCGGCCGGGCGCCTGCGCGATGCGCTGGAAGCGCTGGAAGGGCGCGACGTGGTCGCGCTGGACGGGCTGGACGCCATCGCCGGCCGGCGCGACGACGAGGTGGCGCTGTTCGACTTCCACAACCGCGCGCGCGCCGCGGGCGTGGCGCTGCTCTATACCGCGACGGCCGCGCCCGACGCGCTGGGGCTGGTGCTGCCGGACCTGCGTTCGCGGCTGTCGCAGTGCGGCCGCATCGTGCTGGCGCCGCTGGACGACGCCGGCCGCGGCGCGGTGCTGCGCGAGCGTGCGGTCCGGCGCGGGCTGGCGCTGGACGAGGCCGCCATCGACTGGCTGCTCACGCGCACCGGCCGCGACCTGGGTGGACTGGTGGTGCTGCTGGACCGGCTCGACCGCGAGTCGCTGGCGGCCAAGCGGCGCGTCACCGTGCCGTTCCTGCGCAAGGTGCTGGGCGGTTAGCCGTACCGGCGGTTCGCGATCAGGTGGGGCGAGGGGGTTCCGTCGCTACCGAAGCGGCGCATCTCTCTCTCCCTGTAGGAGCGACGCCAGTCGCGACCTAGGCGTTCGGTAAATATGTTGATCGTCTGACGGCTGGCTGTTAAAACATCCCCCTGATATTGAACTGACCCTTGGAAGTTGGACATCCATCCAACCTCCAGGGGTTTTTCATGGCGAAATACAGCTTCGGCTTCAAGATGGAAGTCATTGAGGCGTATGTAGAAGGCGCTGGCTACAAAGTGCTTGCTGCTCGATATGGCTTGGAGCAGGCACAGATCAGGCACTGGGTTGCCCTCTACCAGCAGCATGGACAGGTGAGCTTGCGACGCAGGAAGCCTGTCCAATACAGCGCGGACTTCAAGCACGAAGTACTCCGACGCATGTGGGGAAAAGAGCTGTCCACCTACGAGACGGCAGCACTGTATGGACTGCCGGATAGAGCGATCGTGGGCAGATGGGAGCGGCTGTACCATGAGGGCAGTATCGAGGCACTGATGCCACGCCCACGAGGACGATCCTGCGCCATGCCCGTCAAGCCACCACCACCGCCTCCCATCGCGACAGGAGGCCCTCCGACCCATGAGGAATTGCTCAAGGAGATCGAGCGCCTGCGTGCGGAGGTGACCTACCTAAAAAAGCGAAGGCCTTGATTGGAGCGAAGATTGGAGCCAAAGCATTGCTGCGGCGGACAAAACCCGGATCGTGCTCGAACTGAGGCCCCACCATGCGCTGCCACTGCTGTTGTCCGTGGCTGGTTTGGCGCGCAGCACGTTTTACTACCAGTGCAAGGTGCTGGCGGTGGTCGACCGCCATGCCGATGTGAAGACTGTCATCAAGGCGATCTTTGAGCATCATCAAGGGCGTTATGGCTACCGGCGTATCACGGTCACACTGCGGCAACTCGGCCATGCCCTCAACCATAAGGTGGTTCAGCGCCTGATGCAGACGATGGGGTTGAAGTCTCTGGTGCGTCCCAAACGGTATCGCTCCTATCGGGGCGAGGTGGGTCAAATAGCTCCCAACCTGATGGAACGCCGGTTCAACGCGGATCGGCCAAGTCAGAAATGGGTCACGGACGTCACCGAGTTCAACGTCAATGGCCAAAAGCTCTACCTGTCGCCGATCATGGATCTACACAACCGCGAAATCATTGCTTATCAGACTGACCGTCGGCCCAGCTTCCAGATGGTCAGCACGATGTTGACCAAGGCCGTAGCCTCGCGAGAAAAGGGTAATGAGCCACTTGTCTTGCACTCCGACCAAGGCTGGCAGTACCAAATGCGGGCCTTCCGAGAGCAACTGAGAAAGCGCGGGATCATCCAGAGCATGTCGCGCAAGGGCAACTGCCTGGACAACGCTGCGATGGAGAGCTTCTTCGGCACATTGAAGTCTGAGCTGTTCTACCTGAAACGCTTCGACAGCGTGGAGCAACTGGAACAGGAACTGGCTGAATACATCCACTACTACAATCACGACCGGATCATGCTCAAACTGAAAGGGCGGAGTCCGGTGCAATACCGAACTCCGCCCTTGGCTGCTTAAAGCTCCACCGCTTCAATCACTGTCTAACTTATGGGGGGCAGTTCACTTTAGGGCCTGTTTGCTTCCTAAGACCCTAACAAATGATACAGGTCGTGGCGAAGGGCCCCGGTACGCGCTATGGCGAGCGGATGAAAAGGAGCGCAGGGAGCGCATGGGGCTACGCCGAACCGCTGGACCGCATGGGGGCTGAGCGCGCTGTTGGCGTTCCTGACCTTTGCTGCGTGCGCGGCCGACGACCTTGCCTCGGTGCGCGCGCAGTTCCAGCTCCCCGACGACAGAGTGGATTACGCCGCAGCCAAGTTGACGGTGGATCGCCTTGTCGCCCCCTCCACTGACACTGCCGCCGTGCGCCGGGAACTCGACGAGTGGGAGCGTGCCGTGCGCGGCAACGTGCCCGCCAATCCCACGCCGCGTCAGGTGCTCAACGCGTTGCTCAAGACGCTCTACGAGCCGGGCCCGTGGAATCAGAACAGGCCGTTCACCTACGACTTGGACGACCCGCTCGGGCGCAACGCCCGGAACAAGCAACTGGCCACCTACCTGGCCACGCGCAAGGGCAACTGCGTTTCCATGCCCATCCTCTTTCTCATCTTGGGCCAACGACTGGGCCTGACCGTTGCGCTGGCCACGGCGCCTAATCACCTGCTGGTGAAGTTCGCTGATGACGAGCAGCAGATGTGGTTGAACGTGGAAGCCACCGCGGGTGGTTTCAAATACGACAGCAGCTACCAGCGCGAAACTGGCATCACTGAGGCGGCGCTGGACAATGGGCTTTACCTACGCCCGCTGCTGCCTCATGAGGGTGTGGGCGCTATCGCCGGCACACTGATGGAGCACTACGGGGCGAAGAAGGATGCCGACGCGCTCATGGCCGTGGCGGACCTGGCGCTGGCAGCCAACCCCAAAGACCCGGTGGCGATGATCTGGAAGGCGAATGCCTATTACCTCCAGACAGACCAGCGCATCCGGTCCAAGTATCCGAACGCGGCGGACGTACCGCCCGAACTGCACGACGAATACCGGCGCCTGTCACGCGAGAACCTGGCGTGGTTCACCCAAGCCGAATCGCTCGGCTGGACACAGAAGACACCCGAGCAGGAAGCAAGCTATCTTCAACACATCCAGCGCGAAAAGGCGCAAAGGGGGCAGTGATGCGCAACGTTGTTTCAGGACTCTTCGCCGCCGCGTTGTGCGTGCTGGCGTCCGACGCTTCCGCACGTTTTGTGTCGGTGGACCGGTGCAAGCGAATCCAAACACCGGCCAGAACTTCAACCGCTACCACTACGCCAACAACAATCCCTGCAAATACACAGACCCAGACGGCCGAGCGACTGTGATCGTTGTCAACAACAACAAACCCGTCATTGGCACACACAGTGGTCTAGTAATCCTTAGAGGCGACAAGGCAACGATTTACGATCCAGCCGGAAGCTTTCGGAATGAAACGAGAGGCACGGGCGGGATAGTCGAAGGACCCCGGTCAGACTTCAAAGAGTATGTCCGGTTTCAGCAGACCGATGGCCCTGACGTAAAAATGCATGTTTTTGCGACGACGCCGGAACAGGAAGCTCAGATCATTGCCAATGCTGAAGACATTGGCGACCCTAGGGGCTTGTCGTGCACCAGCAGCGTCACGAGTGCAATTCAAGGAGTTGGTGCGCCTCTCGATGGCATTAGCACCACATCGATCCCATCTCGGCTTGAGTCGCAGCTAAGCCAGAATACGAATCAACAGCCGCAGCCTCCAGCCAATCAGCCAGCCCCTGAGCCGCCAAAGCCCATCCCTGACGACAAGCAGCGATGATCACCCCCATGAAGAAAAATCTTATCTTCACTTGGGTGATAAGTAGCGCCATCTATTTGGCGCTAACGCCATGGCGTCATCCATACTTCAACACGCCGATTTTTGGTTCTCTCGTGTTGCTCGGAATGTTGTTTGCGATATTTCTCGAGCGCAAGAGACTCGGCGACTGGATGGGGGTTTTTTATACGGCGGCGATAGTTCATGCTGCCACTGTGGTTGCATCTTTGGTCATTTGGCTTTCGGAGAGTGCGACTGGAATTCAGAACGTGCTATCGCATTCCGGTCTTGCAGCCTTACTCACCCAAACGATCTTGTTCCCATTCTTTTCCTATGCAGTCCCGGTTATTTTTTTCGTCACTGCCTGCAACAAGATGTTGACCCATAGACCGTCAGTTGAGGGCAGGTAGCCGCCGGTAAAGTCGCCTGTCGCGCGGCACCGGCTGGACCAACAAGCAGTGGAAGCAGTTCGATCGCGTCCAGCAGATCGCAGCCGGCAGCCTGGAGAAGGCCGCAGGAAAGCTCACCGGCGCGATGGTCGAAGGCGGCAAGGCGCTTCAACGGGCGGGAAAGGCGTTTGAACGCAACTTCGGCGCGGGCACTGCGACGCCGGAGAACATGGCCAAGGCTGCCGCGGACATGGGCACCGTAATCGCCCTCATGCTGGCGTCTGCCTTTTCAATCAACGCAGAGCCACGAGAGTCTGCCTAGGGCGGAAGCGATCAGGCGAATTATTCGGATCTGAATAAATTATTTGAATCCGAATAATTGACCTATAAAAGGATTCCGGGAGCCGGTTCCTTGATCGAAAAAGCCCCTCAAACACCCGGTCGGGGTTTGAGGGGCCGATTCTCAATCAACAGATTTACTGGACGCCTAGAGTCGCGACGGGGTTTTCCCGGGAAAGCTCCGTCGCGACTGGCGTCGCTCCTACAACGGCGCATCCGGCAACGGCGCACCTGGCAACTGCGCATCCAGTTGCCGCAATCGCTCGGGCGTGCCCACGTCGGTCCAGCGGCCGCGATGGTGCTGGCCGGTGACGCGGCCCTGCGCCATGAAATGCTTCTGCAGCGGGACCACGCTGAAACGCGGCGGGATGCGCTCGCTGCCGGGCGCATCGCCGATCACCGTGCGCCAGCCTGCGAGGATGCCGGGGCGGTACATGCCGATGCCGGCATAGGTCAGGCAGGGCGCGGCGCGGTCATGGTGCAGCACGCCCTGCGCGTCGAGGCGGTAGTCGCCCTGCGGATGCTGCGGCGGGTTGTCCACCAGCACCAGGTGCGCCTCGCCCGCCGGCTCGCGTGGCAGCAGGGCGAAATCGAAGTCGGTCCAGATGTCGCCGTTGACCACCAGGAACGGCGCCTCGCCCAGCAGCGGCAGCGCGTTGAGCATGCCGCCACCGGTCTCCAGCGGTACGGGGCCTTCATGGGCGTAGTGCAGGCGCAGGTTCCAGCGGCTGCCGTCGCCCAGCGTGACGGGGAACTGTTCCGCCAGCCATGAGGTGTTGACCACGACCTCGCGCACGCCGAGCGCGGCCAGCTTTTCCAGGTGCCATTCGATCAGCGGTTTGCCGCCGGCCCGCAGCAGCGGCTTGGGCGTGTGCTCGGTGAGCGGGCGCATGCGCTCGCCCAGCCCGGCGGCGAAGACCAGCGCCTTCATCGCGCGGCCCATTCGGCCAGCGCCGGCTTGATCCGTCGTTGCAGCAGCGAATGCAGGCCGGACAGCTGCGGGTGGCGCGGCAGCACTTCGTCGAGGTAGCCGATGAAGCGCGGCGCGTCTTCCAGGTAATGGCTCTTGCCGTCGCGGTAGTGCAGGCGGGCGAAGATGCCGAGGATCTTCAGGTGCCGCTGCACGCCCATCCAGTCGGCGTCGCGCAGGAAGGTGGCGCGATCGGGCACCGGCAGGCCTGTGGCGCGGGCGCGTTCGTGGTAGCGCGCCAGCCAGCCGTCCACGCGCTCCAGCGGCCAGCCCAGGAAGGCGTCCTTGAACAGGCTGACCGGGTCGTAGGCGATCGGACCGCGCACCAGGTCCTGGAAATCCAGCACCGCCAGGCCGGCGGCGCCGCGTTCGTCCGATGCGGGCATCAGGTTGCGCGGCATGAAATCGCGGTGGGTCATCACCTGCGGTTGCCCCAGCGCGTTGTCCATCAGCCGGCGCTGCGCCAGCTGCAGGCCCTCGATCTCACCGCAGTCCAGCTGCAGGCCGAGGTGGCGCTGCAGGAACCACTCGTCGAACAGGCCTGCATCGCGCTGCAGCAGCGCCTCGCCGAACTGGCCGAAACCCTTCGGCACCGGGATCGACTGCAGGCGGATCAGCTGCTCCATCGCGCGCTCGAACCAGTCGTCGGCATTGCCGGCGTCCAGCAGCCGCGCCAGGGTCGGCGTGCCCAGGTCCTCCAGCAGCAGGAAGCCGGCCTCCAGGTCCTGCGCGAGCAGGGCCGGCACGCGCAGGCCGTGCGCCAGCAGCAGGTCGCGCATGCGCAGCCAGGGGCGCGGGTCCTCCAGGCCGGGCGGGGCATCCATGACGATATGGCTGCCGCCGCGGCCGGTGGTGCGCCAGTAGCTGCGGAAACCGGCGTCCACCGAGGCGCGCTCGATGCTGGCCGCGTCATCGCCGAGCCGGGTGCGGGCCCATTCCAGGCGTTGCCGCGCGCGTTGCGGTTCGAGGGAAATGTCCGGGGTCATCGCGATGGAGCTTGCTCGCAGGTGCTTTGCCACGGGCCACCGGCAAGGCCTCCGGGCCCTGTGGCGTTCCCGCATTCAAGGGTGAGGGACGAGGGGATTCAGCGCTTGCCGCTGATCAGCCGCAGCAGCGCAAGCAGGGCGACCGCGCCGACGATGGCGCCGATGAAGCCGGCCGGCTGCCCGGCGGCATACCAGCCCATCTGCCGGCCGAACCAGCCGGCGAACACCGCGCCGGCGATGCCGAGCACGATGGTCAGCAGGCAGCCCATGCGGTTGTTGCCGGGCATGAAGAAACGCCCGAGCAGGCCGACCACGAAGCCGACCAGGATGATGTACAGCCAGCTGTCGCTGCCAAACAGTCCGCTCATGTATCCGCCCGCCTCAAGGAAAAACGAGGACGCAGCCTAGCAAGGCCGGGCTGCGTCCGTCATTGCGCCGCCGCTCAGCAGCAGCCGTGGCCGCCGTGGCGGGTACCGCTGTCGGCCGCCACCGGCGAACCGCTGGTCTCGCCGCGCAGGCAGGCGGCGTGGTGGTCGAACAGCACCCTGGACACGCAGGAAGTGACGCGCTTGCCCATCGGGATGTGCAGGAACTCGTTCGGGCCGTGCGCGTTGGAATGCGGGCCGAGCACGCCGGTGATCATGAACTGCGCGCCCGGGAACTTCTCGCCGAGCATGCCCATGAACGGGATCGAGCCGCCTTCGCCCATGTACATGGCCGGCTTGCCGAAGAAGGCCTGGCTGGCGTCGTCGATGGACTTCTCCAGCCACGGCGCCATGGCCGGGGCGTTCCAGCCGGTGGACGCCTTTTCCAGGTCCAGGCTGACGTGGGCGCCGTTCGGCGGGTCGCGCAGCAGCGCTTCCTTCAGCAGCTCGCCGCACTTCCTGCCGTCGGCGGTCGGCGGCAGGCGCAGCGACAGCTTCACCGCGGTTTCCGGGCGCAGCACGTTGCCGGCCGATTCCAGCGGCGGCATGCCGCCGATGCCGGTCACCGACAGCGCCGGGCGCCAGGTGCGGTTGAGCACCAGCTCGGTGAGGTCGTCGCTCATCGGCTTCAGGCCCTCGACCAGCGGGAACTTGTCGAAGATGGCGGTATCGACCACGTCGGCGGCGCGCCTGGCCTGCTCCAGGCGCTCGGCCGGGATCTCCACGTGCAGGCCGTCGAGCAGGATGCGGCCGGTGTTCTCGTCCTCGATGCGCGACAGCAGCTGGCGCAGCAGGCGGAACGACGACGGCACCACGCCCGAGGCGTCGCCCGAATGCACGCCTTCCTCCAGCACCTTGACGGTGAAGTTGCCGCCGGCCAGGCCGCGCAGCGAGGTGGTGCACCACAGCTGGTCGTAGTTGGCGCAGCCCGAATCCAGGCACACCACCAGCGAGGGCTTGCCGATGCGGTCGGACAGGTGGTCGACGTAGGCCGGCAGGTCGTAGGAGCCGGATTCCTCGCAGGCCTCGATCAGGATCACGCAGCGGGCATGCGGCAGGCCCTGTTCCTGCAGGGCGAGGACCGCGGCCAGCGAGCCGAAGATCGCGTAGCCGTCGTCGGCGCCGCCGCGGCCGTAGAGCTTGTCGCCGCGCAGCACCGGCGTCCACGGGCCGAGGTCGGCATCCCAGCCGGTCATTTCCGGCTGCTTGTCCAGGTGGCCGTAGAGCAGCACGGTGTCGTCGCCGGTTTCCGGGCCCGTGGCCGGGATTTCCAGGAAGATCAGCGGGGTGCGGCCTTCCAGGCGGACCACTTCGACCTGCAGGCCGGGGATCTTCTGCGCCCGGGCCCAGCTCTCCATCAGCGCGACGGCCTGGTCCATGTAGCCGTTGGCAACCCAGTTCGCGTCGAACATCGGCGACTTGTTGGGGATGCGGATGTAGTCGACCAGTTGCGGGACGATGTCGTTGTCCCACTTGTCGCTGAGAAATTGGCCGAGCTTGGCGCTGTCCATGGGGGGAACTCCGGGGGCAAGGTTCAGATGCAACCATTCTACGCCGTCTGCCTTGTAGGAATTTTCCTACAAGGAATCGGGAGGTTCGCCGGCTGTGGGCCGGAGGCATGGCGGATAGGCTGTGTTCATGTGGCGCGGAACACTGGTCTGGCCGGCGGGGATGCCGGCATTCCAGTCCAAGTCACAAGGAGTTGCAGCGATGAAACTTTTCACCGTGATGCTGAAGTCACTGGTTCTGGCGTTGGTGTTGACTGTCTCGGCGCATGCCATGGAAAAGGTCGACATCAACACCGCCACCGCGGCGGAGCTGGACCGGGTATTGGTGAATGTCGGTGCCGCCAAGGCACAGGCGATCGTCGAATACCGACAGGCGAACGGTCCCTTCAAGAGCGTCGAGGAGCTGGCGCTGGTCAAGGGCATCGGATTGAAGACGGTCGAACGGAATCGGGACCTGATCGACGTCGGGGCAGGAGCTGCCGGCGCCGGCGGGAATGCCAGGGCGGCGACGGCAAAACCGATCGAAAGGCGCTGAGCGGAAGGGAATCGCAATGCGTGCGCCGTTTGGATGGCGGCCACACGGAGTACCCCGAAAGGGCCAGGAGGCCGGGGAGAGGCAGGATGCCTACAGGGAAGTGAAGTCGCCCGGTGTTGCACAGTGACGTGCAGCCGGGCGATTTTTTTGGGCCGCGGGCGGGGAATTCCAATCCTGCTCGTTGCTATTCGTTGCTATTAATTGCCGCCTGTCGTCGCTCGTCGCTCGTCGCGGTGTCGTGCTGGCGGACGCCAGCTGCGTGGTGGGAGTTCCCTGCGTTCATCGGGCCGCTTTCTCGAGCCTGTGGCGCGCGCCTGCTTCGCGTCCGCCCTCCGGATGCTCCGCCATGATCCGTGGATGGAGTGGCCGTCATCTGCCCGGCATGCGCAGGCTCTGGAAGGGGTCATCCCGAATGCTGCTCTCCCACGCCGGTGAAGAAGGCGGTCGTCGGCTTGCGCTACGCTGGGGCATCCCCGGATGAAACGGACGATGGCAGGAAACATGAAGCGCGGTAGAGGACGCTGGCTGTGGCTGTCTGCCTGCCTGTTGCTGGCGGCCGCCATGCCGCTTGCGGCCCAGCAGGCGCCGGCGGCGGACAGTCCGCTGGACCTGAAGCCGGGGCAGTACCTGTGGCATCCGGAGATATCGCCGGCCGGTCCGATCGTGCTGGTGGTCAGCCTGGACGAGCAGCGCGCCTACGTCTATCGCAACGGCATCGCCATCGGCATGACCACGATCAGCTCGGGCAAGGCCGGGCATGAAACGCCGACCGGCGTCTTCACGATCCTGCAGAAGAACAAGGACCACCACTCCAACCTCTACAACAATGCGCCGATGCCCTACATGCAGCGGCTGACGTGGGACGGCATTGCCCTGCACGGCGGTTCGCTGCCCGGTTATCCGGCATCGCATGGCTGCGTGCGCCTGCCGCAGGCGTTCGCGCAGAAGCTCTTCGCCGAGACCCGGCGCGGCGATACGGTGGTGGTGGCCGACGGCAGGAGTTCGCCCATGACGCTGGTCTACCCGGCGGTATTGGCGCCGGTCACCGCGCAGGGCGCGCCGCTGACCGTCCCGCCGGACGCACCGGACCAGTACTGGGACGACAGCCTGGCGCCCCAGGGGCAGGTAGGCATCCTGGTCAGCACGCACGACCAGCGCATCTACGTGTTGCGCGATGGCGTGCTCATCGCCGAGTCGAAAATGGGCACCGCGGGATTGCCGGCGTTGAAAGGCACGACCCTGTTCGTGATGGGGCAGGAAATGGAGGGCACGCCCAGTCCGCTCGATCCGCAGCGCGGTCGCCACCGCTGGACCGCCTATCCCTTGCTGGGCGAAGCCGCGACGGAGGAGATTCCCGACCTGCTGGCGCGGCCGTCGCTGCCGGTGCAGTTGCCGGCCGATTTCGCGCGCCGGCTGTACGACGCACTGGTGCCCGGCACGACGCTGCTGGTGACGAACCTTCCGGCGGTGCGCCCGACCAACGCTGAACAGGATCTGCAGCCGGTGTTGGAATCGGAGGCGCCCGCCCCTAGGCACTGACATCCGTGCCCCGGCCAGCATCCGCCATGAGGTTCCCGCCGTATCTCACCCTGCTGTTGCCTTGCCTGCTGGCCGTGCCTGCCGCCGCCGCACAGGCCGTGCCGGCGACCGGAACCGGCGCGGTGCCGGTCGATGGCGCCCCGATCCTGGTCGAACGGCTGGCGCAGGCCGCGCCGGCTGCCGACCGCGGAGTGCTGGCACTGGCGGCGCGGGCCATGTCCTGCGCCCTGCAGCGCCGCGAACCCGGGCTGGACCCGCGCCGGCTGGGCGTCATCGATTATTCCCGCCCTTCCACCGAGCCGCGGCTGTGGGTGTTCGACCTGGCCCGGCACACGCTGCTGTTCGAGGAATGGGTGGCGCATGGACGCAACAGCGGCGAGAACCTGACGCGCAGCTTCTCCAACCGGGAGGGCAGCTACATGTCCAGCCTCGGAGCGTTCGTCGCGCAGGAGACCTACAGCGGCGGCAACGGTTATTCGCTGCGCCTGCGCGGGCTGGAGCCCGGCTTCAACGACCATGCCCGCGAGCGCGCCATCGTCATCCACGGCGCGCCCTACGTGAACCCGGTGGCCGCGCGCCTGCAGGGGCGCCTGGGACGCAGCCTGGGATGCCCGGCGGTGCGGCCGGCGGTGGCGCGTCCGCTGATCGACAGCCTGCGCGACGGCACCCTGGTGTTCGCCTATTTCCCCGATCCCGACTGGTTGCAGCACTCGCAGCTGCTGGAAGGACACTGCGGGCAACTGGCCGCGCGCTGACGGCGCGTCGGCCACGACCGGCGCCGGGTACCGCGGCGCGATCCCGTCCCGTATCGTCCTTGTTCCCGGCCGTCCTCGGGTTCGTGGGATTTCCCCAGCCGCTCTCCGGTAGTGCCGGCCGCTGGCCGGCAACCGCAAGGATGTCGGGTAATGCGAGCTGCCGGCCAGCGGCCGGCACTACCGACGGGGCCGGGATTCCGGCAACCGCAGGGATGCCGGGCAATGCGAGCTGCCGGCCAGCGGCCGGCGCTACCGGGCCGGATTTCCGGCGGGCTTCAGACCACGCCGGTGGCGTAGTACACGCCGATGATCGCGAACACCGCCAGGGTCTTGATCACGGTGATGGCGAAGATGTCCTTGTAGGACTGGCGGTGGGTCAGGCCGGTGACGGCCAGCACGGTGATCACCGCGCCGTTGTGCGGCAGGGTGTCCATGCCGCCGGAGGCCATCGCCGCCACGCGGTGCAGCACTTCCATCGGGATGCCGGCGGCCTGCGCGTTGGCGATGAAGCTGTCGGCCATCGCCGCCAGCGCGATGCTCATGCCGCCCGAGGCCGAGCCGGTGATGCCGGCCATGGCGGTGACGGAAATGGCCTCGTTGACCAGCGGGTTGGGGATCGAGCCCAGTGCGTTGGCCACGACCAGGAAGCCGGGCAGGGCGGCGATCACCGCGCCGAAGCCATACTCCGAGGCGGTGTTCATCGAGGCCAGCATGGCGCCGCCGATGGCCGACTTGGTGCCTTCGGCGAACGCGGCCACCACCGGCTTCCAGGCGAAGGCGATGACGCTGAGGATGCCCAGCAGCAGCGCGCCCTGCACCGCCCAGATCGCCGCGACCTTGGACACGTCCTGCACCACCGGCGCCGGGTTGCCGATCACCGCCGGCACGAACGACTGGCTGTCGCCGTAGAACCCCGGGATCCAGCGGGTGAACAGGAAGTTGGCCACGCCCACCAGCACCAGCGGCAGCACCGCCACCAGCGGATGCGCCAGGCGGTCGCCCTGGAACGGCTCGGGTTCGTTGCGCAGTGCGTCGTCGCGGCCGGCGTAGCCCTCGCCGTTGCGCGCGGCGACGCGGCGGCGCCATTCCAGGTAGCTCATGCCCAGGATCAGGATCACCACCGTGCCGATCACGCCCAGCGTGGGCGCGGCCCAGCCGGTGGTGCCGAAGAACGAGGCCGGGATGATGTTCTGGATCTGCGGCGTGCCCGGCAGCGCGTCCATGGTGAAGGTGAAGGCGCCCAGCGCGATGGTGCCGGGGATCAGCCGCTTGGGGATGTTGCTCTGGCGGAACAGCTCGGCGGCGAACGGGTACACCGCGAACACCACCACGAACAGCGACACGCCGCCGTAGGTGAGCAGGGCGCAGACCAGCACGATGGACAGCATCGCGCGCTGCGCGCCGACCAGCCTGATGGTGGCGGTCACGATCGACTTGGAGAAACCCGAAATCTCGATCAGCTTGCCGAACACCGCGCCGAGCAGGAACACCGGGAAGTACAGCTTCAGGAAGCCGACCATCTTGTCCATGAACAGGCCGGTGAACATCGGCTGCACCAGGGTCGGGTCGGTCAGCAGCACCGCGCCCAGCGCCGCCACCGGCGCGAACAGGATCACGCTGTAGCCGCGGTAGGCCACGAACATCAGGAAGCACAGGGCCGCCAGTACGATCAGAAACGACATCCACGGCTCCCCGGCCAGACACGATGCCGGCGAGTATCGGGAGCCGGGGCGGGCCGGCCCACTGTACGAACGGACGATACGCCGCCTCCTAACGTCCCGTTAACGTGCTCAGCATGGGCGGCATCCGTGTGCCGCCGTGTCACACCCGGGAGGAGGGAGACCAATGAAGCGCAAGTATCTGAGCATGGCCGTGGGCTGTGCGTTGCTGGCCCCGGCCGCATTCGTGCAGGCCCAGGAACAGCCGCAGCCGGCCGGCCACCAGCAGGCCACCCAGCTGGACGAAGTCACCGTGACCGCACGTCGCCGCAGCGAGTCCATCCAGGACGTGCCGGTGGCGGTGTCGGCCTTCGGCGAGGAGCAGATCAAGGACCTGCAGGCCTCGACCGTGGAAGGCCTGCAGGGCGCGGTGCCGAACATGAACATCGCCCAGGGCCGCGGCTCGGCCAACAGCGTCAACGTGTTCATCCGCGGCATCGGCCAGCCGGACGCGCTGCAGACCTTCGACCCGGGCGTGGGCATGTACGTGGACGACGTCTACTACTCGCGCATCAACGGCGCGCTGTTCTCGCTGTTCGACATCCAGCAGCTGGAAGTGCTGCGCGGCCCGCAGGGCACGCTGTACGGCAAGAACTCCACCGGCGGCGCGATCAAGCTGACCACCAAGAACCCGTTCGACAACGAGGGCGGCGCGGTGGAAGTCACCGCCGGCGACTACGGCCGCCTGGAAGGCCGCTTCTACGTGTCCGGCAAGCTGAGCGACACCGTCGCGGCCAGCATCGCCGGCGCCAAGATCACCAACGACGGCTACGTGAAGGACGCCGACACCGGCAAGCACTACAACGACGACGACACCGAGGCGCTGCGGCTCAAGCTGGCCTTCAACCCGGCCGACAACTTCCGCGCCACCCTGTCGCTGGACACCACCAAGCAGGACGCGGCGCTGACCCTGGGCCGGCCGATGGCCAACCTGATGCAGACCGACCTGGTGCTGGGCATGGTGGTGCTGAAGCCGGGCGAGACCGGCGAGTGGAACCGCCGCGCCCGCACCTCCTTCGACCCCGACAAGGGCCAGTACCTGAAGCACTCCGGCGCCTCGCTGGCGATGGACTGGGACATCGACGCGCAGTGGACGCTGAAGAGCATCAGCTCCTACCGCAAGCTCAAGACCAAGTCCTACATCGACATCGATGCCTCCCAGTACGAGCTGGGCGACGTGCTGGTGGCGCTGAACCAGGACCAGAAGAGCCAGGAATTCCAGCTGCACTACGACAACGGCAGCAACGTGCACGCGACCTTCGGCGCCTATTGGATGAAGGAGCACGTGCCGTCCTACCAGGAAGCCTATGCCGACGACCTGTATGCCGTCCTCGGCACGCCGGTCAGCTTCCTGCGCACCATCGAGGACGACCTGACCACCACCAGCACCGCGGCGTTCGCGCACCTCAACTGGGAGTTCGTACCGAGCTGGACGGTGGCCGCCGGCGTGCGCTGGACCAAGGACAAGAAGGACTACGAGCGCACCACCAGCACCTTCTGGGGCCCGGCGCTGGCCGCGCTCAACGGCACCGTGCCGTTCCCGGCCACGTCCGCGTCGTGGACGGCGGTGACGCCGTCGGTCAGCCTGCAGAAGGCCTTCGGCGACAACCTGATGGGCTACGTCTCGGCCAACCGCGGCTTCAAGTCCGGCGGTTTCAACGGCCGCGCCAACACCGCCTACGACGTGGAGCATGCCAAGTTCGACCCGGAATACGTATGGACCTACGAGCTGGGCCTGAAGGGCAGCTCGGCCGACCATCGCTTCCGCGGCAGCGCCGCCGCGTTCTACAGCAACTACAGCGACTTCCAGGCGCGCGTGTCGCAGGACGTGGGCACCTTCCCGGTGCTGAACGCGGCCAAGCTCAACATCAAGGGCATCGAGCTGGAAGGCAGCGCGCTGCTGGGCGAGGCCACCACGCTGAGCGCACAGATCGGCTGGATGGACGCCAAGTACGACAAGTTCGAGGACTTCCGGCTGGACCCGGGCTACCCGGGCTACGACCTGACCGTGAACCACGACCACGTGCCGTTCTCGCCGGACTGGACCGCGCGCGTGGCCCTGCAGCACGTGTTCCCGCTGGGCGACAGCGGCAGCCTGACCTTCGGCGGCGATGCTTCCTACCGCGGCAAGACCTGGCTGAGCGTGGACAACCGCGACGTGCTCAGCCAGGACGCCTACACCCTGCTCGGCGTCTACGGCGTGTGGGATTCGCCGCAGCTGGCCTGGCAGGTCCGCGCCGGCGTGCGCAACCTGACCGACAAGCAGTACAAGACCGAAGGCCAGGAGTTCGCCAGCGTCGGCAACATCCAGACCGCCTACTACGGCCTGCCGCGCAACTGGTACGTGTCGCTGCGCTACAACTTCTGAGGCCGCGACCGAGTGGCGAGGAACGGGTGACGGACCAAGGCGACAGCCTTGCCGGCCCGGTCCTCTCCCACTGACGAGCCCACCCCACGTGCTGCGTGGGGTGGGTTTTTTGTTGCCCCCGCATCCGTAGCCCTGTAGGAGCGACGCCAGTCGCGAGGGGCTTTCCCGGTGAAGCCCCATCGCGACTGGCGTCGCTCCTACGCCTGCATCTGGCTTTATCCTGCCCGCCATGCCGATGAAGAACCCACACGCATGTTGAGCCTGGTGACGGTGGCGCTGGCCGGAGTGGCCTGGCTGGTGCTGATGTTCGGCGTCGCGCTGTACGGCGAACGCCGGCCGGCGGTGCTCGCCCGCCACTGGCGCCACGTCTATGCGCTGTCGCTGGCCGTGCACTGCACCTCGTGGACGTTCTACGGCACGGTGACCCAGGCCGCGCGCTACGGCTGGCCGCTGCCGCCGACCTTCGTCGGCGCGATCCTGTTCTACGCGCTGGCCATCGGCATGATGGTGCGGCTGGTGCGGCTGGCGCGCGAGACCAACGCGACCTCGCTGGCCGACCTGATCGCCGCGCGGCTGGGGCGCGATGCGTGGCTGGCGGCGACGGTGACGCTGATCGCCGCGCTCGGCCTGATCCCCTACATCGCGCTGCAGCTCAAGGCGGTGGCGATGAGTTTCGGCATGCTCACCCTGCGCTCGGCCGATGCCGTGCAGGATGCGGCGCCCTGGCGCGACAGCGCGCTGTACGTGGCGCTGGCGATGGCGCTGTTCGCGATGCTGTTCGGCGCGCGCCGCGCCGACGTGTCCGAGCACAACCGCGGGCTGGTGCTGGCGATGGCCGCCGAATCGCTGTTCAAGCTCGGCGCGATGCTGGCGCTGGGCGCCTTCGTCTGGTTCGGGCTGGACGGCGTGGCGACGCCGCCGGCGGCGCCAGTGGACGCGCCGGCCGGCGGTTTCGTGCCGCTGGTGCTGCTCGGCGCGCTGGCGATGTTCCTGCTGCCGCACCAGTTCCACGTCGGCGTGGTCGAGTGCCGCGACCCGGCCGACATCCGCACCTCGCGCTGGCTGTTCCCGCTGTACCTGCTGTTGATCGCGCTGCCGATCCTGCCGCTGGCGCGCGCCGGCAGCGCGCTGCTGGGCAACAGCGTGCCCAGCGACATGTACACGCTGGCGCTGCCGTTCTCGGCCGGGCATACCGGGGTGGCGCTGTTCGCCTTCCTCGGCGGCCTGAGCGCGGCCACCGGCATGGTGGTGGTCAGCACGCTGACCTTGAGCCTGATGATCGGCAACCACTGGTTCGCGCCGGGCCTGCTGCGCAGCACCTGGGCGCGCGCCGGCGGCGACCACCGCCGCGAACTGGTGTGGCTGCGGCGCGCCGGCATCTGCGTGATCATGCTGCTGGCCTGGGCCTACAGCCGCTCGATCGGCGGCGGCAACGTGCTGGCCGACATCGGCGCGATCTCGTTCTCGGCGATGGCCACGCTGGTGCCGGTACTGGGCTTCGCGATCTGGCGGCCGCAGACGCCGCCGCGCGCGGCCATCGCCGGCGTGCTGGCCGGCTTCGTCACCTGGGCGTGGGTGCTGCTGTTGCCGACGCTGCTGGAAAACGGCGGCCGGGTGCCGGCGTGGCTGGCCGATGGGCCGTTCGGCTGGCACTGGCTGGCGCCGGGCGAATTGTTCGGCCTGACCGGCTGGAGCCCGCTGGGACGCGCGGTCGGCGCCAGCCTGTTCGTCGGCACGGCGGTGACGCTGCTGGCGATGGTGTGGCGGCGCGACACGCCCGACCGCACCCGCCGCAATCTCGATGCCGATGCGCTGCGCGATGCCGGCCGCCGCTTCCTGCCCTACGAGAAGGTGCAGCGGCTGCTGGCCGACGCGCCGCGCCAGGGACCGGTGCCGGCGCCGATCGAGGCCAGCGTCGAGCGCGAACTGTCCGCCGTGCTGGGCGCCGCCTCGGCGCGGCTGCTGCTGGACGCCGCGCGCCGCGAGAGCGGGGAACTGGCCACGGTCGCGGCCATCGTCAGCGAGGCCGCGCTGGACCTGCGCTTCAACCAGCAGGTGCTGCAGGCGGCCTTGCAGAACATGAGCCAGGGCATCAGCGTGATCGACCGCGAGCAGCGGCTGGTGGCGTGGAACCGGCCCTACGCGCAGCTGTTCGGCTTCCCCGACGAGCTGCTGCAGGTCGGCCGGCCGATCATGGACCTGACCCGCTGGGCGCTGCATGCGATGCCCGAGCGTGGCGGTGACGAGCGCGCGGTGGACCGGCGCCTGGCCTTCATGCGCGCCGGCACTCCGCACCTGACCGAGCGCGTGTTCCCCGATGGCCGCATCGTCGAGATCCGCGGCAACCCGATGCCCGGCGGCGGCTTCGTCGCCACCTTCACCGACGTCACCGAGTTCCGCCGCACCGAGCAGGAACTGATGCGCAGCAACGAGACCCTGGAGCAGCGCGTGGGCGAGCGCACCGCGCTGCTGGAATCGGCCAAGCGCGAGGCCGAGCGCGCCAACGACGCCAAGAGCCGGTTCCTGGCCGCCATCGGCCACGACCTGCTGCAGCCGCTGCATGCCGCGCACCTGTTCACCGACACCCTGGCGCAGCAGGTGGACGCACCGCCGCAGCGGCAGGCGGTGGTGCAGATCCGCGGCGCGCTGGATTCGACCACGCAGCTGCTGACCGGCCTGTTCGACATGTCGCGGCTGGAGGCCGGTGGGCTGGTGCCGCAGCCGCGCGACATGCCGCTGGCCGAGGTGCTCGATCCGCTGGCCTCGGAATTCCGCGCGCTGGCCGCGGCGCGCGGGCTGGCGTTCCACTACGTGCCGACCCGCGCCTGGGTGAACAGCGACCCGCAGCTGTTGCGGCGCGTGCTGCAGAACTTCCTGGCCAACGCGGTGCGCTATACCGCGCAGGGCGGCGTGCTGCTGGGCGCGCGCCGCGAGGACGGGCGGCTGCGGATCGAGGTGCACGACACCGGGCCGGGCATCGCCGAGGGCGAGCAGCGGCGCATCTTCGAGGAATTCCGCCGCGGCGAGGACAGCGGCGGGCAGGGACTGGGCCTGGGGCTGGCGATCGCCGACCGCATCGCCGGCCTGCTGGACGCGCCGCTGCGGCTGCGCAGCACGCTGGGGCGCGGCACCGTGTTCTCGCTGGCGGTGGATACCGCGCCGACGCCGGCGTCGCTCGCGGCGGTCCCGGTCGCGGCGCTGGCGGGCAAAGCGGCGGAAGCGCCGGCGGCGATCCGCGTGCTGGTCGTGGACAACGACCCGGCGGCGTTGGCCGGCCTGGCGACGCTGCTGCGCGGCTGGGGCTACGACGTGGCCGAGGCCGCGGCCGAGGCCGGCGCGGTCGCGGCGATGCAGGCCGCGCCGGCGGCGCTGTGGCTGTTCGACTACAACCTGGACGACGGCGACACCGGCACCGCCCTGCAGAGGCGGCTGGGCGCGCGTTTCGGCGCGCGGCCGACCCTGATCCTCAGCGCCGACGACAGCCTGGCCACGCGCCGCGAGGTGCTGGAGCAGGGCCTGACCCTGCTGCACAAGCCGGTGCGGCCGCTGGCGTTGAAGTCGGTCATGGACCGGCTGCTGGCCGCGCGCACGCTGGTGCAGGTGGATGCGTTGTAGGAGCGCTTCCTGTGGGGCGCACTGCGGGTCCCAAGGGATTTCGTGGGGGCTTGTGATCGGGGCTTTCGCTGCGGCGCCCAACCCTCATCCGCCCTCCGGGCACCTTCTCCCGAAGGGAGAAGGACCAAAAGCCCCTCTCCCTCCTGGAGAGGGGGGCAGGGCGCAGCGGCGACATGTGCCGCTGCCATCCCCACTGGCTCCCCGAACGGCAGCGCGCAAAGGCAGGAACGGCTACCGGCGTCCCGTCACGCCTGCGCCGCGCCGAACTCCTCGAACGCCGCCAGCGCATTGGCCGCGTACATCAGCGACGGGCCGCCGCCCATGTAGACCGCCACGCCCAGCATCTCCCGGAATTCCTCCGGCGTCGCGCCCAGCCGCACCAGCGCCTTGGCATGGAAGCCGAGGCAGCCATCGCAACGGCTGGCCACGCCGATCGCCATGGCGATCAGTTCCTTGGTCTTCTCGTCCAGCGCGCCGGCGGCCATCGCTGCCTTGCTGAGGGCGCCGAAGCCCTGCATCACGTCGGGATTGTGGGTGCGCAGCGCGGTGAGGTTGCGCGAGATGTCGCGGGTCAGGTCGGTGTAGGAATTCACGGTGGTCATCGCAGGGCTCCATCAATAGAGGGAAAGAGGGAAATCGGGACGGTCACGGCCGCACCAGCGGCAGGCCGGCGGCGGCCCAGGCGGCCATGCCGCCATCGACGTTGAGGCAGCGGTAGCGGGCACCCTTCGCCAATAGGCGCCGGGCGATCCGCGAGCGCATCCCGCTGCGGCAGACCAGCAGGACCTCGCACTCGCCGCCTGCGGGCAGGCGCAGCGCGTCGAGGGCGGCCGCGCCATCGCTGCGGATGCGCGACAGCGGCAGGAGCCTGGCCCCGGGTGCATGACCGTTGGCGAACTCCTCCGGTTCGCGCACGTCCACCAGCACCGCGCCGTGTTCGATCCTTTGCAGCGCCGCGCGCGGGTCGATGCCCGTGCCGTCCCGCCCGAGCAGCGCCTTGAGCAGGCCGATCACCGGCGGCCTGCCTTGCCGCGCGACGGCGGGGCGCAGTAGATGCCGTGAAGCGTGTGCATGACCGCCGCGGCCGGCCCCGGCGCCAGTGCGTAGTAGATGGTCTGGGCCTCGCGGCGGGTCTGCACCAGTCCTTCCTCGCGCAGCACCGCCAGGTGCTGGGACAGCGCCGACTGGCTCAGGTCCAGCAGTGTGTTGATTTCGCCCACCGAACGCTCGCCGTCGGCCAGCAGGCACAGCACCTGCAGGCGGTTCTCGTTGGCCAGCGCCTTGAGCAGCTGCGCCGCCTCGCCGGCGTGGGCGCGCATGGTCGCCACATCGAAGCCGTTGTCGTCGTTGCTTGCCATCGTCAATTCGTGGTGATCGGTAGGCCCGCATTGCGCCATGCATCCAGGCCGCCGGCAAGCGAGCGCACGTCGGCGAAGCCGAGCTGGCGCAGGCTGTCGGCGGCCAGTGCCGAGCGCCCGCCGCTCAGGCAGTAGAGCAGCAGCGGGCGCGCGGGCCGGGCCAGCGCGTCGCTGGTGGTGCAGGCCATGGCCGGGTGCGCGTGGATCTGGAATTCGAGCACCCCGCGCGGCAGGTTCACCGCGCCGGGCAGGTGGCCGGCGGCGTATTCGCCCGGTTCGCGCACGTCGACCAATACCCCTTCGCCGGCCAGCCAGGCGGCGGCTTCGGCCGGAGCGACTTCGCGTATGCGCGAGCGCGCGGCGGCGATCAACTCGTTGACGGTGGGATGCATGGGGGAGAGCTCTATATTTCAGTTGACTCTAATATAAGAAATATCTAATGTATAGGCAAGCCGGCGATGGCGATCCCTTCCCGGGACCGGGCCGGCGCGACGGGAGGGGTGTGGCATGGCACATGTCGTCGTATTGGGAGCGGGCATCGGCGGCATGAGTGCCGCCTACGAACTGCGCGGCACGCTGGGGCCGGACGTGGCGATCACGGTGATCGGCGATGGTGGGCTGTTCTCGTTCGTGCCCTCCAATCCGTGGGTGGCGGTGGGTTGGCGCAAGCCCACCGACATCCAGGTGCCGGTGGCCGAGCACCTGGCCCGGCGCGGGATCGCGTTCGAGGGGTGCGGCGCCGAGCGGGTCGAGCCCGGACACGGCCGCGTGCGCCTGCGCGACGGCCGCTGCATCGACTACGACCATCTGGTCGTCGCCACCGGTCCGCGGCTGGCGTTCGACGAGGTGCCGGGGCTGGGGCCGGAAGCCGGCTTCACCCAGTCGGTATGCACCACCGCGCACGCGGCCGGCGCCTGGGAGGCGTACCAGCAGTTCCTGCAGGACCCCGGCCCCGTGGTGGTCGGTGCCGCCGCCGGCGCCAGCTGCTTCGGCCCGGCCTACGAGTTCGCGATGATCCTCGACGCCGACCTGCGCAAGCGCCGGCTGCGCGACCGGGTGCCGATCACCTATGTCAGCCCCGAGCCGTATATCGGGCACATGGGCCTGGGCGGCGTGGGCGATTCGCGCGGGCTGCTGGAATCGGAGCTGCGCCAGCGCCACATCAACTGGGTCGTCAATGCCCGGATCACCGGCGTGCGCGATGGCGAAATGGACGTGGCCGAGATGGACGAGGACGGCAAGCCGAAGAAGACCCACGCGCTGCCGTTCCGCTACGCGATGGTGCTGCCGGCGTTCACCGGGGTGGACGCGGTGCGCGGCATCGAAGGCCTGTGCAACCCGCGCGGCTTCGTGCTGATCGACCGGCACCAGCGCAACCCGGCCCATCCGAACGTGCATGCGCTCGGCGTGTGCGTGGCGATCCCGCCGGTGGAGCAGACCCCGGTGCCGACCGGCGCGCCCAAGACCGGCTTCATGATCGAGTCGATGGTCACCGCGGTGACGCGCAACATCCAGGCCGCGCTGGCTGGCAGGCCGGCGACCGCCGAGGCCACCTGG
This sequence comes from Pseudomonadota bacterium, assembly GCA_023399815.1. Classification (GTDB taxonomy): domain Bacteria; phylum Pseudomonadota; class Gammaproteobacteria; order Xanthomonadales; family Xanthomonadaceae; genus Stenotrophomonas. The sequence goes on along the minus strand of JAEWOJ010000130.1, from coordinate 9,738 downwards.
AACGCGATCTGCCTGGCCGACATGGGCGATACCGGCGCGGCCTTCGTGGCGCTGCCGCAGATTCCGCCGCGCAACCTCACCTGGGCCCGCGTCGGCCGCTGGGTGCATCTGGCCAAGGTGGCGTTCGAGAAATATTTCCTGATGAAGATGCGCACCGGCAACACCGAGCCGGTCTACGAAAAGTACGTGCTGAAGCTGCTGGGCGTGATGCGCGTGCGCTGAATCCCTTTGCCACCACTGGAGAACCACCATGAACCTCGACCGTGCCGTACTCGCCTTCGCCGGCGTGATGATCCTGGCCAGCCTGGCGCTGGCCCACTATGTCTCGCCGCTGTGGCTGTGGCTGACCGCCTTCGTCGGTGCGAATCTGCTGCAGGCCAGTGTGACCGGCTTCTGCCCGGCGGCGATCCTGTTCCGCAAGCTGGGCGTGCCCGGCGGCTGCGCCTTCAAGTGAGGCAGGCGCCGTGAACCATCGCCCGATACGCCCGTTCCTGCCGCTGCTGCTGGCCGCCGCGCTGGCCGCCTGTGGCGGGGAAGGAAGGACGCCGCCGCAGGCGGCGATCGAGGGGCTGCCCACCGTGCCGGTGCAGGCCGCCGCGGCTGACGGGCGCGCCTGGGACGGCGTGGTCGAGGCGGTGCGCCAGGCCACGCTGTCGGCGCAGACCGGCGGCCGCGTCGGCGAGGTATCAATCGACGTCGGCGACCGGGTCGCGGCCGGGCAGGTATTGCTGCGGTTGAGCGCGGTCGAGCAGCAGGCCGGCGTGGATGCGGCGCGCGCGCAGCTGCGCGCGGCCGAGGCCGGCGCCAGCGAGGCGGAACTGAACTACCGCCGGCATGCGGATCTGGCGCATGGGCAGTACGTTTCCCGGGCGCAGCTGGACCAGGCGCGGGCCGCCCGCGACACCGCCCTGGCCGCCCGCGACGCCGCGCGCGCGCGGCTGGCCGATGCCGGCCAGCAGAGCCTCTACACCACGGTGCGTGCGCCCTATGCCGGCATCGTCGCTACCCGCGACGTGGAGCCGGGCGAGAGCGTCGGCAGCGGGCAGCGGTTGCTGACGCTGTTCGCGCCCGATGCGCTGCGCATCGAAGTCAGCGTGCCGCAGTCCGAGGCGGCGGCGATCGGCCAGGACCGGCGCGCGCGCATCGTCTTCGCCGACGGCCGCCGGATCGAGGCGGCACAGGTGGCCGTGTTCCCCGCCGCCGACGCGGCCACCCATGCGGTGAAGGTGCGCGTGCAGTTGCCGGCGTTGACGCCGGCGCCGGCGCCGGGCAGCACCGCGCGGGTCGCGTTCCCGGCGCTGGCGGCCGGCGCCGGTCCGCAGGTGCCGGTGTCGGCGCTGGTACAGCGCGGCGAGGTCAGCGCGGTGTACGTGCTGGCCGAGGGCCGGTTGTCGCTGCGCCAGCTGCGGCTGGGCGAGCGCGTGGGCGACGCGGTCGAGGTGATCGCCGGGTTGCAGCCGGGCGAGCGCATCGCCGCCGATCCGGTCGCGGCGATGCAGGCGCTGGCCGCCGCGCGCGGGGAACGGTGACATGGCCGCGTCCGACACGCCGCGGCTGGGCATCTCCGGCCGCCTCGCCCGTCGCTTCCAGGACAACCCGCTGACGCCGGTCCTCGCGCTGCTGGGCCTGCTGCTCGGCCTGGTCGCGGTGGCGATCACCCCGCGCGAGGAGGAGCCGCAGATCGACGTGACCATGGCCAACGTCATCGTGCCGTTCCCCGGCGCCGACGCGCGCCAGGTGGAGCAGATGGTGGCGTATCCGCTGGAGCAGAAGCTGGCCGGGATCGAGCAGGTACGGCACGCCTACTCGGTCAGCCGTCCCGGCCTGGCGGTGCTGACGGTGGAATTCGAGGTCGGCGTGCCACGGCAGCCGGCGCTGGTGCGCCTGTACGACAAGGTGTTCTCGAACCAGGACTGGATGCCGCCGAACCTCGGCGTCGGCCAGCCGATCATCAAGCCCAGGGGCATCGACGACGTGCCGGTGATGGCGCTGACGCTGTGGACCGACGATGCGGAGCGTGGCGCGCTCGCGCTGTCCGAAGTCGCGCACACGCTGGAAGCCGAGCTCAAGCACATCCCCGGCACCCGCGACGTCTACACCCTCGGCGCGCCCGAGCGGGCGCTGATGGTGACGCTGGACTCGGCGCGGCTGGCCGCGCACGACCTGACGGTGAACGACCTGGCCGCCGCGCTGCAGGCGGCGAACCTCGCGCGCCAGGCCGGCGAGCGCGTCGGCGGCGATGGCGTGGTGCAGGTCAGTTCCGGCCGGTTCCTCGCCGACCGCGCCGATGTCGCCGACCTGGTGCTGGGCGTTGCCGGCGGCCAGCCGGTGCGCCTGCGCGACGTCGCCACGGTCAGCGATGCCGCCGACCTGCCCTCGAGCTACGTCTGGCACGGCGCGCCGCCCGGCCGCGCCGGCCCGCGCACCGGCATGGCGCCGGCGGTGACGCTGGCCATCACCAAGCAGCCAGGCAGCAACGCCGCCGACATCACCCGCGCGGTGCTGCGGCGGGTCGAGGCGCTGCGCGGGCAGGTCGTTCCCGCGGGCGTCGAGGTGACCGTCACCCGCGACTACGGCGCTACCGCCAGCGACAAGGCGCGCACGCTGATCAAGAAGCTGGTGTTCGCCACCGGCTCGGTGGTGCTGCTGGTGCTGTTCGCCCTGGGCCGGCGCGAAGCCGTCGTCATCGGCAGCGCGGTGGTGCTGACGCTGGCGGCGACGCTGTTCGCATCGTGGGCGATGGGCTTCACCCTCAACCGCGTGTCGCTGTTCGCGCTGATCTTTTCCATCGGCATTCTCGTCGACGACGCCATCGTGGTGGTGGAGAACATCCACCGGCACATGGCGCAGGGCGGCAAAACGCTGCGCGAGGCGATCCCGCCGGCGGTCGATGAAGTGGGCGGCCCGACCATTCTCGCCACCTTCACCGTGATCGCCGCGCTGATGCCGATGGCCTTCGTCAGCGGGCTGATGGGGCCGTACATGCGGCCGATCCCGATCAACGCCTCGGTGGGCATGCTGCTGTCGCTGATGATCGCACTGGTGGTCACCCCTTGGCTGTCGCTCAGGCTGCTGCGCCGCCACGCGCCAGCGGGAGAGGCGGCGGCCAATGGGCATGGCCATGCCGAAGGCAGCATGGCCGTGCGCCTGCACCGCGTGTTCGAGCGGGCGATGACGCCCTTCCTCGTCGCCGATGGCGGTGCGCGCCGACGGCGCCTGCTGTTCGTCGCGATGGCCGCGCTGGTGGCACTGGCCGCGAGCCTGGTGGTGTTCAGACTGGTGGTGCTGAAGATGCTGCCGTTCGACAACAAGTCCGAGCTGCAGCTGGTGGTGGACATGCCCGAAGGCCGCACGCTGGAGGACACCAGCGCGCTGCTCGCCGAACTGGCCGGCGTGCTGGACCGCACGCCGGAAGTGCTGCACTACCAGGGCTATGCCGGCACCGCCGCGCCGATCAATTTCAACGGGCTGGTGCGCCAGTACTACCTGCGCGAAGGCGCCAACGTCGGCGACCTGCAGGTCAACCTGGTCGACCGCCACGCGCGCCGGCGCAAGAGCCACGACATCGCGGTGGCGTTGCGCCCGCAGGTGGCCGCGATCGGCCGCCGTCATGGCGCGTCGGTCAAGGTGGTGGAAGTGCCGCCCGGCCCGCCGGTGCTGTCGCCGATCGTCGCCGAGCTGTATGGCCCGGATTATGCGCGGCTGCGCCGCATCGGCCGCGCGCTGGAGCAGCGCTTCCTCGCCACCGACGGCATCGTCGACGTGGACAGCAGCGTCGAGGCCGACGCCGCGCGCGAAGTGCTGGCCATCGACCGCGCACGCGCGGCGCGGCTGGGCGTATCGCAGGCGGACATCGCGCAGACCATTGCCGCCGGCCTGTCCGGCATGGATGCCAGCCACGTCATCGACGGCGGTTCCCGCTACCCGCGCCCGATCCGCCTGCGCCTGCCGGCCAGCGGGCAGGCCACGCTCGACGGCGTGCTGGCGCTGCGCGTGCGCGGCGGCGATGGCCAGCTGGTGCCGCTGTCGGAACTGGTGCGGGTGCGGCGCACGCACTGGGATGGCGCGATCCACCACAAGGACCTGCTGCCGGTGGTCTTCGTGATGGGCGATGAAAGCGGCAGCGCCGACAGCCCGCTGTACGGCATGTTCGACCTGGTCGGGCAGGTCGGCGACGACGCCGTCGACGGCCAGCGGCTGGCGCAGTTCTTCGTGCGCCAGCCGCCGGATACCGCGGGCTTCGGCCTGAAGTGGGACGGCGAGTGGCAGATCACCTACGAGACCTTCCGCGACATGGGCATCGCCTATGCCGCCGGCATGGTGCTGATCTACCTGCTGGTGATGGCGTACTTCCGCAGCTACGCGGTGCCGCTGGTGATCATGGCGCCGATCCCGCTGACGGTGATCGGGGTGATGCCCGGCCATGCCCTGCTGGGCGCGCAGTTCACCGCGACCAGCATGATCGGCATGATCGCCCTGGCCGGCATCATCGTGCGCAACTCGATCCTGCTGGTGGATTTCATCAACCACCTGGCCGCGCGTGGGTACACGCTGGAGCGCGCCGTGGTCGAGGCCTGCGCGGTGCGCGCGCAGCCGATCGCGCTGACCGCGATCGCGGCGATGGCCGGTGCGTTCTTCATCCTCGACGACCCGATCTTCAATGGGCTGGCGATCGCGCTGATCTTCGGCATCCTGGTCTCCACGGTGCTGACGCTGGTGGTGATTCCCTTGCTGTACTACGCGCTGTTGCGGCGCACGGTGAGGAATACGCCGTGAACCAACCGCCGCAAGTGGCCTACCCGCTGGCCGGCAGGCGCAGCCGGAATTGGGTGCGCGCTTCGGCATCCGCAGCATTCCCACGCGGGTGCTGCCCAAAAAGGGGGGCGAACTGGCACGGCAGCCGGGCGCGATGACGCAGGCCGACATCGTGCGCTGGGCCGAAACTGCAATGCCTCTGCAGGAGCGACGCCTGTTGCGAGGGGCCTTGTCCCTCCCCTTGCTCGCGCAGCGAGCAGGGGGAGGTCGGGAGGGGGGCTTTGGGGTGTTCGCGAACATCCAAAGCACCCCTCCCCAACCCTCCCCTTCGTGCTGCGCACGAAAGGGAGGGAGTGTTCTTCGCGGCACTGATCGGGTATCGGCAAAGCCCCTCGCGACGGGCGTCGCTCCTACAGCCGCCCCTTCAATCCGCCCCGCAAGTCATTCCGGCATCACTCGATCTGCCGCGCCGGGTCGCTCAGTTCCAGTTCGCGCAGCACCACGCTGGCCTGGGTGCGGTTGCGCACGCCCAGGCGCTCGAAGATCGCCGACAGGTGCGCCTTGACCGTGCGCTCCTGCACGTCCAGGCGGTCGGCGATCTGCTTGTTGAGCAGGCCTTCGGCGACCAGCGTCAGTACCCGGAACTGCTGCGGCGACAGGCTCGCCAGGCGCGCGGCCAGTTCGCTGTCGTGGCTGGACGACTGTGCGCGGGCCACCGCCGCGCGCAGCGACGCCGGCAGCCATTGCTCGCAGGCCATCACGCTGCGGATCGCCTCGCGCAGTTCGTTCAGGCCCGAACTCTTGGGCAGGTAGCCGGCCGCGCCATGGTCGAGCGCGCGGCGCACCACGCGCGGGTCGTCGTTGGCCGAGACCACGATCACCGCCACGCCCGGATGCTGGGCGCGGATCGCCGCCAGTCCGGCCAGCCCGTGGTTGCCGGGCATGTGCAGGTCGAGCAGGATCAGGTCGGTGTCGGGTGCGGCGTCCAGCGCCGCCAGCACGCCTTCCAGCGATTCGGCCTCGTGCACCTGCAGGCCGGCCACCGCCTCGCCCGCGGCCTGGCGCAGCGCGGCGCGGAACAGCGGGTGGTCGTCGGCGATCAGCAGGCTGGGCATGGGGGCGGGGGCGATGGCAGGAATCCGATTGTGTGCGAATACATGCAGAAGCGCATTGACATTGATTGTAGGAGCGACGCCAGTCGCGAGGGCTTTGCCGGGCAATCCCCATCGCGACTGGCGTCGCTCCTGCAGCGCTCCTGCATGCACGCTTCCGGGTGGTTTACTGCGCCGTCCACGCTCCGTCCATCGGCAGCGCCGCGCCGGTGAGGTTGTGCGCCTCGCGGCGGCACAGCCACACCGCCAGCGCGGCGATGTCCTCCGGCAGCGACATGCGCAGGCTGGGCTGCTTTTCCTCCAGCAGGGCGCGCACGCCGTCGTCGCGGCTGCCGCCGTTGCGGTGCACCTGGATCTGCGGCTCGATCAGCGGCGTCTCCACCCAGCCCGGGCACACGCAGTTGACGGTGACGCCGCCGCTGTCGCGGCTGCCGGTGGCGGCGTATTCCAGCGCCGCGACCTTGCTCAGGCCGACGATGCCGAACTTGCTGGCCACGTAGGGCGCCTTGTTCTTCGAGGCCACCAGGCCGTGCACCGAGGCGACGTTGACCACCCGGCCGTAGCCGCGTGCGGCCATGCCCGGCAAGGCCTGCTGCATGGTGTGGAAGGCGGCGCTGAGGTTGATGGCGATGATGTCGTCCCACTTCTGCGCGGGCTGCTCGGCCAGCGGCGCGGCGTGCTGGATGCCGGCGTTGTTGACCAGCACGTCGAGCGCGCCCCATTCCTGCACCGCGGCCATCATCGCCTCGATCTCGGCCGGTTTGCGCAGGTCCGCGCCGAAGTGGCGGGCCTCGCCGCCGGCCGCGGCGACGCTGGCGAGTGCGGCGTCGATCTGCTCGGCCGTGCCCAGGCCGTTGATCGCCACCCGGGCGCCGGCCGCCGCCAGCGCCTGCGCGATGGCCAGGCCGATGCCCGACGTGCTGCCGGTCACCAGCGCGGTGCGGCCCTGCAGGAAACGGTCCATGGGAAACTCCGGAAACAGTGGGGGAAGGCTGCAGAACGTAGCAGCCGGAACGCAAGCGCCGCGTGGTACGAAAGTACGATGGGCCGGGCAGGGCGCTCTGCTAGTGTGAGGACATGACTACTTCCCTCCTGCGCGCCGCCTGCGGCCTCATCGTCGGACTCGGCCTGGCGTCGTGCGCCAGCGGCCCCGCCACCCAGTCCGTGGAGCCTTCCATGTTCAGCAACGAACTGCGCAGCGAGCACCGCGGCGACGACGATCTGTTGACCGCCGGGCTCGGCCTGGCCGGGCTGCGCAGTCTGGCGCCGCCGGCCTTCGCCGACGCCACCGCGCCGACGGTGGAGGAACTGCGCCGGCGCGCGCTGTGGGGCAGCTGGCGCGGCATCGCCGACCTCGCCCCGGGCGGTGGTTACGGCGAGCTGTTCGGCAGCCTGGCACCGGCGCCCGGACGCGAGTATTCGGCCTATGCGCGCCTGCCTGGTGCCAGCCAGCCGCACCGCGTGCTGGCGCAGGTGCCGGACAATTTCGATACCCGCAGGCGCTGCGTGCTGGTGGCGCCGGCCTCCGGTTCGCGCGGCATCTATGGCGCGGTGTCGGTGGCGGCGGCCTGGGGCCTGCCCAAGGGCTGCGCGGTGGTCTACACCGACAAGGGCGCAGGCAGCGACTACTTCGACCTGGACGCGCAGATGGGCGTGCGTGCCAACGGCATGGTCGGCGCGCTGGGCGAAGCCGCCGACCTGGCCTTCGTACCGGACGCGCCGGTCAACGCCGCCGGCGTGGCCTTCAAGCACGCCCACTCCAAGGACAACCCGGAGGCCGACTGGGGCCGCCATGTGAAGCAGGCCGCCGAATTCGCGCTGCTGGCGCTGGACCAGGCGTTCCCGCAGGCCGCGCCGTTCACCTTCGCCAATACCCGCGTCATCGCCGTGGGCATCTCCAACGGCGGCGGCGCGGTGCTGCGCGCCGCCGAACTGGAAGGCGACTGGCTCGACGCGGTGGTCGCCGGCGAGCCGAGCGTGCTGTCCGATGCTCCCGGCGCCCGCGCGCTGTACGACTATTCCACCGAGGCGGCGTTGCTGATGCCGTGCGCGCAGCTGCACATGGCCGACCTGCCGCAGCCGCCGCTGACCGCCGCGCTGCAGGCCGGCGCCGCCGTGCGCTGCGCGACGCTGGCGGCCGAAGGCGTCATCGGCGGCGCCACCCCGGCCGCGCAGGCCAAGGCCGCCTACGAACTGATGCTGGGCAAGGGCTGGACCGACGCCGGGCTGCGCGCCGGTGCGCTGTCCACCGGCTTCGACCTGTGGCGCGCGGTCGCCGTCACCTATGCCTCGGCCTACGGCCGTTACGGCGTGGGCGAACATCCCTGTGGTTTCAGCTTCGCCGCGCAGAATCCGGACTTCTCGCCGCGTGCGGCCACCGCCGCCGAGCGCGCGGCGTGGATCGCCGATGGCGGCGGTATCCCGCCGGGCGCCGGCGTCGGCCTGCTCGACAGCAAGGTGCAGCTGCCCGACCTGACCTATGCGGGGCTGAAGTGCCTGCGCGGACTGTGGGACGGGCAGGGCGAGGACGCCCGCCGCGTGCAGGCCGGCATCCAGGCCACCCGCGCCGGCCTGCCGCGCAAGGGCCTGCCGGTGATGGTGGTGCACGGCACCGACGACGGCCTGATCCCGCCGGCCTTCAGCAGCGCGCCCTACGTGGCCGCGGCCAAGTCGGCCGGGCGCGAGGTGAACTACTGGCAGGTGCGCCATGTGCAGCACTTCGACGGCTTCCTCGGCCTGCCGGATTACGGCACGCGCTACCTGCCGCTGCTGCCCTACGTGTACGCCGCGCTGGACCGCGTGCAGGAACGCCTGGACAAGGGCACGCCGCTGCCGGCCGACGCGGTGATCGAAACCACGCCGCGCGCCGGCAAGCCGCTGGCGGCGGAAAACCTCGCGATGCCCAGGTGATCCGCGGCGTGCGCCTGTTTCGGTGGCGCTCGATTGTTGGTCGCGGGCGATGGCGCGTGGAGGCGGTTGGTTCGCTGTGAACTGATCTTTCCCTTCTCCCACCGGGAGAAGGTGGCCCGAAGGGCCGGATGAGGGCGCGCGGCGCATCGCGGGACGTTGCCGTGTGTGCCTTGTCCCGCCGCCTCGGGCTTCGCCCGCACCCTCACCCCAACCCCCGCTCCGCGCCCCGGCCCATGCCAGCGGCGCGCAAGTCGTGCGGTCTCGCCCCGGTGGGAAGGGGCCTATGCAACCCTGACCGACGCACGCGTAATGGCATCATGTCGCGATGGATACGTTGACTGCTTCCTCCCGCGTCATCCCTGCTGCCGACTACCGCCGCGAGCGGTGGCGCAACGGCCTGGGCTGGACCCGCGAAATCCTGCGCCTGCCCGACGCGGGCGAATGGCAGCTGCGCCTGTCCATCGCCGAGATCGAGCAGGATGCGGCGTTCTCCGCCTTTCCCGGCGTCGAACGCGAACTGGTGCTGCTGCAGGGCGAAGGCCTGCGCCTGCGTTTCGCCGATGGCCGCTGCGAGACCCTGAAGCCGCCCTGCCAGCGGCTGCGCTTCGCCGGCGAGGACGAACTGGCCGGCGAACTGGTCGATGGCGTTACGCAGGACTTCAACCTGATGTGGCGGCGCGATGCGTTGAACGCCGAACTGCTGCACCGGCCCTTGGTCGGCAACATGCTGTTCTTCACCGAGCCGCAGGCGGCCTGGGCGATCCACCTGCTGGCCGGGCAGGCGAGCTTCGACGATGCCGCGCTGCCGGCGTTGCAGGCCGGCGATACCGCATGGCTCGGTGCCGGCGAGCGTCGCCGTTATTCGCTCGATGGCGGGGGCGAGCTGTTGGCGATTCGGGTTGCACCGGCGTGATGCGTGCAGGAGCGACGCGAGTCGCGAGGGGTTTTCCCGGTAAAGCCC
>JAEWOJ010000122.1 GCA_023399815.1 Pseudomonadota bacterium | reverse complement strand
CGCTACAGTTGGCTGGTCGAGAGCATCGCGCCCGAGGCCCACGCTTATCAGTTCGAGGGGAACCTCGGTCAACTGTTCGGGCGCTGGACGCGAGATCCGACGTGCGGCCCCTGCTGAATTACGGTGGCGCTGACACCGAGGCGTTATCGGGCACGCACGTCGGGCTCTCGACTCCTAGGCTAGGGGAAACTCAAGACATAAGGCGTTAGACCTCATGGGAAGCTCCGAATGAACTGGAAGCGCGTAATCGCCTGGTCACTCGTCATTCTAGTCGCGTCCAGCCTTTTTGGGCTTCTCAGCGGATTCATCATGGTGCACTCTGGGATCGACCCAGAAACCATTGACCAAAAAGTCAAAAACTATCGCCTCGTTCGGCGTGTCGCTGTAGCGATTATTGCAATCCTTTGCTACTGGCGCTTGGGCGCCGGCGCGCAAAAAAACCAAGGCACCCACGTCGCAGCTGCATTTGTCTTAGTTCAAGTAACCGACATGGGCATTTCACTACTCTTTGGTGCACAGCTCGCAGAGCTTGTAGATCCGTGGGGTATGCTGCGCGCAGCACTGTACGCATTGGTTGGCTATACACTCGCCAGGCTGAGGCCTAACAATTCACTCAAGCCGAACCGGCTTCGCCGGTCGGCTTAATTCAGGCGTTAGGCGCCATATCAAAGCATCCCCACTCTGGATAAGAGTACAGACCGATCGATGAGCAATCTGACAGAGACAGATGCGCGGCTGATCAACCGTACCAAACGCTATGCGTTCGTCGCATGGCTGGCAGCGCTCATATTCGGCTTATCGTCTTGGGGCGCAAGAACTCTAGACTTTCCTGCTCTGGCCTCAGTATTGCTAGCAACAGTTTGGCTCGCGGGCGCAGCCTTCTTGACCTGCTGGTTGGCCTTAGCCGTATCGACTATTGTTTTGCTTGTTAATCGTTTCTGCGGGCGCAACGATGGCGCCTAACAATTCATCCAAGCCGAACGGGCTTCGCTCGTCGGCTTAACTCAGGCGTTAGGTGTGCATGGCAACAGTGTCGATAATCGGCTGGCGTAATGACGGCACTACCTGGAGTGGATGGGTCGGACATGCACGGTCCGAGTTCACTCGTCGCCTGCGTCGCTCTGTCAACCTATCACCAGCGGCGAGGCGCGACTTGGAGCGGCAAGTCAAGGCTCGCGAGCTTGCCGTTATCTGTGACGTAGACATGGCGCACGTGGAAAGCCTTCGTCACATTCTTGAGGCTCTTGGCGCAAATGTGGCAGTCGATCTCTCAGGTGACGCATCGTGAGATACAACACCTAACAATTCATTCAAGCCGACGCCACTTCGCGGAACGTCTTAACCTAGGCGTCAAATCGCCAAGGAAGGAGCATGAAGGCCATTGTTTTTGCAATAGCGTTACTTCTTCCAAGCACTGTCTTCGCATCAGATGGCGATGCTTCATTACCGCAGAGGTTCACAGGGACTTGGGCTGGCAGCCCCACCTCCTGCGGCTCTGATGCGGATGACTTGGCACTTCGCCTGACCCCGCGCCGTATCATCTACTGGGAAAGCGATGGTCCGATCAGATCGGTTGTCGTGCGTGGCGACGAGGTCGCCCTGATTGGGGAACTCTCTGGAGAGGGAGAGACTTGGCTCTCCATTGCAAAGTTCGAGCTCTCGCGGGATGGGCGCATGCTGATAGACAGCACAAGCATCCCTGGCAAAGAGATCGTGCGATATCGTTGCCGAGTGCCAATCGATGCACGACCTGACGACTCATTCAAGCCGATGCCGCCTCGCGGCCCGGCTTGATCCAAGTAGCGGCCCATGAAATGAATCCTGCTTGTCTCAGCCCTTGGCTTCGTTGCCGCTTGCGGAAAAGTTACGCAGGAATCTGCCAGGGCTAAGGCCTGACAAGCCACTCATGTCGGCGCCCCTCGTAGCGCCGGCTTGATTTCCTGCTTATCCCTCTCAGTTGAGGTGCAACCATGAAGCCAGACTTTGATACTGCGCTACAGAATCATCTTGCATCGATAGCCGATGGTGATATCGATGCATTCAAGGAAAACCTCACGCTTGACGAGGTGCTATACACCATCGTTCAGAATGGGCATGCCTTCACAAGGAAATCGGAACTCATCGCGATCCACGAACAGTGGTTCCAAGACCCCAACTGGGTGTGGAAAGGGGAAGTTGTCCACAAGGTGGTTGGCGAGGACATGGCCATGGCTCTGATCAGGTATCAGTATCAGGCCAAACCCGAGGATGCTCCGTTCAGTACGTGGCTCGTTTACGTTTTCCAGCTCCAGGATGGAAATTGGCGGATCGTGCATGATCAAAATACCGCACTGGACTATGCCGCGTTTGCGCGGTCAGCCGGGATCGAGCTCAAGTAGAAGCTGCCTGGAAATTCGTCCAAGCCGTCGCCGCTCAGCAGCGCAACTCGGACAGCAGGCGCACACCACAGCCGCCGCGATTCATTCCGCACCTGGATAAGCCCACGGATCCTCCTGCGGAAACAACAAGGGCGCCTCACGGCGCCCTTGTCCGTTCAAGTCCTGCCGGAACTCAATGCGTGCCCGCGGCGTCCTTCGCGCCGATGCCAAGCTCCGCGGCCAGGTTGCGCTTCCAGGTGTCGAAGTCGATGCCCTGCTCCGCTGCTTCGGCGTGCGCGGCATCCTTCAGCGCGTCGGAGTACATCAGCCGCACCGGGGTGCCGCTGCGTTCGTGCAGTTCGGCGGCCTGCATGATCAGCGCCAGCACGCGGGCGGCGCTGGGGGTTTCGCCGGCGATCTTGCCGTCCATGCCCAGCACCCATTCGCCGTCGCGGCGGACGATGCCGGCCAGCAGGGTGCGCTGCTGATCGCGCAGTTCGGCATGCGGTTCCACCGCGGCCTTCGGCGCCGGGTTGGCGGCGGCCTGGTTGCGCTCGCGCTCGGCCAGCTTCTTCTTCGCCTCGCGGCGGCCCTTGGAGTGGATGGACATGGTGGCAGCTTCCGATGACGGCCGCGATGGCCGGTAATAAGGAGAGTGACGCAGGCGGGGTGATGCGGGGATGGATGCCGGGCCTACACGCGCAGAGGCGGGCCGGCCAAGTGGCGCTCGCGGCGGTGTTCCCAGTACCAGAACACGAAGCCCAGCAGCATGAAACCGGCCATGCCCAGCGCCAGGTGCAGCGGCCGGCCGCTGAGCAGCGGCGAGACCACGCCGGCCACCACGGTGCTGACCATCAACTGCACGAAGGCCTGCAGTGACGAGGCCAGGCCGCGCTGCTGCGGATACATGTCCAGCACCGCCAGCGCCAGCACCGGGAAGATCAGCGCCATGCCCAGGCCGCCGAGGAAGATGGGCAGTACCGCCCACGGCAACTGCAACTGTTCTACCGATGCGGCGTAGGCGATGTTCAACACCGCCGACAGCGCGCAGCAGGCGAAGCCGATGCCGACCTGCCGCACCGGCAAGGTGCGGCCGGCCATGCGCCCTGACAGGAATGCGCCGGTGGTCATGCCGCCGATGGTGGGGATGAACAGCCAGGCGAAGCCGCCCTCGCCCAGGCGCAGGTGCTGCATCACGAACACCGGCGCCGAAGAGATGTACAGGAAGATGCCGCCGAAGTTGATGCTGCCAGCCAGCGCCAGGCGCAGGAAGCGCGGGTTGAAGCCGATGCGCAGGTAGTCGCGCAGCAGGCCGCGCGGCGACAGCGCGGTGCGCGCTTCGATCGGATGCGTTTCCGGCAGCCAGCGCGCGGTAGCGACGACCAGCAGCAGCGAGAACACCACCAGGAACCAGAAGATCAGCGGCCAGTCGCCGCCGCCGAGCAGGATCCAGCCGCCGATGATGGGCGCGATGGCCGGGGCGATGCCGAAGATCATCGACACCTGGCTCATCAGCCGCTGCGCGTCGGGGCCGTGGTAGAGATCGCGGATCACCGCGCGACCGACGATCATGCCCACGCCGGCGGAAACGCCTTGCAGCGCGCGGAACACCAGCAGCGTGCCCAGGTGGGTGGACAGCGCGCAGCCGACCGACGCGGCGGCGAACAGCACCAGCCCGCCGAGGATCACCCGCTTGCGCCCCCAGGCATCGGATAGCGGGCCGTGCGCCAGGCTCATCAGGCCGTAGAACAGCAGGTAGACGCTGATGGTCTGCTGCACCGCCACCTCGTCCACCGCCAGCTCCCGCGCCAGCAGCGGGAAGGCCGGGAAGATGGTGTCGATGGAGAACGGCCCGAACATGGACAGCCCAGCGAGCAGCAGGGCCAGGCGACGGGTGGAGGGCGAAGCGGTGGTCATGGGGTATCCGGCGGGGCGTGCGCGAGGACGCACGACGGGCGCCGGCCCTGTGCGGGCGGCGCCTTGGGGAAACGGGAAGGCTGCACATGATAAGGGGGTGGAACTGCCATCGGTAGGCGCGTAGCTGAATGCCGATGCGGGGAAGCCCCTCTCCCCGCGGGGCGAGAAGGCACAGCCTGCGCGCCACTGGCGGGCGTGCCTTCGAGCGCCCACGCCGCTGGCGTGGGCCGGGACGCGGAGCGGGGTTGGGGTGAGGGCCCGTGCACCATCTGAAGCAGCGGTGTCCCGATTGTTTCCCATATGGGCGCGTGGCGACGCGTTCCTCATCGCGGCCACAGGTAACTCTTTGCGGCGCGGCTTCGCCCGCCCCTCATCCGCCCCTTCGGGGCACCTTCTCCCGGAGGGAGAAGGAACCAACAGCGGGCACCGCCCAGCCGGGCCAGCCGCTATAATCAGCGCGCTACACGGTGGGAGAAGCGGTTCATCGCTGCCGAAGGCGCAAACGCCCGCAATCGCTCAGGCCCCGATACCACCTGCGTCAAAACTCTGGAGAGACCGGTTCAATCCGGCGCCGAAGGTGCACGAGGCGCGCGACCCGCAGGTCGTGCCTTCCAAACTCTCAGGCAAAAGGACAGAGGGGCACGAGGCGAGCCGCCGGCTTGCCGGCCGTGGTGCCGCGTGCGCGGAACCGTCGCCGGAACGCTCGGGGCTCGCCGACCCAGCCCCCGCACGCCTTCTTCCGGACGTCCGTCATGCCCCAGAACACGCCCTCGCTGCGCGAACTCGAACACGCCTCCGCCTTCGTCGACCGCCACATCGGTCCCAACGATGCCGAAATCGCGCAGATGCTGCGCGTGGTCGGCCATGACTCGCTCGATGCGCTGACCGACGCCATCGTCCCCGGCGCGATCAAGTCGCCCTCCCCGCTGGCCCTGCCCGAGTCGCTGACCGAAGTGCAGGCACTGGCGAAGATCCGCGCCATCGCGAGCAAGAACAAGGTGCTGCGCAGCTTCATCGGCCAGGGCTATTACGGCACCCACACGCCGAACGTGATCCTGCGCAACATCCTCGAGAACCCGGCCTGGTACACCGCCTATACCCCGTACCAGGCGGAAATCTCGCAGGGCCGCATGGAGGCGCTGATCAACTTCCAGCAGATGGTTGCCGACCTGACCGGCATGGAGATCGCCAACGCCTCGCTGCTGGACGAAGCCACCGCCGCCGCCGAGGCGATGACCTTGGCCAAGCGCTCGGCCAAGTCAAAGTCGGATGTGTTCTTCGTGCACGATGCGGTGCACCCGCAGACGCTGGAGCTGCTGCGCACCCGCGCCGAGCCGATGGGCATCGTGCTGCGCGTGGGCACCCCGGCCGAAGCGCTGGAAGCCGATTCCTTCGGCGTACTGCTGCAGTACCCGGACAGCTTCGGCCACATCGGCGACCACAAGGCGCTGGTCGAGTCCGTGCACGCCCGCCAGGGCCTGGTGGCAGTGGCCACCGACCTGCTGGCGCTGACCCTGATCGCCGCGCCCGGCGAATGGGGCGCGGACATCGTGGTCGGCAACAGCCAGCGTTTCGGCGTGCCGTTCGGCTTCGGCGGCCCGCACGCCGCGTTCATGGCCTGCCGCGACGCCTACAAGCGCTCGATGCCGGGCCGCCTGATCGGCGTGTCGGTCGATGCCGAAGGCAAGCCGGCCTACCGCCTGACCCTGCAGACCCGCGAGCAGCACATCCGCCGCGAGAAGGCCACCTCCAACATCTGCACCGCGCAGGTGCTGCTGGCGGTGATGGCCTCGATGTA
>JAEWOJ010000091.1 GCA_023399815.1 Pseudomonadota bacterium | reverse complement strand
GCGCATAGCCGCCGTCGCGCGTTTCCGACTGGCCGCAGCCGGTAACGATCACCTCGTCGCCGGGCGAGAAGTCCAGGTTGTCGGAGGCGACCACGGTGCCGGCGGCATCGATGCCGCCGACCAGCGGAAAGCGCCGCAGGATCCGAGCCGCGCCGCTGCCGGCCAGCGCATCCTTGTAGTTGACCGAGGAATATGCGGCGCGGATCAGCACCTCGCCGGGCGAGAGGTCGGCAAGCGATATCCGCTCGACCAGCGCGCGATGGCCATCGCCATCGTTGTGGATGCGGAAGGCGTCGAAGGTGTCGGGTACTGTCGTCATGTCCGTCGTCTCAGCGGGGCTCTCAACAGGCGAATGTCTGGTCGGGCTGGAGCCTGTTTCGAAGGAGGTCAGGATACAGGTCGTGCCAGTCGGGGGTCGCGCTCTCGATCAAACGCAACTTCCACAAACATTTCCAGGCTTTCATGGCCTTCGCGCGCGCGATGGCCGGTTCCATCGTGTCATGCGCTTGGTGCCAGATCAGGGTATGCGCCCGATACTCGCGGATGAAGCCTTTTGCCAGGTCGTGTTTGTGCTGCCAGATGCGTTGCAGCAGGTTGGACGTAACACCGATGCAGAGCGTGCCGCGCGGGGCATGGGCAAGGATGTGGACGCAGGGCGTGCGCTCTCGTGGCGGCCAGCCTATGTGTCGCGAGGTGATCTGGTGTGCCTTATCCCATCGTGCCAGCGGATGCCGGCATCCATTTTGTGCTTTCGTACCGTGCGCAACGGGGCCCGGACTGCGCTGGGACGACGGGGTAAGTGTTGCCCGGCCACGTCGTCCCGTTCCGATTCCCGGAATGCCTCAATTGGGCTTGTGGATCGCCCGTTTTTCCACCGCCATCGCAGCGTCGTGGATGGCTTCGGAAAGTGTCGGGTGGGCATGGCAGATGCGGGCCAGGTCGTCGGCCGAGCCACTGAATTCCATCGTCAGCACGCCTTCGTGCACCAGTTCGGAGACGCCGACGCCGACCAGGTGCAGGCCGAGCACGCGGTCGGTTTCCGCATGCGCGATCACCTTCGCGAAGCCGGCCGGCTCGCCCATTGCCACGGCACGGCCGACGGCGGCGAACGGGAAGCTGCCGGTCTTGTACGGAATGCCCTCGGCCTTGAGCTGCTGTTCGGTCTTGCCGACCCAGGCGATTTCCGGGCTGGTGTAGATGACGTAGGGAATGGTGTCGAAATTGACGTGGCCCGGCAGGCCTGCGATCAGTTCGGCCACCGCGATGCCTTCCTCGAAGCCCTTGTGCGCCAGCATCGGCCCGCGCACGCAGTCGCCGATCGCCCACACGCCATCGACGCCGGTATGGCAGTGGTCATCGACCACGATCTGGCCGCGCTCGTTGAGCTGCACGCCGGTACCGTCGGCCAGCAGGCCCTTGGTCGCGGCGCGGCGGCCCACGGCCACCAGCAGCTTGTCCACGGTCAAGGTCTTTTCGCCTTCACCGTCGGTATAGGTGACGACTACTTCCTTCTTCTTGCCCTTGCCGACGATTTCGGTCTTGCTGACCTTGGCGCCGAGCTTGATGTCCAGGCCCTGCTTCTTGAACTCGCGCGCGGCGAGCTTGGCCACTTCGGCGTCGGCGGCGGCGAGGAAGTCCGGCAGCGCTTCGAGGATGGTGACCTCGCTGCCCAGACGCCGCCACACGCTGCCCAGTTCCAGGCCGATCACGCCGGCGCCGATCACCGCCAGGCGCTGCGGCACCTCGGTGAAGTCCAGCGCACCGACGTTGTCGACAATGGTGTCGCCGTCGAACTTGGCGAACGGCAGTTCGATCGAATCCGAACCGGCGGCGATGATGACGTTGGTGCCCTTCAGCTCGACTTCGCTGCCGTCGTGCTGCTTGACCTTGACCACGTTGCCCGGCTGCAGCTGGCCGAAGCCGTAGTAGGCGGTGACCTTGTTGGCCTTGAACAGCTGCGCGATGCCGCCGGTGAACTGCTTCACGATGGCGTCCTTGCGGCCGACCATCTTGCCCACGTCGATGCCGGCGTCCTTGAAGCTGATGCCGTGCTGCGCGAACTGGTGCTGCATGTTGTGGTACTGGTGCGAGGAATCCAGCAGCGCCTTGGACGGGATGCAGCCCACGCGCAGGCAGGTGCCGCCCAGTGCCGGCTTGCCGTCCTTGCCCAGCGCCGCGTCGATGCAGGCGGTCTTCAGACCGAGCTGGGCGGCGCGGATGGCGGCGTGGTAGCCGGCCGGGCCGGCACCGATGACGACGACGTCGAATTGTTCAGCCATTTGAGGTTCCTTGGTACCAATCCCTTCTCCCTGCGGGAGAAGGTGGCGCGAAGCGCCGGATGAGGGTGCGGGGAGGGCCGAACCCTCACCCCAACCCCTCTCCCGGTGGGAGAGGGGCTTTCGGGCATTACAGGCCGAACAGCATGCGGCCCGGGTTTTCCAGCTGGTTCTTGATGTCCACCAGGAACTGCACCGCGTCCTTGCCGTCGATGATGCGGTGGTCGTAGGACAGCGCCAGGTACATCATCGGCGCGATCACGACCTGGCCGTTCTCGGCGATCGGGCGTTCCTTGATCGTGTGCATGCCGAGGATGGCGCTCTGCGGCGGGTTGACGATCGGGGTGGACAGCAGCGAGCCGAAGGTGCCGCCGTTGGTCACGGTAAAGGTGCCGCCCTGCAGGTCGTCCAGGCCCAGCTTGCCGTCGCGCGCCTTCTTGGCGTACTCGGCGATGCCCTTCTCGATGTCGGCGAAGGACATGCGCTCGACGTTGCGCAGCACCGGCGTCACCAGGCCCTTGTCGGTGGACACGGCGATCGAGATGTCCGAATAGCCGTGGTAGATGATGTCGTCGCCATCGACCGAGGCGTTGACCACCGGGAAGCGCTGCAGCGCGTTGGCGGCGGCCTTCACGAAGAAGCTCATGAAGCCCAGCTTGATGCCGTGGGCCTTCTGGAAGTCCTCGCCCAGTTCCTTGCGCGCGGCGGCGACCTTGGCCAGGTTGACCTCGTTGAACGAGGTCAGCATGGCGATGGAGTCCTTGGACTGCATCAGGCGCTCGGCGATGCGCTTGCGGATGCGGGTCATCGGCACGCGTTCTTCCGGACGTGCGCCACCGGCCTTGCCGGCGCCACCGTTGCGGGCGAAGTTGACGATGTCTTCCTTGGTCACCGCGCCGCGGCGGCCGGTGCCTTCGACGTCGGTCGGGTTCACGCCTTCGGTGA
>JAEWOJ010000043.1 GCA_023399815.1 Pseudomonadota bacterium | reverse complement strand
TGATGATGTCGGCGATCTTCTTCGACGAGGCTTCGATGGCCGACATGGTGGTGACCACCTTCGCCACCACCTCGCCACCCTGCGAAGCCACGCCATGCGCACCCTGCGCCAGCTGGTTGGCCTGGCGGGCGTGCTCGGCGTTCTGGCGCACGGTGGAGGTCAGTTCCTCCATCGACGCGGCGGTCTCTTCCAGGTTGGCGGCCTGCTGCTCGGTGCGGCGCGACAGGTCGTTGTTGCCCGAGGCGATCTCGCCGGCGGCGGTGTTGATCGACACGGTGGACTGCTTGATGCGGCTGACGATGTCGGTCAGCTGTTCGGCGGTGGCATTGGCGTCGTCGCGCATCTTCGCGAACACGCCATGGAAGTCGCCGTGCATGCGCGCGGTCAGGTCGCCCTGGGCGATGGCCTGCATCAGGGCGGAGACCGCGGCCAGGCTGGTGTCGGTGCTTTCCATCATGGTGTTGATGTTGTGCACCATGGCGCGGAAGTCGTACTCGAAGCGCGCCTCGTCGCCACGCAGGCTGAAGTCGCCGGACGCCGCGGCACCGCTCAGGCGCTGGATCTCGCCGCTGATCGCGGTGAGGTTGCGCTTGATGGTGGCCATGGTCTCGGTGATTTCGGCCTTCTCGCCCGGCAGCTGCGGCATGTCGCGGCTGAAATCGCCGATGGCGTAGCGCTGGGCCAGTTCGACGATCTGCATCTTCACGTCGATGTGCCCGGCCACCAACTGGTTGGTGCCGGTCACCATCACCCCGTAGTCGCCGGGGAAGGGCGCCGCGTCGATGCGGTAGCTGATGGCGCCGGCGTCGTGCTGGCGGCCCATCTCGCCCTGCGCGGCGATGACGGCCTGCACCTGCGACTGCATGCGCTGCATGGCGCCGAGCAGCTGGCCGACTTCGTCGCGGCGGGAGGTGTCGATCCTGCTGTCCAGCTTGCCGCCGGCCACGTCGTTGGCCACGGATACGGCGCCGCGCACGCTGCCCACCAGCGAGCGGGCGAACAGCCACGCCAGGATCAGGCCGGCGGCGATGCCCACCACCAGGCCGATGATGATCAGGGTCAGCGAGGAGCTGTAGGTGGAGGCGGCGTCGACCACGGCGTTCTGGCCGCGACGGCTCTCGTCGGTGATCAGGGCCTCCATCGACGCGGTGGCCTTGCTGTTCAGGGTGCGGGTCTCGTTGACGAACGTGTCCACGGCGTCGTCGGGCAGGTCCAGCTCGAGCAGCTCGTTGACGCTGTCATAGGACACCAGCGCCGCCTTCCAGTCGGCGACGAAGGTGTCGAACAGCTTGCGCTGCTGGGCGTCGTCGATCAGCTTGGGATAGTCGGCCAGGGCCTTGTCGATGTCCTTGCGCAGTTCCACGCCGCGCTTCTGGGCGTCGGCCTTCACGTCGGCGCTGGCGCGGACCAGGCCCTGGTAGGAGACGATGCGGTATTCCCGGATCATCGCGCCGAGCTGGCTGGCTTGGCGGATGCTCTGCATCCGGTGCTGGCCCAGGTCTTCGGTGACGCTGTTCAGGGACGCCAGACCACGGTAGGCCACGATGCCCTGGATGAGCATCACGAACAGGACGACACCGAAGGTGAGCATCAGCTTCGGCATCAGGTTGAGGTTCTTGATCCACTGCATGGTTGCGCTGTCTCCTGCTGCGTTCCCCCGGCGAAAACGCGCGGGACCCGGCCGCACCGGCGGATGCCGGCGCGGCGACGACGGAATGGATTACTTGATGTTGGCCAGCTTCAGGTTGGCCGGCGAGGTGACTTCGATCTCGGCGCGCGAGGCGTCGCGCTGGATCTTGCCGATGACGCACACGGTCTTGCCTTCCAGCGATTCCAGCGGGAAGCTGAAATTGCCGCGCGCCGAACCCGGGATGCGGGCCGAGAAGGTGTGGCGCGGGAACATGCCGCCCATGTGCAGGAAGGTCGGCTGGCCTTCGGAACCTTCGGCGTAGCGGGCCTTCTCGACCTTGCCGCAGACCATGCCGTCCTTGCCGGCGAAGCGGGCAGCGGTTTCCGGCGGGATCATCTCGTCGGCGGCAGCGGCCAGGGACACGCTTGCCAGCAGGGCCGCGGACATCAGCGAAATGAGGGACTTGGACATCTGTTTTCTCCGGAATGGGGGTTTCGCCGGCAAACAGCCGGACATGCGCTCGGTATCGGCAGGCGATGCCGATGATTTACGGGATGCGCACGGATTTGTGATCGCTATCGCACTTTCAGGCGGCGGCTTCTTCCGCCGTCGACGCCTGGCCCAGTTCGGCGGTGTCGAGCAGGGTCTCGATGTCCAGCAGGATCAGCATGCGCTCGTCCTGGGTGCCGATGCCGGAGATGAAGCGGGTGTCCACCGCGGCGCCGAATTCCGGCTTGGGGCGGATCTGCTCGGCGCTGAGCGGGATCACGTCCGAGACGCTGTCCACGACGATGCCGACCACGCGGTCGTCCACGTTGAGCACGATCATCACGGTGAAGGCGTCGTAGCGGGCCTCGTCCAGGCGCAGCTTCAGGCGCAGGTCGATCACCGGCACGATGGTGCCGCGCAGGTTGATCACGCCCTTGATGTAGTCCGGCGCGTCGGGAACCCGCGTCACCGCGTCGTAGCCGCGGATTTCCTGCACTTTGAGGATGTCCACCCCGTAGTGCTCGTTGCCGAGCGTGAAGCTCAGGTATTCGCCGCCGGAGGAGGCGGCGTGGGCGCTGGTGTCGTTCATTGGTGGTTCCTGATCCTGGAAGCGTGCCGGTGCGGAGGGGGGACACTCCGTGTATCGGCAGCGGCGGGCAGGACTTTAGGCGCCGCCGTTCCTGCGTGCCTTGCGCTCGCGGTCGATGCGGAAGATGTAGCGTTGGATCGCGGCGTCGGCGCCGCGCGGCAGGTCCTCGAAGCGCAGGCCGGCGCGCTGCTGCTCCAGGCCGTTGGCCTGCTTGCGCACCAACTGGCTGCAGACCACCAGGGTGACCGGGATCGGGGCGGTGTCGGGCAGGTGCAGCTCGCAGCCGCCGTAGCGTTGCTGCAACCGCAGCAGGGTAAGCTCCGGCGGCAGCAGCACGGCGATGCCGCCGGCGCTGATGTCGACCACGCGCCAGCGCAGCGGGTCGCCGCCCTCGGGATTGGGGAAGACGCACCAGGGCGAGTCGCCGACCGGCGTCTCCAGCCGGTACAGCTCGCGCCGCTGCAGGTGGTAGACCTCCTCCGGCAGCGAGACGCGGAAGGCGGTGCGCCCGTCCTCGACCAGCATCTGCGGGTGGTCCAGGCGGAACCGCACCATGACCTTGTCCACCTGCGCGAAGCAGAGCAGGTGGGTGGCGTCGGCGGTGCTGCGGTTGATGGCGGGCAGGGGGCTGCCATCGAGCAGCAGCGTGTCTTCCTCCAGTTCCAGCACGGCGCTGGGAAAGGACTGTTCGCGGCCATCGGGATGGACGCTCACGGCGGCGCGCTGGTCGATCATCGCCTGCAGCAGCATGCGGATCTGCCGCGGGTTGCGGACCATGTACTTCTCGTCGGCATAGAGATTGCCGTCGAAGGAGGGGGCGGATTCCGTCGGTTCGCGCTCGGACATGATCTCTGGAACAGGAAGGCGGATAGCGGCCGGCGGCGGGAACCGCCGGCTGTTAAGAGGTATCGACGTGGGGTGGTCTTTCTTTAGCTTAACCGCCCCGTCGGCGATCCGCTCAGAACTCCTGCCAGTCGCCGCCATCGATGGCGGCCGGTTCGATGCGGCGCGGCGCCGGCGCCAGGCGGGGCGTGGGGGCCGGCGTGTCGCTGCGCCGGACCGCGGGGCGTTGGGCGGTGCGCGGCGACACGTTGCTGGTGCGGAACAGGGCCACGGCCTCGGCCAGCTGGCTGGCCTGTTCCTCCATCGAGCGCGCGGCGGCAGTGGCTTCCTCGACCAGCGCGGCGTTCTGCTGGGTGGTCTCGTCCATCTGGGTGACGGTCTGGTTGACCTGCTCGATGCCCGCGCTCTGCTCCTGCGAGGCGGCCGAGATCTCGGCCATGATGTCGGTCACGC
>JAEWOJ010000158.1 GCA_023399815.1 Pseudomonadota bacterium | reverse complement strand
TCGCCGACTCCTCGGCGCTGCCGGAACAGCTGGTCAAGGACGCGATCGGTTCGGCCTTCACCTCCGCCGGCCAGCGCTGCTCGGCCGCGCGCGTGCTGTTCGTGCAGGACGACATCGCCGACAAGGTGATGGGCATGCTGGCCGGCGCGATGGCCGAGCTGAAGATCGGCAACCCCGGCGAGCTTTCGACCGATGTCGGCCCGGTGATCGACGCCGACGCGCTGAAGATCCTCGTCGACCACGCCGCGCGCATGGACGGCGAGGCCCGCCTGATCGCCGCGGCGTCGCTGTCCGACGACGCCGCGCACGGCACCTTCTTCGCCCCGCGCGCCTACGAACTGAAGTCGCTGGACCAGCTGCACCGCGAGATCTTCGGGCCGGTGCTGCACGTGATCCGCTGGAAGGCCGACCAGCTCGACGCGGTGATCGACCAGATCAACGCCACCGGCTACGGCCTGACCCTGGGCGTGCATTCGCGCATCGACGAGACCGTCGACCGCATCGCCGCGCGCGTCAACGTCGGCAACGTCTACGTCAACCGCAACCAGATCGGCGCGGTGGTCGGCGTGCAGCCGTTCGGCGGCCAGGGCCTGTCCGGCACCGGCCCCAAGGCCGGCGGCCCGCACTACCTGCTGCGCTTCGCCACCGAGAAGACGGTGACGGTGAACACCACCGCCGCCGGTGGCAACGCCTCGCTGCTGACCCTGGGCGACTGATCCGGCGCCTGTCCGATGCGTTCGAGAACCCCGCCCAGGCGGGGTTCTTGTTTTCCGGCAGAGGACGCGGTGAACCCAGGCCGGTGCCATGCGGTTGCCGGTCAGCGGCCGGCATCATCCATCCGCAGCGGCCACGCGGATTCCGTTCGCCGGCATCCGCGCCAGCGCCGCCTGCACCCGGGCGATGCGCGCTTCCAGCGGGCCTTCCAGCAGCACGTAGTCCACGCCGCGTTCGCGCAGCTGCCGCAGGTACCACGCATGCTGCCGCGCACGGAACCCGTCGCCGACGCGCGTGCCATCCTGCTCGAACGGAAAATCCGGCGCGCACAGGAACAGCAGATCGTAGGAGCGCGCCGCCGCCGCTTGGAGCGCGGGCGGTGCGCTGCCGAACATCCAGCCGCTGTAACCCAGCGTCACCAACGGCGTGGTGTCGCAGAATAGCCAGCGGCAGGCACGCATGGCTGCGGCATTTTCGTGCTGCAGCTGCATCGCCGCGATCCGCGGCAGGTCGTGTTCCTGCAGTACGCCGCCCTGCGTTTCCCACAGCGTGCGGCCGTATTCGGGCACCCACGCCGTTCCCAACCGCTCGGCCAGCACGCGTGCCAGGGTGGTCTTGCCGGTGGATTCGCCGCCGATGAAGGCCACCCGCCGCACATGGTCGGCATATACCGCGGGGCCGAGGCTGTCGCGATGCGCGTGCGGATCGGCACGCAGCTGCGCGCCGCTGGCCTGGCGCACGTCCAGCGCACGATCCAGCCGTTCGTGCGCCACCGGCGCACCGAACCGCTCGGCCAGCACCTCGGCGAAGCCATCGCCATAGGCCTCGCCGGTGAACACCGCCTGCACCGGCCCGCCGAACAGGGCCAGGCACAGCCATGCGGTGAATTCGCGCTGCTCGCGGACATCCGCACTGTCCGGCGGCAGCACGCGCACCGGCACGCCGCGCCGCGCGCACAAGGCCGCCAACCGCACGTCGTCGAGCATCACCACTTCAACCTGCGGGAAGCGCGCGCGCAGCCAGCGCTCGCGGCGCGACGCGCTGTAACCGGCGAAGCCGGGCTGCGACCAGCCGATCACCAGCACCTGCCTGCAACGCGCCGCGGCGAATTCGATCAGGCGTTCGTGCCCGCGGTGCAGCGGGCAGAACTTGCCGACCACCAGCCCGCGCGCGATCCGCTCAGGCAAGCGCACCGTCGGCCCGTGCCTCGGTTTCGGCGCGCATCAGCCGCCGCCAATGGCGCAGCGCCACCAGCGCGTTGATCCAGAAGCCTGCATACAGGATCGAGGTCAGGTGCAGGCCGCGGCTGTAGTACAGCGGCACGGCGATGCTGTTCACCAGCAGCCACACCCACCACGATTCCAGCTTGCGCCGCATCATCAGGATCTGCGCGATCATGCTCAGCACCAGCACCGCCGAATCGATGTAGGGCGCGTAGGCATTGGTCAGGCGCGTCAGCATCCAGCCGTAGCCGATGGTCGCCAGCACCGCCAGCGGCAGCAGCCAGGCCCAGGTCCACGCGCGCATGGCGCTGATCGGCAGCGGCGCGCCGTGGTCGCCCCGCAGCCACTGCCACCAGCCCACCCCGCTGACGGCGATGAAGAAGAACTGCAGCACCATGTCCGCGTACAGGTGCGACCGTTCGAATACCAGCGCGAACAGTGCGCAGCCGACGATGCCCAGCCACCAGGTATGCACGTTGTTGCGGCCGGCCAGCAGGATCGAGCCGGCGACGGCGATGTTGGCGGCCAGCTCCAGCTGGAACGCGGGATCGGAAAGATTCATGTCCCATTGTCGCCTGCGCCGCGCGGCGGAACCACATCGCCGCCGCCATCGGACGAAGCGCCACCATCGTGTCCGCCGGAAAGCGGAAGGCCCCGCTTGCGCGGGGCCTTCCGGGTTGCTGCATCAGCAGGCGCGGGCCTGGATCAGAACTTGTAGTTGATCGAGGCGGCCAGGATGTCGCCGGCGACCTTGTACTTGCCCTGCAGCACGTTGCCGGTGGCCGAGGTGACGTTGACCGCCGGCTCGTTGGTGAACAGGTGGGTGTAGCCGAAGTTGAACTCGGTGTTCTCCTTCGGGGTCCAGCCCAGGCCGAACGACAGCCACTTGCGGGTCACGTCCGGCACGCGCACGTCGCGGTGCGAGTAGGTGGTCGGGGTTTCGTCGTAGGCCACGCCGCCGCGCAGGGTGACGGTGTCGGACAGCTTGTACTCGGTACCGATCGAACCGAAGGTGGCGTCCTTGTAGCCGAACACCAGCACGTTGTCCGGCTGGTTGGAGGCGAAGTCCACGGTCACCTGGTCGAACGCGGTGGACCAGGCGGTGCGCGAGACGTCGCCCATCACGGTCCAGCGGTCGTTGATCTTGTGGGTCACGCTCAGGGTGGCCGAGGCCGGCAGGGTCACGGTGGCCTTGCCGCTGGTGTTGACGAACAGGCCGGTGGCGGCGGTGTTCAGCACCACCTGCACGTTCTGCGGAACATCGAAGGTGGCCTTGCCGCCGGTGATCTTGTGCTCGACCTTGGAGCGGTAGCTCAGCGCGATGTTGGTGTCTTCGGTCGGGCTGAAGGTACCGCCGATCACGTAGCCGACGGCGTTGTTGTCGCCTTCGATGGTGGTGTAGCCGTCGGCGCTGCCCGGCACCAGGCCCAGCATGGCCATCTGCGCGGCGGCGGCCTGCGCGGCGGCGGCGGCCTGCGCCGGGGTGCCACCGGCGCCCAGCACCGTGGCGGCGGCCTTCTGCTGCGCGCCGGCATTGGCGATGGCACCGAAGTCCAGGGCGCTGGCCAGTTCGATGGTCAGGTGCTCGACGAACACGCTGGCGCCGAAGGACACGTACGGGTTGACGTCGTACGAGAACGCCGCGCCCAGGTCGACGGCCTTCAGGTCGGTCTTGGTGCCGCTGTAGCGGCCCACCCAGTCACGGTCGTACTGGGTCTTGAAGCCGAACGGCGCGGTCAGCGACAGGCCGAAGTGCATGTTGTCGTTCTCGCCGAACGGCACGTGGAAGTAGGTCGCCGGAACCGGGGCGATCATGCCGGCGTCGCCGCCGTTGCCGCCGGAGATCGGCGTGCCGGTGCCCGCGCCGCCCGGACCGGCGTTGCGCGCGTTGTAGACGTCTTCCATCTTGGCCGAGAAGCTGATCGCGCTCACGTCGGCCTGGAACTGGCGGCCGTTGAGCAGGCGCATCGAAGCCGGGTTGGTGGCGACGACCGAGGCGTCGTCCCAGGCGCTGGTGGAACCGGCGAAGGCGCGGCCAAGGCCCTTGGCACTGTTTTCCTTGAGCTGGAAGGCGGCGGCGTTGGCGTGGCCGAAAGCCAGGGCGCCAGCGATGCCGACAGCCAGAGCGGTGACGCGTGCGAGGGTGGAAGCGGTATGCATGTTGGAAACTCTCTCCGTAGGGCGTTGACGATTCGTTGTGCGCCTGCACCGCACTGCCGCCGAGCGGCCCTGTGGTGCGCCGGATTCCCCTCCCGACATACGACGCCGTATGCAGTATCCATCAAGGCTGTTAACTAAACAATAACGCCCCCCGCATTCATTTCCTCCCATTCCATCACCCTGGACTGGGCCGTCACACAGTAGGCTTGCGCGCCCATGTTCATCTCCATCCCTTCCCGCGACAAAACCGGACTGCGCTGGGCGGTACCATTGTTGTTCGCGGCAATCTGGCTGGCCTTCCTCTGGTCGATCTCGCGGCCGGACGAAGCCCGGCGCTCGCTGTGGATGGACTGGGGCGCCCTGTCCACCGGCCTGGGGAATCCGCAGGACTGGTGGGCCGCGTTGCGCGACGGCAGCGTGCTGCGCCTGTTCACCGCGCTGTTCCTGCACGCGAACTGGTCGCACCTGCTCGGCAACCTGGTGTTCCTGCTGATCTTTGGCCTGCCGGCCGAGCGTGTGCTCGGGCCGTGGCGGCTGCTGCTGCTGTTCCTGCTGGGCGGCGCGGCGGCCAACCTCGCCGCGCTGTACGCCATGGGATCGCCGGACCAGATCATCATCGGCGCCAGCGGCGCGGTGTCGGCGCTGCTGGGCGCCTACCTGGCCCTGTTCCCGGGCGCACGGCTGGGCGTGGTGCTGCCGCTGGGCCTGTTCCTCGAATTCGTGCGCGCCCCGGCCTACCTGCTGATCGGGGTATGGGCGGCGTTGCAGGTGGTGTTCGCCTACATCGGCCCCAGCTTCGGCATGGTCGCCTGGTCGGCGCACGTGGCCGGGTTCCTGTTCGGCATCGTCTATGGCCTGTACGTGCGCGCGGCCATCGCCCGGCGGCTGCGCAAGCGCCACGGCTTCTAGGGGCCGCGGCGTCCCTATAATCGGGCGATGAGCGGCAAGCCCCTGTACAAGATCACGTTCCTCAACCACGGCAAGGTGTACGAGCTGTACGCCAGGCACGTGGGCAGCAGCCATCTGTGGGGATTCAACGAGATCGCCGAGCTGGTGTTCGACCTCCACGACGGGCTGGTGGTGGACCCCACCGAGGAACGCCTGCGCGAGGAGTTCGGCGACACCAAGGTGCTGCACCTGCCGATGCAGAGCATCGTGCGCATCGAGGAAGTGGAGAAGAAGGGGCAGTCGGCGATCCGCGATGCGGCCACCGGGGAAAAGGTGGTCACGCCCTTCCCGATGCCGACCAAGCCGCGCTGAACGCCGTTCCTTCTCCCATCGGGAGAAGGTGGCGCGAAGCGCCGGATGAGGGTTCGGGCGCAGCTTCGTGACGAGTGATGGTCGTGCGAGGCTTCGCCCCGGCCCTCACCCCAACCCCTCTCCCGGTGGGAGAGGGGCTTCAACACCGGCGCCAATGATGCACAAGCCGTGTGGCTCTCTGTCACTTGCCGCTGTCGACGGCTTCCGGCTTGGGCTCTTCCGGCTTGGCCGGCACGGTGACGCCCGCGGGCTGGGGGGCGGCTTCCGGCTTGGCGGTGGCCGCCGGCCGTGGCGCAGCGGCAGGCTTGGCCGCGGCGAGCGCGCCGGGGTGCTTGAGCTCGCGCAGCGCCGACTGGATCGGCCCGTCGCCCGGCAGCACCACGCCGGTGGCGACGCCGGCGGCTTCGTCGTCGCCACGCAGGTGGCCCGGCAGCTTGGCCTCGCTGAAATCGGCGATGGCGGCCGGCATGTCCTTGTCGGCGTTGCCCGCCTCCGGCGCCAGTTCCAGGTCCGGCACGATGCCGGTGGCCTGGATCGAGCGGCCGCTGGGCGTGTAGTAGCGCGCGGTGGTGAGCTTGACCGAGTCGCCGTTGTCCAGCGGCAGCACGGTCTGCACCGAGCCCTTGCCGAAGGTGCGGCTGCCGACGATGCGCGCACGCTGGTTGTCGTGCAGCGCACCGGCCAGCACCTCGGACGCGCTGGCCGAGCCCGCGTCCACCAGCACCACCACCGGCGCGCCCCTCATCAGGTCGCCCGGCGTCGCCTCGAACCGGGCGTCGCTGACCGAGATGCGGCCGCGCGTGCTCACGATCACGCCTTTATCCAGCAGGTCGTCGGCCACCTGCACCGCCGCGGTGAGCAGGCCGCCCGGATTGCTGCGCAGGTCCAGCACCAGGCCCTTCAGCTTGCCGCCCGCCTGCGCCTGCAGCTGCGCAACGTGCTTCTGGAAATCGGCGCCGGTAT
This sequence comes from Pseudomonadota bacterium, assembly GCA_023399815.1. Lineage (GTDB taxonomy): Bacteria > Pseudomonadota > Gammaproteobacteria > Xanthomonadales > Xanthomonadaceae > Stenotrophomonas. Next base: position 4,819 of record JAEWOJ010000158.1, on the reverse strand, counting down.
CGGCCTGGAAGGTGCTGATGCGCACGTAGCCGTAGCCGGGTTCGAGCATCCTGCTGCGCACGCTGGTGACGCGGATGGTCTCGCGGGTGACGGTGACGTCGAACGGCTTTTCCTCGCCGCGCTCGATGGTCAGCACCACCTGGCTGCCGGCCGGGCCGCGCAGCGGCTCCATCGCCTCGATCGCGCCGATCGGCTTGCCGTCGATGGCGACGATGAGATCGCCAGCGCGCAGCCCCGCACGCGCAGCCGGCGTGTCGTCGATCGGCGATACCACCTTGAGCGTGTTGTCCTGCTGTTGCAGCAGTTCCACGCCGATGCCTTCGTAGGCGCCGGTGGCCTGTTCGTCGAAGGCTTCGGCGTCTTCCTTGTCGAAATAGGTGCTGTGCGGATCCAGGTCCAGCAGCAGGCCGCGCACCGCCGACTGCATCAGCTTCCTGTCGTCCACCGGATCGACATAGGCCGCGCGCACCGCGTTGTACACGGCGACGAAGCGGCGGATTTCGTCCAGTGGCACCCGCGAGGTGACCGACTCCTTGGCATTGGGGTCGTCCGCCTTCGGCGTCTTGTCCGGGGCGCTCTGCGCCAGGCCGACGGCCGGCGACAGTGCGAACAGCAGGGCAGCAGCAAGGCCGGCTACACGCATGAACCACTCCATGAGAAAACGGATGCGCGCCATGCGCGCCGGAACCGATTATGCGCGAAGCCCGGCCGAATTCCCGTTGAACGCGGGCCGCCACCGGCACCGCCCGCTCAGAGCGCGTTTACGATCCGCCGCAGGCGGCGGCCCGGCGCTACTGGCGCTGCAGCCACGTCGTCGGATCCACCGGCTGGCCATTGCGGCGCAGTTCGAAGTACAGCGCCGTCACCCCCTGCCCGCCGGAGTTGCCGACCCGCGCGACCGCCTCGCCGCGGCGCACGCGCGCGCCCGGATCGCGCAGCAGCGTGTCGTTGTGGGCGTACAGGCTCATGTAGCCGTTGCCATGGTCGACGATCAGGATCATGCCGTAGCCGGTCATCCAGTCGGAGAACACCACGGTGCCGTCGGCGACCGCAGTCACCGTGGTGCCCGGAGGCGCACCGATCAGCACGCCGCTGCTGGTGCGGCCGTCCGGCAGCTTGCCGCCGTAGCGCGCCAGCAGGTTGCCCGACAGCGGCCAGCCCAGGCCGCCGACCTTCGGTGCGGGGGCGTTCGCGGTGACCCGCGGCGGCACCTTGCCCGGCGTGGTCCGCGTCGTGCCGCCGGTGGCGGCCTGCCGCGCCTGTTCGGCTTCGGCACGACGGGCGGCCGCACGGCGTTCGGCCTCGGCACGCGCCGCCGCGGCACGCAGGCTGGACAGCAGCTGCTCGATCGCACGCGCGTCCTTGCCCAGCGCCTTCTCGCGCTCGCTGCGGTCCTGGTACCGCTGGTCCAGCTCGGCCGCCACCTGCGCCCGCTGCCGGCGATCCTCGGCCAGGGCCGCCGCCTGCTGGCGCTGCTGCTCGCGGGACTGTTCCAGCTCCCGGCTCCGCGCCAGGATCTGCTGCTCGGTCGCAGACAGTTCCTGCAGGTCGCCGGTCAACGAGGTGATCGTCCGCGCGCGCTCGCGCTGCAGGTAGCGGTGATAGGCGAGGTCGCGGTTCGCATCGGCCACGCGGTCCTGCGACAGCAACAGCTTCAACGGGGCATGGTTGCCCAGCTGGTAGGCGCCACGCAGCAGCGCGGCAAGCTGGCGCCGCTGCCCGCCCAGCTTCGTTTCCAGCGTGGCGCGGTGCTGCTGGAGCTCGGCCAGCGTCTGTTGTTCATGGCGGATCGCCGCTTCGGTATCGGCCACCGCGCGCCCGCTGCGAGCCACCTTCTGGTCGGCTTCGCGCAGCCGCCTGGACGCCTCGCCACGCTCGCCCTCCAGGCGCTGCCGCTCCTGCGCCACGCTTTTCAGTTCGCCGCGCACCTGCTGCAGCTTCTTTTCCGCATCGCGGGAATTGTTCTGCGCCTGCGCGCCGATGGCCGCCAGGGACAGCACCAGCAGGTAGCCGACACCCCAGGCCGACAACGCCGGAAAGCGGGCAGGCAGGCGGTGGCGGTATCCTTGCAAAGGCGTTCCAGTGACTTCAGGCAGATGCGGATTGTACCCAGCCATGCTGCCATCCACTCCCGCCCACCGGAATTTCCCAGACGGAGACGCGCGATGAAACGATTCCTTCTTCTGCTGGCCCTGGGGCTTTCCTGCCCGCTGGCGATGGCATCCGACGACATCAGCAAGGTGAACGGAAGCATCCACACCGAGGCCGGCGCCGTCTACCGCGACCTGGACACGGTCAACGGCAGCATCCATCTGGCCAAGGGCGTGCAGGCGCGCGGCGTGGAGACCGTCAACGGCAGCATCAACGCCGACGAGAACGTGCAGGCGCGCAGCATGGAAACGGTCAATGGCGCCATCCGCGCCGGGCACGGGCTGGTCCTGTCCGGCGGCGTGGAGACCGTCAACGGCAGCATCTTCATCGACCTGGGCGGCCGTATCGGCGGCGGCGTGGAAACCGTCAACGGCGGCATCGGGCTGGTCGGCACCGAGGTCGGCCGCAACATCGAGACCGTCAACGGCGACATCACCGTCGGCGTCGGTTCGCACGTGAAGGGCGGCATCCGCGTGACCAAGCCGTCGTTCAGCCTGTCGCTGACGCCGCCGCGCAAGCCGCGCATCATCATCGGGCCCAATGCGGTGGTCGATGGCCCACTCAACTTCGAGCGCGAAGTGACGCTGTACGTGCACGACAGCGCCTCCATCGGCACGGTCAGCGGCGCCACCGTGCGCCGCTTCGACACTGAAACCGCCCCCAAGGACTGAGCGCTTCCCCGCAACCTTGCCTAGAATCGGGCTTCGCCAGTCCTCGGAGTCCGGTTCGATGTCCCGCAAGATCCTGTTGTGCCTTGCCGCGAGCGCGGCGCTGGCCGCCTGCAAGCAGGAGGCGGCGCCTCCGCCGCCTCCCGTGCAGGCAGCGCCGCCCGCGCACGCCTTCTCCAGCGACATCGATGCCGCCGACTTCGCCGAGCTGGTGAAGACGCTGGCGTCGGATGAGTTCGAGGGGCGCGCGCCCGGCAGCCATGGCGAAGACCTGACCGTGCAGTACATCCGCGACCAGATGCAGCGCATCGGCCTGCAGCCCGGCAACGGCGACAGCTGGTTCCAGGAAGTACCGATGACCGAGACCACCGCCGCGCCTTCGACGGTACTCACGCTCCGTCATGGCGACGCCAACCGCACGCTCGGGTTCGGCGACGACATGGTGATCGGCACCCGCACCGGCCAGCCAGAAGTGAAGATCGACGCCAGCCAGATGGTGTTCGTCGGCTACGGCGTCGATGCGCCCGAGCAGGACTGGAACGACTACGCCGGCCAGGACTGGAAGGGCAAGACCGTGGTGATGTTCGTCAACGACCCCGGTTTCCACGTGAACGACGCCAGGCTGTTCGACGGCAAGCGCATGACCTACTACGGGCGCTGGACCTACAAGTTCGAGGAGGCGGCCCGCAAGGGCGCGGCGGCGGCGCTGATCGTGCACGACACCGCCGGCGCCTCGTATGGCTGGGACGTGGTGAAGAACTCCTGGGGCGGAGCGCAGTACGACCTGCCGGCTGCCGAAGACAGGGAGCCGCGCCTGCAGGCCCAGGGCTGGCTCAGCGCGGAAGCCGCGCGGCAGCTGTTCGCCGATGCGGGCCTCGACCTGGACAAGGCCTACCGCGATGCCAACAGGCGCGGCTTCAAGCCGGTGCCGCTGCACACCACCCTGTCGCTCGACCTGAAGAGCCGCATCGCCGCGAAGAAGTCGCGCAACGTGGTCGGCGTCCTGCCCGGCAGCCAGCGCGCCGACGAGGCCGTCGTCTACATGGCGCACTGGGACCATCTCGGCAAGCACGAGGGCGAGACCGGCGACGCCATCTACAACGGCGCGGTGGACAACGCCACCGGTGTGGCCGGCATCCTCGAAATCGCCGATGCGATGGCCCATCAGCAGCCGGCGCCGCAGCGCTCGGTGGTGTTCCTCGCGGTGACGCTGGAGGAATCCGGCCTGCTCGGTTCGCAGTACTACGTCAACCATCCCACGTTCCCGCTGGACAAGATCGCCGGCGTGATCAACATCGACGCGATGTCGGTCAACGGCCGCGCCCGCGACATGACCGTCACCGGGTACGGCAGCTCCGAGCTGGAGGACATCCTCAAGCCGCTGGCGGCCATGCAGAACCGCAGCCTGCACGCCGAGTCCTCGGTGCAGAGCGGCTTCTATTTCCGTTCCGACCATTTCAATTTCGCCAAGGCGGGCGTTCCCGCGCTCTACGCCGACGGCGGCGAGGATCTGCTGGACGGCGGCACCGAGGCCGGCAAGCGGGCGGCGGAAGCCTACGGCCGCGACCGCTACCACAGCCCCCGCGACGAATACGACCCCACCACCTGGAAGCTCGATGGCACGGTGGAAGACCTCGAGTTGCTGTACGGCGTGGGCAAGGAACTGGCCGCTGGCGAGAGCTGGCCCAACTGGTACGAAGGCAATCCGTTCAAGGCCAATCGCGACCGCATGATGGAAGGCAAGCGCACGGCCAACGATTGAGGCATTCGCAGCGGCCGCCATTGACCGCCACCGGCTCTTGGCGGCCGCTTCGCCAACCAGACACTGCCGCCGCTGTCCTCGACCAAGGCGTTGTCGGGTCATTCGCTGGGTGCGGCCAGCGTGCACGAGGCGATCTACAGCCTGCTGATGCTGCGCGACGGTTTCATGGCCGGCTCGGCCAATATCGAGACGCTGGACGAGCGCGCGGCGGGTTTCCCGATCCTGCTCCGGACGCAGG
>JAEWOJ010000155.1 GCA_023399815.1 Pseudomonadota bacterium | reverse complement strand
CAGGCCAGCGTGCGCAACGACGACAACGAGCAGTTCGGCAACCACACCACCGGCAGCCTCGGCTACGGCTTCGCCTTCGGCAACGGACTGCGCCTGACCGCCAGCGCCGGCACCGGCTTCAAGGCGCCGACCTTCAACGACCTGTACTACCCGTGGTCGAGCAACCCGGACCTGAAGCCGGAAGAGTCCAAGAGCGTCAACGTCGGCATCGCGCAGTACGCCGACGGCTGGAACTGGACCTTCAACGCCTACGAGACCCGCGTCGACCAGCTGATCGCGCTGGACAGCACCTATACGCCGTACAACACCGCCAAGGCGCGCATCCGCGGTGCGGAGCTGACCGGCTTCGTGTCGCTGGCTGGTTTCGACATCAATGCCCAGGCCAGCGTCACCGATCCGCGCGACCGCACCAGCGGCGCAGCCAGCTACGACAACTGGCTGGCGCGTCGCGCCCGCACCGGCGGCCGCATCGACGTGGACCGCGGCTTCGGCCCGCTGCGCGTGGGCGTGACCGCCACCGGCACCGGCCACCGCTTCGACAACGCCACCAACAGCGTACGCCTGGCCGGCTACGGCACGGTGGACCTGCGCGTGGAGTACGCCATCAACGAGGCGTGGAGCCTTCAGGCCAAGGCCGCCAACGTGTTCGACCGCGAATACGAAACCGTGGCCTGGTACAACCAGCCCGGCCGCGAGTACCAGCTGACCCTGCGCTACCGCTCGCGCTGAGTCGACCCGGACCGGCGATTCCCCAACGCCCCGGCCTTCATGCCGGGGCGTTGCCTTGTGGGGTGCGCGGTGGACTCCCCGTGGGCTTCCTTCCGCCTTACGGCGAAGCGTCGGCGCCGGCCGCCAGCGCCTGCAGCGCGGGAGCGATGGCGGCTCCCAAGGTCTGCCCATGGTTCAGGCCGGGCAGGACCACGCGCCGCACCTCCACGCCGGGCATGTCCGCGAGCACCGCCTCCAGGCGCTTGCCGGCCTCGGCATTGCCCGCGCCGCGACCGCCCGGCCCGGCGGCCTTCCCGTCGCGCCCGGATTCCAGCGGCGCTCCCTGCATCAACCACAGCCGTACCGGCGTGGAAGAAGGCGAACCTGCGGCACGCCCGAGTTCATCGGCGACGAAGCCCTCGCCCCACCACAGCGACGGATCGACCGCGACGTAATCGGTGAAGGCCTGCGTGCGCGTGGCGAGCGCATGCAGCGCGAACAGGCCGCCGTAGGAGTGGCCCCACAGCATCCGCCTGCCGTCGTCGATCGCGATGCGCTGGCGCACCGCCGGCATGATCCGCTCGACGATCAGCGCGAGGAAGGCATCCGCGCCACCGCTGCGGCGACCATTGTCGAGCACGTCGAATTCCTCGCCCTCGCTGTCGCCGCGCCGCGGCGTGTAGTCCAGCGTGCGCGCGGGACCATCGATGCGCAGGTCGTTGTCGTGGGCGACCAGGACCAGCACCGGCGGACGCGCGCTGGCCGCGAGTTGCTCCAGCAGCGGCGCGTCCAGCGCCATGAGCACCGCATTGCCGTCGAGCATGCAGGCCACCGGGAAGCCCTGCGCCGGCGCGGCGCGGGTCGGTACCGCCAGGTGCACGCGGTAGCGGCGCTGCCCATCGGGCGAGGCAATGGACAGCCGTTCGAAGCGGTAACCACGCAGTTGCGCATCGGCCACGGTCAGGCCGACGCGGGCGTCAGGATCGGGCTGCGCCCCCGCCGGCATGGCCACCAGGGCCATGGCGAGAACCAGCAGAGCCAGCAGCACGGCGGCAGGCGGACGGCGATGGAGCCGCCGCGATCGGGAATCACGGGACATGGACGAACCTCTCGACAGGGGAAGGCCTCTGGCGGCGGCTCGAGGTAAGGCGTTCGCGGCGGTGGCGCGGCATGGCGCACGCCCCAGCGCAAGGCATCGCACCTTACATCAAACGGGAATCGCCATCATCCAGCGGAGGAGGGCCCGGCGCCCAGACCCAGGCGACCAGTTGTCGCAGGTCGTCGATCACCGCCAGCGCGCCGGCCGATTCCAGGTCGAGATCGCGCGGATAGCCATAGCGCACCAGCACGATGGGCATGCCGGCCGCGTTCGCCGCGCCCAGGTCGGTGGCCGAATCTCCGACCATCAGGCAGTGCGCCGGCGGCGCTCCCAGCAGCTGTGCCGCATGCAGCAGCGGCTCGGGAGCCGGCTTGCGCTGCGGCAGCGTGTCGCCGCCGACGATGTGCGCGACGTACCCGGCGATGCCCAGGTATTCGAGCAACGGCGGCACCAGCGCCGACGGCTTGTTGGTGCAGACCGCCATCGGCAGGCCGCGCGCATGCAGCTCCCGCAGCGCCTCGGCCACGCCGGCGTACAGGCGCGGGCTGCGCAGCAGGCAGTCGTGGTAATGGCGCATGAAGCCGGGCATCACCTCGTCCAGCGTGCGCTCGCTGCCGGCATGCGCCAGCGCCGTGGCCACCAGCCGGCGCACGCCTTCGCCGATCCAGCTGCGCACCGTCGCATCGGACACGCGCGGCAGCGACAGGTCGTCCAGCGTGAGGTTGACCGCCTCGGCGATGTCGTCGGCGCTGTCCACCAGCGTGCCGTCCAGATCGAATACCAGCGCCGCAATCTCCACGCACCCACTCCATTGCAGGAAAGCCGCCGATTGTAGATTCCTTGCGGAAGCGTCGTCGGAGCGGTGTGGGAACGACACAGGAACGGTGCAGGGGCGATGCAGGGCAATGTAGGAGCGACGCCAGTCGCGATGGGGCTTGCATGCGATCCTCCAGCCCGCGCCTTCCTTTGCGGGTCCAAGGGGAAAGCCCCATCGCTCCTACATCGCTTCTACATCGCTTCTACATCGTTCCTACAGCCCCCCTACGCCCCCTCGTATCGCCACGCCCCCTACGAACCCACCAACGGCTCGCGGAACAAATCCCCCTGCACCACCGAATCCTCGCGGTCGCGGAAACCGGACAGGCCCACGCCCACCAGCCGGTAGCGCGTTTCCGGCGGCAGCTGTACGCGCTGGCACAGCGCCAGCGCGATGTCGCGCAGCTCCTCCATCGAGGTCGGCGGCGCGTCGGGCGTGAAGCTGCGGGTGAGGATGCGGAACTGCGCGGTCTTGAGCTTGAGCACCACGGTATGGCCGACGCGCTCGGTGCGCCCGCTCGCGCGCCAGGTCTTCCCGGCCAGCTGCGCGATCATCTCGTCGAACTCGCCCAGTCGCAGGTCCTCGCTGAAGGTGTCCTCGGAGGAGATCGACTGCACCGGCTGGTCCGGCTCCACCGGGCGTTCGTCGATGCCGCGCGCACGCCGGTACAGGCGTTGCCCGAACGTCCCGAACAAGGCTTCCAGTTGCTCCAGCGGCAGGCCGCGCAGGTCGCCGACGGTGGCGATGCCCAGCGCCGCCAGGCGGCCCTCCATCACCTTGCCCACGCCCGGCACGCGGCTCACCGGCAGCGGCGTCAGGAACTGCTCCACGCGCGCGGGCGGCACCACGAACTGGCCGTCGGGCTTGCGCCAGTCCGAAGCGATCTTGGCCAGGAACTTGTTCGGCGCGATCCCGGCCGAGGCGGTCAATGATGTCGTCTCGCGGATCTGCGCGCGGATGGTGCGCGCGATCTCGGTGGCGATGCCGTCGCAGGTCGGCGAATCGGTCACGTCCAGATAGGCTTCGTCCAGCGACAGTGGCTCCACCAGCGGCGTGTGCTGCAGGAAGATCTCGCGGATCTGCCGCGACACCGCCTTGTAGCGGGCGAAATCCGGCGGCACGAACACCGCGTCCGGGCACAGGCGCTCGGCGCGCACCGCCGGCATCGCCGAGCGCACGCCGAAGGTGCGCGCCTCGTAGGAGGCCGCGCACACCACCGAGCGCGTCCCCCGCCACGCCACCACCACCGGCTTTCCGCGCAACGCCGGATCGTCCCGCTGTTCGACCGACGCATAGAACGCGTCCATGTCGATGTGGATGATCTTGCGCATTGACGGAAAGAACACGACCGCGGAACGGAAGGACCGCCATGATAGCCCGGCGCTCCATACGCACCGGTACGATCTGCGGCGAACATGCCGGCTTTTCCAGGAAACACTACGGATGCGTACGGTTAAAACTGTTGATTGAACGCATGCGCATCATGCATGCTCGGCCGTTAACCCACGTTTTTCGTGCTTCGGATTACCGCTTCGATGAACCGTCTCAATGCGTTCTCGCGCGAACAGCTGCTGGCCAGTGCCCGCGGCGAGCTGTTCGGGCCCAACAAGGGCCGCCTTCCCAACGACCCGATGCTGATGTTCGACCGCATCACCGACATCCGCGACGACGGCGGCCCGCACGGCAAGGGCCTGGTACGCGCCGAGCTGGATATCCGCCCGGACCTGTGGTTCTTCGGCTGCCACTTCATCGGCGACCCGGTGATGCCCGGCTGCCTGGGCCTGGACGCCATGTGGCAGCTCACCGGCTTCTTCCTGACCTGGCTGGGCGCGGAAGGTCGCGGCCGCGCGCTCGGGTGCGGCGAGGTCAAGTTCACCGGCCAGGTGCTGCCCAGCGCCACCCTGGTGCAGTACGAAATCGACATCTCGCGCGTGATCAACCGCAAGCTGGTGATGGCCCAGGCCGACGCCCGCATGCTGGTGGACGGTCGCGAGATCTACACCGCCAAGGACCTGCGCGTGGGCCTGTTCACCTCCACCGAGAGCTTCTGATGCGTCGTGTCGTCATCACCGGCATGGGGATCAACTCCTGCCTAGGCAACGATCTGGACACCGTTTCCAGCGCCCTGCGCGAAGGCCGTTCCGGCATCGTCGCCCTGCCCGACCATGCCGAAGCCGGCCTGCGCAGCCAGGTCGGCGGCCGCGTCGACATCGACCTGGACGCGCAGATCGACCGCAAGCTCAAGCGCTTCATGAGCGATGCGGCGGCCTACAGCTACATCGCCCTGCGCGATGCCATCGCCGATGCAGGCCTGGACGAGGCGCAGGTCAGCAACGTGCGCACCGGCCTGATCGCCGGTTCCGGCGGCGGTTCCAGCCAGTGGCAGGTGGAAGCGGCCGATCTGCTGCGCAACCGTGGCGTGCGCAAGGTCGGCCCGTACATGGTGCCGCGCACGATGTGCTCGACGGTGTCGGCCAACCTGGCCACCGCCTTCAGCATCAAGGGCGTGAGCTACTCGCTGTCCGCCGCCTGCGCCACCTCGGCGCACTGCATCGGCGCGGCGGCGGACCTGATCCGCCACGGCGCGCAGGACATCGTGTTCGCCGGCGGCGGCGAGGACCTGCACTGGACGATGAGCGTGATGTTCGACGCCATGGGCGCGCTGTCCACCGGCTTCAACGACACTCCGGCCCATGCGTCGCGCCCGTATGACGCCAACCGCGACGGCTTCGTCATCGCAGGCGGCGCCGGCATGCTGGTGCTGGAGGATTACGACCATGCCGTCGCGCGTGGCGCGCGCATCCACGCCGAGCTGATCGGCTACGGCGTGACTTCCGACGGCGCCGACATGGTCGCGCCGTCCGGCGAGGGCGCGGTGCGCTGCATGAACATGGCGCTGGCCGGTATCGATCGCCCGGTCGACTACCTCAACACCCACGGCACCTCGACGCCCCTGGGCGACATCACCGAACTGGGTGCGGTACGCGAGGTATTCGGCGACAAGCTGCCGCCGCTGTCCTCGACCAAGGCGTTGTCGGGTCATTCGCTGGGCGCGGCCAGCGTGCACGAGGCGATCTACAGCCTGCTGATGCTGCGCGACGGTTTCATGGCCGGCTCGGCCAATATCGAGACGCTGGACGAGCGCGCGGCGGGTTTCCCGATCCTGCTCCGGACGCAGG
>JAEWOJ010000163.1 GCA_023399815.1 Pseudomonadota bacterium | reverse complement strand
TCAGGCCGCCGATGCCGCCCATGTTCTGCATCTGCTCGAGCTGGTCGCGCATGTCGTTGAGGTCGAACTTCTTGCCCTTGGCGACCTTCTCGGCCAGCTTCTGCGCCTTGTCCTTGTCGACCTGCTGCTCGACCTGCTCGACCAGCGACAGCACGTCGCCCATGTCGAGGATGCGGCTGGCCACGCGCTCGGGGTGGAACACGTCCAGGCCGTCGACCTTCTCGCCGGTACCGGTGAACTTGATCGGCTTGCCGGTGATGTAGCGCACGCTCAGCGCGGCGCCGCCGCGGGCGTCGCCGTCGGTCTTGGTCAGCACCACGCCGGTCAGCGGCAGCGCCTCGCCGAAGGCCTTGGCGGTGTTGGCCGCGTCCTGGCCGGTCATCGAATCGACCACGAACAGGGTTTCGGCCGGGTTGACCGCCGCGTGCAGGGCCTTGATCTCGGCCATCATCGCTTCGTCGATGGCCAGGCGGCCGGCGGTGTCGACCAGCAGCACGTCGACGAAGGACCTGCGCGCGTCGTCGATGGCGGCGCGGACGATGTCCACCGGCTTCTGCTCCGGCGCCGACGGGAAGAACAGCACGCCGACCTGCTCGGCCAGCGTCTTCAGCTGTTCGATCGCGGCCGGGCGGTACACGTCGGCCGAGACCACCATCACCTTCTTCTTGCGCTTTTCCTTCAGGTGCTTGGCCAGCTTGCCGACCGTGGTGGTCTTGCCGGCGCCCTGCAGGCCCGCCATCAGGATGATGGCCGGCGCCGGCACGTTGAGGTTCAGGTCGCTGGCCTGCGCGCCCATCACCGCGGTCAGCTCGTCGCGCACGACCTTGATCAGCGCCTGGCCCGGGGTCAGCGACTTGAGCACTTCCTGGCCGACCGCGCGCACCTTGATCTTCTCGATCAGCGCCTGCACCACCGGCAGGGCGACGTCGGCCTCCAGCAGCGCGATGCGCACCTCGCGGGTCGCCTCGCGGATGTTCTCCTCGGTCAGGCGGCCACGGCCGCGCAGGCGCTCGATGGTGCCGGAAAGGCGCTGGGTCAGGGACTCGAACATGCGGGGGAACCTGCGGAAAAGGATGCGAAAGAGACCCGAATTATAGCCGGCACCCGCGCCGCGCCGGCGGCGGCGGAATCGGCGCCCGCCGCCATGCGACCTTCCGCCGCCGGCTTGTGCGAAACTGCACAGATGGCAATCGTTCTCATCTCCCTGCTGCTCTACCTGATCGCGACGGCGCTGCTGGTGCGCGCCATGGGCGATGCCGGGCCGCTGCCCTCGCGCGCCTGGCTGGGGCCGGCATACGCAGCGATCCTGCTGCACGGCGGCTACCACCTGGTGGTGGCGATGCACACCAGCGGCGGGCCGGACATGCATTTCTTCGCCGCGCTGTCGCTGGTCGGGCTCGGCATGGCCGTGCTGACCACCCTGGTCGGCGCGCGCGGACGGATGGCGGCGCTGGGCGTGGTGGTGTTCCCCATGGCCGCGCTGGCGCTGCTGGCCTACCACGGCTACGGCCACGAGCCGAGCAAGGCGCTGGGCTGGCAGCTGGCCACCCACGCCTGGCTGGCGCTGCTGGCCTACGCCACGCTGAGCATCGCCGCGCTGCTGGCGATCATGCTGTGGCTGCAGGAACGTGCGCTGCGCCGGCGCGATTTCCGCCCCTGGCTGCGTGCGCTGCCGCCGCTGACCGACCTGGAAACCCTGCTGTTCCGCACGATCTTCACCGGCTTCAGCCTGCTGACCCTGACCCTGGTCACCGGCGTGCTGTTCGTGGACGACCTGCTGGCGCAGAAGCTGGTGCACAAGACCGTGCTCAGCGTGCTGTCGTGGATCGTGTTCGGCACGCTGCTGATCGGCCGCCGGCGCTACGGCTGGCGCGGCATCAAGGCGGTGCACTGGACGCTGACGGCGATGCTGTTGCTGCTGCTGGCGTTCTTCGGCAGCCGCTTCGTCCTGGAGCTGGTGCTGGGCCGGGGGTAACGCAAAAACCGCCGGTCCCGTCGAAATTCGTCGAATCCGTGTAGGAGCGACGTGAGTCGCGACGGAAGCTTTGCCGGTAAAGCCCCGGTCGCGACTCGCGTCGCTCCTACAACGTCATCAGGCGCGGCTACTCCGAGGCGGCTTCCAGCGCCTGCGACAGGCGCTCCACCGCGATCACTTCCATGCCCTTGACCGAGCCGGTCTTGGGGGCATTGGCCTTGGGCACGATGGCGCGCTTGAAGCCATGCGTGGCCGCCTCGCGCAGGCGCTCCTCGCCGTTGGGCACCGGGCGGATCTCGCCGGACAGGCCGACTTCGCCGAAGGCGATCGTCTTCTCGGCCAACGGCTGGTCGCGCAGCGAGGACAACACCGCCAGCAACACCGGCAGGTCCACCGCGGTTTCCTGCACGCGGATGCCGCCGACCACGTTGATGAACACGTCCTGGTCGCCGACCATCACCCCGCCATGGCGGTGCAGCACCGCCAGCAGCATCGCCAGCCGGTTCTGCTCCAGCCCGACCGCCACCCGCCGCGGGTTGGACAGCGGCGAGGCATCGACCAGCGCCTGCACCTCCACCAGCAGCGGCCGGGTGCCCTCGCGGGTGACCATCACGCAGCTGCCGGGCTGGCGGGTGCTGCCGCCGGACAGGAAGATCGCCGACGGGTTGGGCACTTCCTTCAGGCCCTTCTCGCCCATCGCGAACACGCCCAGCTCGTTGACCGCGCCGAAGCGGTTCTTGAACGCGCGCAGCACGCGGAAGCGACTGCCGCTCTCGCCCTCGAAATACAGCACCGCGTCGACCATGTGCTCGAGCACGCGCGGGCCGGCGATGCCGCCCTCCTTGGTGACGTGGCCGACCAGGAACACGGCGGTGCCGGTTTCTTTGGCATAGCGCACCAGCCGTGCCGCGCTCTCGCGCACCTGGCTGACCGAGCCGGGCGCGGCGGTGAGGGTCTCGGTCCACAGGGTCTGCACCGAGTCGGCGACGATCAGCTTCGGCCGCGCCGCGGCGGCGTGCTGCAGGATCAGTTCGATGCCGGTCTCGGCCAGCGCATTGACGCCATCCAGCGGCAGGTCCAGGCGCACCGCGCGCCCGGCCACCTGCGCCAGCGACTCCTCGCCGGTGACGTAGAGCACCGGCAGCTCGCCGGCCATCCGTGCCAGCGCCTGCAGCAGCAGGGTGGACTTGCCGATGCCCGGGTCGCCGCCGACCAGCACCACCGCGCCCTCGACCAGGCCGCCGCCCAGCACCCGGTCGAACTCGCCGATGCCGGTGGACACCCGCGCATGCTCGCTCTGCTGCACGTCCTTGAGCGCGGTGATCCTGGCCGACTCGACCTTGCCGGCCCAGCCGCCGCGCCGCGCGGCCGGCGCCTTCGCCGCCGCCGCGCTCTCCAGCACGACCTCGCCCAGCACGTTCCAGACGCCGCACTCGGTGCACTGGCCCTGCCACTTGCTGTACTCGGCGCCGCATTCGCTGCAGACATAGGCGGTGCGGTTCTTCGCCATCGGGGTTCCTTCGGTGGGGGCGCGCACAGGATACCCGGCGCCCGTCGCAGCCGATGCGACCGCCCCTGCTCAAGAAGCGCGGCCGCCTGCCGTTAGCGGATGCATCCTTTCACCCACGAAACATCGGAAGTTCCGCATGGTCGGCACCTACGACCCGACGCTGGTCGTCTTCTCCCTGCTGGTCGCCATCCTGGCCTCGTATACGGCGCTGGACATGGCGGGGAGGCTGGCGACGAGCAGCGGCTGGGGCATGCACGGCTGGATGACCGGCGGGGCGCTGGCGATGGGCCTGGGCATCTGGTCGATGCACTTCATCGCCATGCTGGCCTTCCACCTGCCGATCCCGGTCGGCTACGACCTGGCCATCACCCTGTACTCGCTGGCCGTGTCGGTCGGTGCCTCGGCCTATGCGCTGTGGCTGGTCTCCCGGCCGCAGCTGCCGCTGCCGCGCTTGCTGGCCGGCGCGGTGCTGATGGGCATCGGCATCGCGGCCATGCACTACCTGGGCATGGCCGCGATGCGCATGCAGCCGGGCATCGACTACGACCCGTTCTGGTTCGCCGCCTCGATCCTCGTCGCCATCGGCGCGTCCGGCGCGGCACTGTGGATCGCCCTGCGCCTGCGCCGCGAGGGCCGCCATACGCGCGCGCTGCGCGCGGCCGCCTCGCTGGTGATGGGCCTGGCCATCGTCGGCATGCACTACACCGGCATGGCCGCCGCGCGCTTCCCCGCCGACGGCGTCTGCGGCGCGGCCATCGACGGCGGGCTGGAAAGCCGCTGGCTGGCGGTGCTGGTGATCGTCACCACCCTGGGCATCATCGGCATCACCCTGATCGCGTCGCTGTTCGACAAGCGCCTGCACAGCCGTACCGGACGCCTGGCCGATTCGCTGGCGCGCGCCAACCAGGAACTGGTGGAAGCGGCGCTGCACGACCCGCTCACCCGCCTGCCCAACCGCATGCTGCTGCAGGACCGGATCGAGCAGGCCATCGAGAAGGCCAAGCGCCGCGGCGCCTCGGTGGCGGTGATGTTCTGCGACCTGGACGGCTTCAAGCTGGTCAACGACGCCTACGGCCACCAGTTCGGCGACCGCCTGCTGGTGCGCATGGCCGAACGGGTGCACGACCTGCTGCGCCCGCAGGACACCCTCGCCCGCCTGGGCGGCGACGAATTCGTCGTGGTGCTGGGCGTGGAATCGCCCGACGACGCAGTGGTGGTCGCCGAGCGCATCACCGCTGCGGTCGCCGAGCCGTTCGTGATCGACGCGGCCGAACTGCAGCTCAGCGCCAGCCTCGGCATCGCCCTGTACCCGGACGACGCCACCAGCGAGCGCGAGCTGATGGCCCACGCCGACGCGGCGATGTACCACACCAAGCAGGGCGGCCGGAACGGCTATACGTTCTTCACCCCGGCGATGCAGGCCAGCGCCAGCCGGCGCCTGCGCCTACTGCAGGACCTGCGCCGCGCGGTCGCCCGCGACGAACTGCTGCTGCACTACCAGCCCAAGTTCCCGGCCAGCGGCCAGCCGGTGATCGGCGCCGAGGCGCTGCTGCGCTGGCGGCACCCCGAGCTCGGCCTGCTCGGGCCGGACACCTTCATACCCATCGCCGAGCGCAGCGGCCTGATCCTGCCCATCGGCGACTGGGTGCTGGACCGCGCCTGCGCCCAGCTGCGCGCCTGGCACGATGCCGGCCACACCGGCTGGTCGATGGCGGTGAACCTGTCGCCGCTGCAGTTCGCCTCGCCCACGCTGGTGGACACGGTGCGCGACGTGCTCCAGCGCCATGCGCTCGCGCCGCACCACCTGACCCTCGAAGTCACCGAGTCCACCGCGATGAAGGACGTGGAGGCCAGCCTGCAGCGCCTCAACACCCTCACTGCGATGGGCGTGAAGATCGCCATCGACGATTTCGGCACCGGCTATTCCAGCCTGCTCTACCTCAAGCGCATGCCGGCCTCGGAACTGAAGATCGACCGCGCCTTCGTCCGCGACCTGGAAAGCAACACCGAGGACGCGGCCATCGTCTCCTCGATCGTCGCGCTGGGCCGCTCGCTGCAGCTGCAGGTGGTGGCCGAGGGCGTGGAAACCGAGGCCCAGCGCGATTTCCTCGACCAGCTGGGGTGCGACCTGCTGCAGGGCTACCACCTCGGCAAGCCGATGGACCCGGACGAGTTCCTGCGCCAGGCCCACTGAGCCACCCGGACACCAGGGTAGTGCCGGCCGCTGGCCGGCAACTGCACGATGTCGAGTCATGCGAGGT
>JAEWOJ010000198.1 GCA_023399815.1 Pseudomonadota bacterium | reverse complement strand
GCATGAAGCCCGGTTGATGCGAGGTTGCCGGCCAGCGGCCGGCACTACCCGGACTATGGCATCAGCCCCGTCGTCATGGGGTCAGGCGCGCCGGCGCTCGTGGTTCCACAGCACCTCGCCGTGGCCGTCGGCCCGCGCCAGCACCCGCGCCAGCACGAACAGCAGGTCGGACAGGCGGTTCAGGTAACGCACCGCTTCGCCGCGCACGTCCTCGACGCGGGCCAGGGCGACGGTCTCGCGCTCGGCGCGGCGCACGATGGTGCGGGCGAGGTGACAGCGCGCCGCCGCCTCGCCGCCGGCCGGCAGGATGAAGTCCTTCAGCGGCGGCAGGTCGTCGTTGTAGCGGTCCAGGTGCCGTTCCAGCGCGTCGATGTCGGCGGACTGGATGGCGGCATGGCCGGGGATGCACAGTTCGCCGCCCAGGTCGAACAGCTGGTGCTGGACCGTGGTCAGCAGCGTGCGCACGTCCTCGGGCAGGGCCACCGCCAGCAGCACGCCGATGGCCGAGTTGGCCTCGTCCACCGTGCCGTAGGCGTTGACCCGCAGCGAGTCCTTGCCGGTGCGGCTGCCGTCGCCCAGGCCGGTGCTGCCGTCGTCGCCGGTGCGGGTGTAGATCCTGGAGAGGCGGTTGCCCATGGCTGGCGACGCGCTCAGTGCGCGATGCGGCCGGCGGCCGACTGGCGCGCGACGGCCTCGGCGGCGACCTGCACCAGCGCGGCCACGCCGGTGTACATGGCGGCGGTGCGCAGGTACGGCAGCAGCCAGTCGGTGTAGTTCTTGAACCAGCCGGCGATGGTCGGCTCGGCGACGACGCTGCTGGTCCAGTAGAAGCCGCCCTGCGCGAACAGGTGGCAGACCGCCACCGCGCCCACCAGGGTCGCGGCGAACAGGCCCAGCGCGCGCCAGCTGGCGCCCTTGTAGAAATGGCGCAGCAGCATGCCGCCGGCCCACATGGCGAAGTAGGCCGGAACCAGCGCCCAGTAGCCGGCCGAG
The DNA here is from genome assembly GCA_023399815.1 of Pseudomonadota bacterium. Lineage (GTDB taxonomy): Bacteria > Pseudomonadota > Gammaproteobacteria > Xanthomonadales > Xanthomonadaceae > Stenotrophomonas. Next base: position 2,672 of record JAEWOJ010000198.1, on the reverse strand, counting down.
ACGCAGTAGTGGCCCCAGAAATCCATGCCCTGGCTGCTGATCACGGTCCAGTCGACCGCCACCGCCAGCGCCATCAGCAGCGGGAACGCCCAGCGGGTCCAGCTGCGCAGGTGGAAGCCGCCGATGAAGAACACCGCCCAGGACGCATCCGGGATCGGCGCGAAATGGTTGATGCGGGTGCCGACCATCAGCAGCACGAGCAGGGACAGGATGAAGGCGCGTTGGACGTTGGCGGTCATGGCGGGGAATGGCCTGGCGGAATCAGACCGCCATTCTAGCCGCAGTCGCGCCGTGGCCGCGGTTGCAGCGCGGCATCGCGCCGGCGATCGGGGCGGCCGAGCCCTTATCATGGCGGCATGAGCGACCTTCATGATGTGGCGATCGTCGGTGGCGGGCTGGTCGGTGCCAGCCTGGCCATCGCGCTGGACCGGCTGGGGCTGGACGTGGGACTGGTGGAAGCGACGCCCTCCGGCGAGCTGCCGGCGGTGTTCGACCAGCGCAACCTCAGCTTCGCCGCGGCCACGGTCAACGCGCTCACCACGCTGGGCGTGATGCAGCGGCTGGAAGGCGTGCCGGGCCCGATCCGCCGCATCCATGTCAGCCGCGCCGGCGATTTCGGCCGGGTGTGGATGGACGCGACCGACTACGGTCGCGACGCCTTCGGCCAGGTGGTAGTGGCGCGCGACTTCGGCCGTGCGCTGGAAGCGCGGCTCGGCGACCTGCCGCACCTGACCCGCTACCGCCCGGCGAGGTTTGTCGGGCTGGGCGGCTGCGCCGATGGCCGCCGCGAGGTGCTGATCGCCGACGCGGCCGGCGAGCGCCGCCTGCGCGCGCGGCTGGTGGTCGGCGCCGACGGCACCCGCAGCGCGGTGCGGCAGGCGCTGGGCATCGAGGCCAGCGAGCACGATTACCTGCAGACCCTGTTCGTGGCGCGGGTGCGCGCCGCCAGGGCGCCGGACGGCACCGCCTGGGAGCGTTTCACCGACACCGGCCCGACCGCGCTGCTGCCGCGCGGCGACCGCCACTACGGCGTCGTCCATGGCGTGGCCCGCGATGAGGCGGAGGCGGTGATGGCGCTGGACGAAACGGCCTGGCTGGCGCGCCTGCAGGCGGCGGTGGGTTGGCGCGCCGGACGGCTGCTGGAAAGCGGGCCGCGCAGCGCCTACCCGTTGATCCAGGTGCTGGCGCAGCAGCTGGTCGGCGAGCGCGCGCTGCTGCTGGGCAATGCCGCGCAGACCATCCATCCGCTGGGCGCGCAGGGCTTCAACCTGGGCCTGCGCGATGCGCTGACCCTGGCCGAACTGATCGGCGATGCCGTGCAGGACCCCGGCGCCGACGACCTGCTGCGCGCCTACGTGCAGCGCCGCGGCCCCGACCGCGAACAGACCCTGGCCTTCTCCGACGGCCTGGCGCGGCTGACCGGCAACGCCGCGCCGCTGTTGCGGCCGCTGCGCAGCCTCGGCCTGGTGGCCGCCGCGCAGGCCGCGCCGCTGCAGTCCTTCCTGGTCGGCGGCGCGATGGGATTCCGCGGGCAGGTGCCCGAACTGTGCCGGAGCCAGGTGCGATGAGCCGGCGTGGCATGTTGGATGCGGTGGTTGTCGGCGGCGGCGTGGTCGGCACCGCCTGCGCGCTGGCGCTGGCGCGCGAAGGCCTGCAGGTGGCGCTGGTGGAAGGGCGCGAGCCGTCGCCGTGGTCGGCGCAGCGGCCGGACCTGCGCGTGTTCGCCTTCGCCCACGACAACGCCGCGCTGCTCGACGCACTGGGCGTGTGGCCGCAGGTGGCGCAGGCGCGGGCGCATCCCTATCTGCGCATGCGGGTGTGGGACGCGGCCGGCGGCGGCGAGCTGGCCTTCGATGCCGATGCGCTGGGCCGCCGCGAACTGGGCTGGATCGTCGAGAACGGCCTGCTGGTGGACCGGCTGTGGTCGGCGCTGCCGGCGGCCGGCGTGCAGCTGCACTGCCCGGCGCGGGTCGAGTCGATGGAGCAGGACGAACGCGGCGTGCGTCTGCGCCTGGACGACGGCCGTCGCGTGGATGCGGCCGTGGCCATCGCCGCCGACGGCGGCGAATCCACTCTGCGCACGCTGGCCGGGCTGGAGGTGGCGCGCCACGACTACGGCCAGCGCGGCGTGGTTGGGTATGTCGACAGCGAGCGCCCGAACGAGGCCACCGCCTGGCAGCGCTTCCTCGACACCGGCCCGCTGGCGGTGCTGCCGGTCGACCGGTACCGCAGTTCCATCGTCTGGACCCTGCCCGACGCCGAGGCCGAGCGCGTGCTGGAGCTGGACGACGAGGCCTTCGGTCGCGAACTGAGCAACGCCTTCGCCGGCCGCCTGGGTGCGATGCGCCCGGCATCGCCGCGCGCGGCGTTCCCGCTGCGCCGGCAGCTGGCCAGCGACTACGTCGCCGGCCGCGTGCTGGTGCTGGGCGACGCCGCGCACGTGGTGCATCCGCTGGCCGGGCAGGGCGTCAACCTCGGCCTGCGCGACGTGGCCGGGCTGCGCGCGCTGGTGCGCGGCGCACGCCAGCGCCGCGCGGACTGGGTCGCGCCGCACCGGCTGCGGCGCTGGGCGCGGGTGCGCCGCAGCGAGAACACGGTGGCCGCCTACGGCTTCGACGCGATCAACACGGTGTTCTCCAACGACGAGATGCACCTGACCCTGGCGCGCGGCG
>JAEWOJ010000140.1 GCA_023399815.1 Pseudomonadota bacterium | reverse complement strand
AGGTGCTGCGCATGCGCTTCGGCATCGACATGAACACCGACCACACGCTGGAAGAGGTCGGCAAGCAGTTCGACGTCACCCGCGAGCGCATCCGCCAGATCGAGGCCAAGGCGCTGCGCAAGCTGCGTCACCCCAGCCGCTCCGAGCAGCTGCGCAGCTTCCTCGACATCGACTGACCGGCCCGCGCCCTCGCGGAACGGAAGAGAGGCCCCGCATCGCGGGGCCTTTTCGTTTCATCCTTTTCGTTTCATGGGACATCGCCCCGCCCCCGTGGCGACGCGGGATGGTATTTTCGGCGCTTGCATTGGATCGGTCCAAGGGGGCAGGCGATGGCGGTCGGACAGGCGAAGTGGGGAATGGCGCTGATGCTGCTGGCGGGCACGGCGATGGCCGGCGAGAGCGCCGGCGAGCGCGCGGTGGCGGCGGTCGATCCGTTCATCGGCACCGGTGGCGAGGGCCATACGTATCCGGGGGCGACGGTGCCGCACGGCATGATCCAGCTCAGCCCCGACACGCAGATCAAGTCGCGCAAGGAAGGCTACGGCTGGGCGGCCGGCTACCGCCACGACGACACCACCATCGTCGGCTTCTCGCACACCCACTTCTCCGGCACCGGCCATTCCGACCTCGGCGACGTGCTGCTGATGCCGGTCGCCGGCGAGGTGAAGTACGAGCGCGGCGACGCCGGCACGCCGGGCAGCGGCTACACCTCGCGCTTCCGCCACGAGGACGAGACCGCGGAGCCGGGCTACTACGCCGTCACCCTCGACGACTACGGCGTGCGCGCCGAACTGACTGCCAGCGCGCGCGTCGGCATGCACCGCTACAGCTTCCCGCAAGGCCGGCCGGCGCACGTGCTCATCGACCTGCGCACCAGCATGTACGACTACCCGGGCAAGATCCTGTGGTCGCGCCTGCGGCTGCGTCCGGACGGCACCGTGACCGGCTTCCGCGAGACCCGCGGCTGGGCGCCCGGCCGCCAGCTGTATTTCGCCATGCGCTTCTCGCGGCCCATCGCCGGGCACGCTTTCCACGATACCGAGACCGACGTCGCCTACCGCGGCTTTCCGCCGCCGGCGGAGAAGGAGCCCGGCGCACGCGCGCAGATCGAAGGCCGGCAACTCGTCGGCAGTTTCGATTTCGGCGCGGGCGGGCGCGAGCCGCTGCTGGTGAAGGTGGCGATCTCGCCGGTCAGCGAGGACAACGCCATCGCCAACCTCGATGCCGAAGCGCCCGGCTGGGATTTCGACGGCATGCGCGCCGCCGCCCGCGCGCAGTGGGCGCAGGCGCTGGCGGCGGTGGACGTGGACGCGCCGCCGGCGCAGCGCACCGCCTTCTACACCGCGCTGTACCACACCATGCTCGGCCCGACCCTGTTCATGGACAGCGATGGCCGCTACCGCGGCCCCGACAACGCCGTGCACCAGGCAAAGGGCTGGACCAACTATTCGACCTTCTCGCTGTGGGACACCTACCGCGCGCTGCACCCGCTGATGACCCTGCTGCAGCCGCCGCAGCGCAGCAGCGACATGGTCAACTCGCTGCTGGCCGCGCGCCGCGAAAGCCCCTACGGCATCCTGCCGGTCTGGTCGTTCCACGGCCTGGAGACGTGGTGCATGATCGGCTACCACGGCGTGCCGGTGATCGCCGACGCCTACATGAAGGGCATCCGTGGTTTCGATGCCGGCGAGGCCCTGGAGGCGATGGTCGCCAGCGCCGACTACGGCCCCTACGACGGCATCGCCCAGTACCGCGAGCTGGGCTGGGTGCCGATCGACGAAGAGGGCGAGGCGGCGAGCAAGACGCTGGAATACGCCTACGACGACTGGAGCATCGCGCGCATGGCCGCGGCGATGGGGCGCGACGACGTCGCTGCGGAGTTCGCCAAGCGTGCCGGCAACTGGAAGAACGCCTTCGACCCCGGCACCGGCTTCATGCGCGCGCGCAAGCGCGACGGCAGCTTCCGCGAGCCGTTCGATCCTGATGCCAGTGGCTATGGCAGCGACTACACCGAGGGCAATGCCTGGCAGTACTCGTGGTACGTGCCGCAGGACGTGGCCGGGCTGGCCGCCGCGCATGGCGGCGTGGACACGCTGCTCGGGCGGCTGGACGACGTGTTCGACGCGAAGGTCGACCCCAGGGTCTTCGAGCACATGGAGGACATCACCGGCCTGATCGGCTGGTACGCGCACGGCAACGAACCCAGCCACCATGTCGCCTACCTCTATGCCTATGCCGGCCAGCCGTGGCGCACCCAGGCCCGGCTCAAGCGGATCATGGACACCCAGTACGCACCGCGCCCGGACGGGCTGGCCGGCAACGACGACCTCGGCCAGATGTCGGCGTGGTACGTGTTCACCGCGCTGGGCTTCTACCCGGTCACGCCGGGCAGCAACGAATACATCATCGGCCGCCCGTTCCTGCCGCGCGCCACCTTGCACCTGCCCGACGGCAAGCGCTTCAGCATCGTCGCCGACGGCCTGGACGACGCCCATCCCTACATCGGCGGCGCGACCCTCGACGGCAAGCCGCTGGACCGCGCGTTCCTGCGCCACGAGGAGATCATGGCGGGCGGCGAACTGCGCTTCACCATGCAGGCCGAGCCCAACCGCGCATGGGGCGCCGGCCCGGACGCGAGGCCGTATTCGCAATCGGCGCACTGACGCGGGTGCAGGCGCGGGCGGTGGTCGCCCGCGCCGGGCTCCACTACACTTGCGCCCCCGGCACCGGGCCTATAGCTCAACGGTTAGAGCAGAGGACTCATAATCCTTTGGTTCCAGGTTCGAATCCTGGTGGGCCCACCATTTCAGCATCTCACACGTTCCCTGATGTTCTCATAAGCCACTGTAAACAGTGGCTTTTTTGTTGTTTTTCCGTCTCTGAGAGTCTCTGGCATTCCCGGTCAATCTCGGCACTTTTGGGGGTAACTTTTGCCATGGTTACCCCCATCGGTGAAGATGATCCCCCAAAGTTACCCCCATCCGTAGTTATTGCTTACCCCCATGGATTCCTAAAAGCATTGGTATATAAGGCTTCCACCTGTGGCGGATTTGCAAATCTGGTTACCCCCAAAAAACTCTGACTGAGCCATGGCCAAGCGCATTGCCCCTCTTTCCGAATTGACCTTCCGCAAACGCGTCTATAACCCGGACGGTGAGGGCAACCGGTTGTTCGATGGCGGTGGCCTGTACCTGGAGCTGCGTCCCAGTGGGGCGAAGTTCTGGCGGCTGAAGTACCGCTTCGCGGGCCGTGAGCAACTGCTGTCCCTTGGCGAATACCCGGCCATAACCAGTGCCCAGGCCCGCACCAAGCGCGCCGAGGTCAAGGCATTGATCGCCCAGGGCGTGGATCCATCATTGCAGCGGCGCCGGCAGAAGCTGGCTCGCAATCTGGAGGTGTCCAACACGTTCGAATCCATCGCCCGCGAGTGGATCGAGCGCTTTTCCCCGGATTGGGCGCAGTCGCACACGCGCAGCATCATGGTCAGGCTGGAAAACGACGTGTTCCCGTGGATCGGCCGCTACCCCATCACCGACTTGGGCGCGCCCGAGCTGCTGGGGGTGCTGCGCCGCGTGGAGAAGCGTGGCGCACTGGAAACAGCCAGCCGCATCCGCCAGTACTTCAGCCAGATATTCCGCTATGCGGTGTCGACCGCTCGCGTGGCGCGTGACCCCGCGGCCGATTTGAAAGGCGCGCTGCGCAGCCCCGCGCCCAAGCGCTACGCCACCATGACCAACCCGCAGCATATCGGGCAGCTGCTGCGCGCGATTGACGGATATGAAGGGCATCCGATCACACGTGCGGCCTTGCAGCTCACGCCGCTGGTATTCGTCCGGCCGGGCGAGCTGCGTGGTGCGGAGTGGGCGGAAATCGATATTGACAACGCACAGTGGTGCATTCCGCCGGTGCGGCTGAAGATGAAAACCACCGCAAAGCAGGACGCCCGGCAACCGGGCCACGTCGTGCCGTTGTCGCGGCAGGCACTGGCCGTGCTGGAAGAGCTGCGGCCGTTCACCGGTGATGGCCTGTACCTGTTCCCCAGCGTGCGCACCTCACTGCGGCCACTGAGCGACAACACGATCAATGCGGCGCTGCGCCGGCTGGGCTATGGCAAGGACGAAATCGTCGGCCACGGCTTCCGGCATATGGCATCCACCTTGCTCAACGAACAGGGCTGGTCCGCCGATGCAATCGAGCGCCAGCTGGCGCACAAGGAAAGCGGCGTGCGTGCGATCTACAACTTGGCCGAATATCTGCCAGAACGGCAGCGGATGATGCAGGCATGGGCGGACTATCTGGACACCCTGAAAGCCACGGTGCCGGTACTGCAAGTTGGTGGCGATGAAGGACAGTGAAGTAACGCGATTTGCGTAACGCGGCCTCTTCCGTTTCCCGCTTTCTGTTTTGCGCATGCTTTTTTGCGTGTAACACCTGTAACGGCTGTAACGCCCCTATTAAGTTCATTTAAATCAAAATGTTACATTGCCTTCAGTTGTTACAAATTGTCCGGAAGCCCGTGTAACAGGTGTAACGGGTGGCGAGCCGCTGCGGGCTTCACAGAGCCGCGCGGGGACGATTACAACCGGCCAATGCGGGGTGATAGCCTTGCCCCATGAAAGCGCTCCTCTCCGTGTTCGCAATCGCTGCCTTGGTCGTGGGCAGCGCGTTGCTGTTGGCCTATGCGTGGCCGCTGCTGCTGGCGACTGGGGCGGCTTTGTTCCTGATGGCGCTGTCCTGGTCCGTGGTGTCCAGCTTGCGGGCCCTAGTGACGTGCCGCTGTGCATCCGAGCCCATGGCGCAGTACCCACAGGGTGTCCCGGAAGTGGGCGATGGTGATGCGTTCAAGCAGATGCTGCGGGAGCGCAAGGCCCGGCGGGAATCTGCCAACGCTGAAATCCGCGAGATGCTCGCCAAGTACGACTGAGCGCCCGGAGCAGGGTGCTGCTAACTGATAGCTGGTCGGCGCGCTGCCTTCCTCATCGCTAATTGCGTGGCCAGCGCGGTCGTGACCCACATGTTCATTGAAACGCCCTGTCTGTACGCCTGAACGGTCACTTCCCCATGCAGCTTGGGGGGGACGCGTGCCATGAACTCCTTTGTGGCTTTATCCGTTTCCTGTGGAGAGCGGCCTTTGCGTGATTTTGGCGAGGGATGAAGTGGCGGCGGTTGAGCGTCAGGCCGCAGATTGACGGCGAGAAGCTGGGCAACCAGGGCGTTCATGGTAATGCCATCGAAGGTGGCCTGCTGGCGCAATTCGCTGTGCAGCGTGACTCCCATGCGGATGACGAATTTGCCTGATGCTGCTCCATGTGTTCGCGGAGGCGCGGGCGTGAATCTCGGTGGGGACACCTTGCGGTGTGAAATGTGTACCCATCGCCGGATATAGCCCGGAAAACTCGCCTTTGCGTTTGCTAGGGCGTCGGCCTGAGAGTGGCCGGAAGCCCAGAACTCGGGCAGGTCGGGCATGACTACCTGGTACTGGCCTGGTCGACCGGGGTCTGGACTGACGATATGGGCGTAGGCCTCGAAGGGCCAAGGCGGCGTTAGCGGATTGCGGGCAGGTTCACTCATCATTTTGACTTTTTCGGAGGCTGGAATGCGGCGGCATCAATCCGGCTGCCATGCTTGAAATGATACTGCCTGCGATACCGTCTTGTGGGAGGCCGTTCCACAAGTCGCGCCGCTGGCGACGGCCCTGCCCGATGTCCAAGCTTGTTACGTCAGCTGCAAGAACCTTTGCCGCTTCCCTTTCAAGCCGTTTCGAGCTAGCCGCGCATGGTTGCTGTCCCGTCCAAATGCCCTTCCTCTGGCTCTGCCCAGCCATCCGCACGGGCCAGCCCCGCCGGTGAGGGCCGTGAGCGATTCATGCGCCGGCCCGAGGTCGAGCGCGTCACCGGAATCTCGCGGGCGCACATCTACCGCCTCATCAAGGCCGGCCAGTTCCCGGAACCCATCCCCCTTCTTTCAACCCGCGTGGTGGTCTGGCTGGCATCGGAGATCGATGCGTGGATCGCCGAACAAATCTCCGCTCATCGCAGGAACTGATCATGTCCGAATTCGTTAGCGTCACCATCGCAGGTCAGCGCTTCAGCCTGACCAAGGAAGAGGCCGGCTTTCTCGCAGAGCACCTGAAAACCGCCGTGGTGAATCCCAATGCATCACTGAACTTTGTCCGCCGTGGCAACGGCAGCGGGGAGGCGTTGTTCAGCATCGAGCGCAGTGCCCAGATGGTGCGAGCTCACAGCGCGGCAGAAGTTTCCGCTGGTGGCATGCCTGGCGCGCTTTCGTCGGCATCCGATGATGCGCAGCTGACGGACTGCTGAGCATGTCGTCTCGCCCCGCTCGCACATTCATGGCATGCCCGCACTGCGATACCCCGGCACTGGTGCGCTCTAGCAATGTGCTGACGCCGATGATTCGGGAATCGCACATGGCGTGTCGCAATGTAGTGTGCGGTCACACGTTCGTGGTCATGTCCAGCATCGACCGCACGCTGTCGCCCAGCGCGATACCGCGTGCCGGTGTTGAACTGAAGGTTTCGACATTTGCCGAGGCTATGCGGGAAAGCGCACGCCTGAAAGCCCGGAAACAGCAGGGCACGGCCGATGCCGCAGCGCCTGAGAGCGAGACGGCATGAGGCTGTCTGCAGCATCCGCGCCCTTCATGCCGTTTCCTGCGTCCGGCTACGTTGGCCGCGTGTGGCCGTGCTTAAGCGTCGGTATGCACTCAGGCCGCTGCGTGGCGCGCCGGTGCGGGCGCCTTGCCGGCCCTCTTTTTTGCAATCTTCACTGTCCTGGCTTTCTTCACCGGTTTGGCAAGTGGTTCCAGCGTCAGGCGGAAGCCCAGCGCCTTGGCCAGCTTGCTGATGGTGTCCAGCGTGGGGTTGCCTTCGCCGCGCGTGACCTTGTAAAGCGTCTCGCGGGCAATGCCGGTTTCTCGGGCCAGTTCGGTCATGTTGCGCGCGCGCGCAACGTCACCGAGCACGACGGCCATGAACGCGGCATCGTCGGGGGCTTCCTCTTGCGCGGCCTCGATGTAGAGGCGGATTTCTTCTTCACTGCGCAGGTGCTCCGCCGTGTCCCATGCGCGGGTTTTGATCTTGGCGTTCATCCGCCTTTCTCCCTAGATGAGCGGCCCTGTCAGGCCGTGTTGCTACAGCTGTTCGGCCAGCGCGTAGGCGGTGGCAACATCCCGCTTCTGGCTGGCTTTATCGCCACCGCAGAGCAGGATGTAAGTCACCCCGGCGCGCGTGACGAAATACACCCGGTAGCCCGGGCCGTGATCAATCTTCATTTCCGCCACGCCGTTTTCCAGATTGCGATGCTGGCCGGGATTGCCCTGCGACAATCGGCTAACGCGGACAGCGATGCGGGCCTTGGCCTGCTGATCCCGCAGAGCGTTGAACCATGCGTCGAATTCTTCGGTGGTATGGATCACGGCCATGTGTCCACTATAATGGACACGCTGCCGCCGTGCAAAGGCGCCCAGCCTGGACGTGGCCGCCAAGGATGCCTGCCACGCTTGACACCCACCTGTACCGTGGGCACAGTGCGCCGCAAGGAGCGTAGAAACTCCGAGGCTACAGCGGTACCCGCACCCGTCAGCATTGCGGTTTTTTTGCGCCTGCAATCTGTGTGCGCCGACGTTTTATGCGTCGGGAGGGCGGCAGTCATACAACACCCGCAAGGGGAAAGCTGCCCGCCGATCTGTAGCTCGGTTTCTACCCTCCCGGCACTCTCGTGGCGGCGCGTAGAAACGTCTCCGCGAGTTCAAAACTCAGCTACAGGAGACGTTGATATGCGTAGCCATACGCTACCTGCTGCCCGTGCGGCAGCCTTCCCGCTTGCCGCCGGCAATGACGATGCGGCCACCCATGACCTGTTCAGCGCCGCACAGCGGCTGTTGTGCATCTACCAGTTGCCGATGCTGGCGCTGTTCCGCCTGGTCGATGCGATCGAGCGCGATGGCCGCAGCCTGGAGCAGATGAGCGTCGGCCACCTGCTGGCGCTGGTGGCGCAAGCCGGCGAGGTGCAGGCATGAAGACCGACATCATCATCCCGGTGGACACACACGCGCTGGCGGGCTTCACCGACGGCCACCTGGCCGCGCTGTGGCATGTGGCGCAGGCCAACCCGGCCCCGATCGATGACCACGCCGCCGGTCAAGTGGCCGAGGCCATTGGCCGCGAGATCATCCGCCGGTTCCTGGCCACCACGCCGCCGCTGCTGTGGAACCACCAAGGCGGCCACGCCGACTGGGCCCAGTTGCATTTGCCACAGGAGGGTGCGCAATGATCGCCACGCTCGCCCTTTTGCTGATCGCGCCGACAGCCGGTGGTGCCCTGCTGCATCACTTGTGGCAGTCCCGCCCGCCGGCGGCCACCCATACCGCTCTGACCGTGGGCCAGATCCCGCAGCGCCGCCGGCGCCGCGCGCAGGCCGTGCGCCGGGAGGTTCGGGCATGAAGATCGACCTCCCCGCCCTGGAACCGGGCATCTGCTACGTCATCACCGAGGATGCGCACACCTGCCTGGAGCGCGCAGCCAAGGCCCTGGAGCTGCTGGCCGCGCTGGACGCCAACGCGATGGCACGCGTGGCATTGAGCGAAGGCGCAACCGCCGTCGTTGCCGACTACGTGGCACGTGACCTGGCCGCAGTGCTGGCCTCGGCCGTTGTCAGTCGCGTGCATGCGGAGGATGCCGAATAACAGGGGGTGATGCGGCGCTGCCGAGTACACCGCCACGTTGAAACCGGTGCACTTGTGCTGGCACTGGAGACCCAAGGCCCACCGCCGTGCGCCAACACGGCAGCGGGTAACACCGCGCTTTGGAGAGAGAGCCATGCAACCGCCCCCCGGTGTCGCCAGCACCGGTGCGGCCACCCATTCCACTGGCGCTACAGATGGAAGCACCACATGAACCGCAACCGCGATACGGGCACCACTTTGCCCTCAGATTTGAACTTCACCCTCGCGCATTTCTTCACCGAGGAGCAGAACCAGACGATAGAGCACAACGCCGCTGACATGGCCGCGCTGAGCGCCCGGCTGATCGACAACCTGGTGGCATTCGGCAAGCAGGCCGAAGCCTGGATGGCCGGGCACCCGCTGGAAGCGAAAGGGCAGCGCATGCTGCTGGAACCACTGAAGCAGGAAAGCGCGTTGCTGGCCCAGCTGCTGCATCGGGTGCAGGCGCGCATGCGGGCGGTGACGCCTGCGCAAACACTGGAGCAACTTGAGGCGGCATTGCACCTGCAGCTGCAGGATGTTGGTGCCGGGCAGCGCCACGGTAGTCCTGAGCAGGATACCGCTGCCCTTGCCGAGGCCGAGCAGATGGCGGGCAGTGCTTATGCAGCGATTGCTGCAAGCAACGCCGCCATTGTCTTCGCACTGGATGCGGCGCGCTATCGCAAGGCCCACCTCGGCCAGCTGACCGCGGCTGAAGTCTCCGCCGTCGAATCGATGCAGTTTGCCCGCAAGAAAAACGATGCGGCCATAACGGCGATTCAAGCCTGGCGGTATGCCCCGGCGCAGCGAGAAAGGCCGGAGGTCTGATGGTACGTGCATTTTCAAACAGCCATGCACCCAGGGCGGGTGTGATGCAGTTGCATCGCACCATGCGGGATGCGGTGCAGGAGTTCAGCGAGGCGGCCCGCGCTGCAGGCCTGGCTATTCCACAGGTGGACACCCGTGGCTCACTGCAGCGGGTGCGCGTAGATGGTGACAAGGCGCAGCAGCGCAGCGGCTGGTATGTCTTCCACGACGGTGATGCGCCGTGGGCGGTATTCGGCAACTGGAAAACGGGCGAAAAGCATCATTGGCGCAGTGGCGCGACACTGGGTTTAAGCGAGGCCGAGCGCGCCAAGCTGGAGGAGGATATCCGCCGCTATCAGGCCGAACAGCGGCAGCTGCGAGCCGCCCAGTACATGCAGGCACGGGGCGAGGCACTGCGCCAGTTCAGTGCTGCGCCGATGGCCGACGCATCCCACGCCTATTTGCAGGCGAAGGAAGTAGGCGTGCATGGCATCCGCCAAGAGGGCGGGCAGCTGTTGGTGCCGTTGTGTGATCGACAGGCGCGGCTGTGGAGCCTGCAGCGCATCGACGCGGAGGGAAACAAGCGGTTCCTGTCCGGTGGCCGCAAGCAGGGGCTGTTTCACCTGATCGGCCCGGCGCCTGCCGAGGTGCTGTGTATTGCCGAAGGCTATGCCACGGCGGCCAGCATCCACGAGGCGACCGGCTACCCGGTGGCGGTGGCGTTCGATGCCGGCAATCTGGAGCCGGTGGCGGCGGCGCTGCGCCAGCACTACCCAGGGGTTCACCTGGTCATCTGCGCCGATGACGATGCCGGCACCGCTGCGCGCATCGGACGTAACCCCGGTCTTGAAGCCGCGCAACGTGCTGCTGCCCGTGTGGGCGGCAGCGTGGTGATGCCGCCGCGTGATGATGGTCGCTTGTCCGACCGTGCGGAGGGCAGCAGGTGATGGCCGGTTCCGTGAAATCCGTGGACTTCAACGATGCCACCAAACGGGCCGGGAAAGGCCGAGTGCGGGCGGCCGTGCAGGCGGCGATCGCAGAGCGCGATGGCGCCGTGGTGATTGAAAGCGAAAGCAGCGAAAAGGCGTTGCACCCGCACTACCTGCTGAAAAATTCCGGCGTGTACTTCGTGGGCGTCAACGAGGAAGGCCAGCTGCAGGAGCCGCAATTCGTGTGCTCGCCGCTGCGGGTGGAGGCCAAGACCCGCAACCATAACAGCGAGGAATGGGGGCGCCTGCTGACCTGGAGTGATGCCGATGGCAAGCAGCACCAGTGGGCGGCGCCGGCTGAACTGCTGGTGGGCGATGCGCGCGAATTCCTGCGGCAGCTGGCGGCCGGTGGCGTGGAAATGTCGGCCAGCCGCAATACCGCGCAACGCCTGCTGAGCTACGTGATTCAGGAGCGTACCGATGCGCGGGCGCGGTGCGTGTCCGCCCCGGGCTGGCATGCCGCGCGTTACGTGTTGCCCACCGGGCAGAGCTTTGGCGCGGGCGATGAACTGATCGTCTACCAGCACAGCGGCGGCGTGATGCACCACTACGCCCAGGCCGGCACGCTGGAAGAGTGGAAGGCGCAGGTGGCAGCGCGCTGCGTGGGCAATTCCCGGTTGCTGCTGGCGGTGTCGGCCATGTTCGCCGGGCCGTTGTTGGGCTTTACCGGCGCCACGGGCGGTGGCTTCCATTTCGTGGGCGGCAGCAGCAGCGGCAAGAGCACCGCCCTGCGGGTGGCGGCTAGCGTCGTGGGGCCGCCGGAATATGCACGCGAATGGCGCAGCACCGCCAATGGGCTGGAGGGCGTGGCGGTGTTGCACAACGATGCCACGCTGATCCTGGACGAGCTGGCGCAGATAGATCCACGACAAGCCGGTGATGCGGCGTACCTGCTGGCGAACGGCAACGGCAAAAGCCGCGCCAACCGGGCGGGTGATGCGCGGGCCTCGGCCCGTTGGCGCACGTTGATCCTTTCGGCGGGTGAAATCGGCCTGGCACAGCACATGGCCGAAGCCGGCAAGCAGGTACGGGCGGGGCAATCGGTGCGCTTGGCCGATGTGCCTGCCGACGTGGAAGGTGGGTTCGGCATTTTCGAAGTGCTGCATGACGCCGCCGATGGCGCCGGACTGTCCGCATTGCTGAAGGACGCCACCGCCCGCGTGCATGGAGCGGCCTGGCCGCTGTGGCTGGACTACCTGACGGCAGGCGATAGCCAGAAGCTCACGGTGGCGCTGCGCAAGGCCGTGGATGAATTCCACCACCAGCATGTGCCGATGGATGCCGTGGGCGAGGTGCGGCGTGTTGCAGACCGCTTTGCTATTGCCGCCTACGCCGGCGAGTTGGCCAGTGGTTGCAAACACCGGTTGACGGGATGGGCGAAAGGGCAGGCGACGGCGGGCGCTGCGGAATGCTTCAAGGCGTGGTTGTACCAGCGCGGTGGCGCAGGCAGCGCCGATACCGCCGCGTTGCTTGCCCAGGTGCGTTCGTTCTTCGAGGCCCACGGGCAAAGCCGACTGGAAGAAATGCACGCCCCCGATGGGCGCGTGCCGATCCGCGACCGGGCCGGATTCCGCCGCAGTGATGGCCTTGGCGTCGTCGAGTACCTGGTACTTCCCGAGGCGTTCCGGCGCGAGATATGCAGCGGTTTCGATGCACGCCGCGCTGCGGCTGCATTGGCTGATGCCGGTTGGTTGAAGCAAACCGGCGACGGCAAAAACTCCCACGTCATCCGCGTGCCCGGTATGGGATCGGTGCGGGTGTACGTGTTCGATTCACGGCCAATCCACGGCCACTGACCACAAGGAAAACAGGATGGAAGAACAAGCTGAAAACCCTACGCCGGCAATGGCAAAGTTCCGGGAGGCCGTGCAGCGGATGAACCATGCACGTGAGGCGTTGCATGCCTGCAAGAGCAGGGTGCAGACGATGGAAAAGGCCATGCAGGCGGCACAGGTGGAGGCCGACGAGGCCCGCGCGAAGTGGCGCGGCCTGCTGCGTGATGGTGACGGCACCCTCAGCAAGGAAGGCCAGCGCCTGCGTGCTGCCGAGCGTTCGGCTTACACCCTGCAGGAAGAGTACCGGGAGATCATCCGCGAGATGCAGCCACTCTTGGCGGACCGGAACCTGGAGCTTGCCGAAATGGCGGGGGCCTGCATTTCCTGCCGAGCTACTGCAGCAGCAGAAGCGGCGCGGGCGGCGTTGTCGGAAATTGTTGCCGAGCACGGTATGGCAATACGGCGTGCCATGGAGTTGAACACCAAGGCGCTTTACGCTGGAGAAGCGGGTGCACCAGCGAACACCCGTGAATGGGGCGGCCTTTCAGGTAAAGGTGAAGATGAGGCTCGCAGCCAGTTCATGTGGCTGCTGGAAAAAGAGCTGCGGATGCTGGAGCCGGCGGCCGCTGAAAGTGACGCCATGGCAATCGATCTTTCAGATGTGGATATGCAGTTGGTGCATAGTCAAGCAAAGAGGGCACTGGTCAAGCGGTTCATTGCTGGGGAGCTGAAGGAACTGGACTCATAACGCAGCTGACTTGATTGTTATCGTGCAATAGAACGTGATCAGCATCCATCGATCTGATCGCCGGCGTCCAGCGACCTCCTGCTGGCCGTGGACGCCGGTAGTGCTTGAACAGAGCCGTGTCGCGAAGCGGCATGGGCTTGTTTAGGTTCCTATGTTTTATGCGACAAGACAAAGTAGCTCGTTCGGTATCGAGCTCATGATGACGCCAGACGCCAGCCACACAGCGCCAACTGCAGCGAGATGCAGGCCGTCAGTCGAGGCTGCCTGAATTTTCAGATGCAGCTGCCGATCCTCTTCTGTTCGTGCATTTTTTTCTTCCTGCAAGCTTTGCTTAGCTGCTCTCACGTGGTTATCAAAGACAGATTCGGCAGCACTGGCGCGGTTATATAGCTCCAACAAGTTCGACTCAGCGGCTGAAAGTCTGGACTCAATCGTTGGCTCCTGTCCCGCTCCGTGCCAGGGGTGTGCTTTAGCTGTTGCCGAGAAAGACATATTTGCGGGGCTGAGGTTGACCGCAACTACTTTGGTCTTGATGCCAGGAACCGATTGAAGCCAGTTGCGCGCCAGCTGTAGAAAGCTTGGCTTGCCAAACATTCTGCGAGTATCGCGGATGCCTACAGCTGCGGCAGATATGCCAAGCAGCTGTAGCAACATGCCGGAAATCCTGATGCTTGGTTCGCTTTGGAAGTGGGCCAAAGAGGCGACCAATGCCAGAATCACTACCGCTGCGCAAAAAAGCGCGAGCCGCACACGCAGTAGCCACCACAGCAGTCGACGTGGCCAACGCATTAGATTGACGAAAAATGTTGCCATGACGCATAGCACCCCAATGTTCTGGGCTTTGCTCTAGCTTAGGTGTCAGAGGCCCGGTACACACCCCTTATCAGCATATTTCAAGACAAGCGCCCTGCCTGCAGCGGGGCGTTTTCGTATCTGGCCGGTGTGCGTGAGGGCAGCAAGTAGTGACCTGGCCCCGCTCAGCAATCTGTCAGGAAGTGGACTCATCGGAGAACGTCGCGGGGGCGCAGCTGGTGCAGAAATGGCCCTCGTTCCTGACAACACGGCGGGCACGATCGCCATGGCGGGATGCCCAATGCGTTACACCTGTTACAAGCTGCAGGTGCTCCTGTGTAACGGAGGCGCCATTCGTAACATGGTGTTTTAATTGGAGTTTGTTGTGGCGTTACAGCTGTTACACGCGTTACATCGAAAACGGAAGGTGGCGCCGGTGATGCGATGCGCATGCACTGCCAAGCGTTACAGAATTGGCGTTTCAACAAGGCAATTCATAGCCAAGTACAAAATCCATATTGCATGGGAGTGCTTTTGCTTGGCTGTCGCATCCGGCCGAAGTAAGGGCCGACCTCTTCGTCGCGTCAGAGTGCCCCTGCGTGCACACAACGGCTGCGGTGCTCAGCCCGCTGGTTAGGTGGGCGAGTTCAATGCGCGAGCCATAGCGAAGCGCTGAGGGCGCCGGTAGATCGCCTGACAGCTCCGGCGGCGCGCAGTAGTCGCCCCGCCACTCCTGCGGGCTTAACCCCCCGCTTTTTCCGCACCCCTGCAGCGGCCCGCAGGAGCGGTCCAGCCGCACCACAGCAGGCGGCGCCGTCCAGGTACCGCCGGATAGTGGCCCCTGCGAATCCCTGCGCCACTGGCGGTTTCCAGCACCCGTCAAATGGTCGGAAGCGCGGCGTGTTTGCGCCCCATGGTGTTCGGATACTTTGCGGGCGTCTCTTCCAGTCTCCACGGTGCTCATGGTTTCCCACTGCTTCCGCCGTCCATGCGGGTGAGCGTGATGGCGGCCCTGCAGAGGCTGAAAAAAGGCGCTTGGGGGTATCGATGGGGGTAACGTGAAATCAGTTGTTTACGAAAACTCTATAAAAACAGCTGTTTTTTTCTCAGTTGTATGGCTGGTGGGCCCACCATCCGGACCGATGGCGCGGGGACGCTTCCGTCGCTGCGCACCCCCGCTTGTATCGCCCATGCCGGCGACATTCCCTGTAGGCTCCAGATCGTGCGTCGCCCGGTACGGGTGCGAAGCGCGCTCATGCGGTAGTGTTCACTGATCGGAGGCGGACTTCAGGGAAGTCCGCGGCGTTCCGATAGTTCCGGTGATCGTACGAATGGGGGCGGCATCGATGGCGGGACGGAGGATTGCGTCGGTTTTGCATGCGGGAGCCGCCTGGGACCAGGAGAGCGGCGGCTGGAGGCATGCGCATGGGGGATGAACCGGCTGCGCCAATGCCGGGCCGTGGCAACGGCACCGCGCCGAGGTACATGTTCACGTCTCCGCTCTGGGCGCTGGCGGTATTGCTGATCGGGCTGTCGCTGACCGCATGGATGGCGCTGCGCGAGTGGAAGGGGGAGCAGAGCCGGGTGGACGGCCTGCAGCGTTCGTTGGCCGATGCGGCGCCTGCGCGCCTGCGCGAGCCGCTGGCGGGCGCCGCGCTGGGGTTGCGGGCGATGCAGACCGTGCTGCTGGCAAGCGGCGAACCGCTGGGCCAGGGCACCTTTGACGGCTTCCAGCGCAATCTGCGCTCGCAGGAATGGATCCACGGCTACGTGCTGATCGCGTTCGCCCAGCGGTACGCCGATGCCGGGCAGAATGGCGAGGCGTCCTACCGCTATGAATACATCGCCCCGCTGCGCGGCAACGAAGTGCTGCGCGGGTTCGACATCGCCCGGCAACCGGAGAACATGGAGGCGTTGCGGCGGGCGCGGGATGCGGACACGCCGGCCATGTCGGCGCCGTTTCCGCTGCTGCAGTTCCGCGGCATGGGCAATGGCGGCGACATGGGCATCACGGTGCGGCTGCCGGCCTACGCGCCGGGCGCCATGCCGACGACGGTGGACGAACGGCGCGCGCGCGAGCTCGGCGCGCTGGCGGTCAGCGTCCGCCTGGAACCGATGGTGCGCCAGGCCCTGCACGGGCGGATCCTCGACTACATGGAAGTGGACGTCCGCGACCTCGGCGCGTTGCCCGCGCATGCGCAGATATTCGCGAGCGCGCCGATGCCGGCCGACACTTCCCGGCTCCAGGTGCGGCGGATGGAATTCGGCGGCCGCATATGGGAACTGCGCCTGTGGCCGCGTACCCAGTTGCGGGCATGGGGGCAGCTGCGGTTGATCCTCGCCGGCGGCAGCTCGATCAGCGTGCTGCTGGCGCTGTTCCTTTGGTCGCAGGCGACCATGCACCGGCGGGCGGTCGAACTGGGGCGCCGGATGAGCGCGCGCTTCGGCGAGAGCGAGGCGCGCTTCCAGGCGCTGAACGAAATGCTGCCGGCGCTGGTACTGGTGGCCGATGGCCGCGACGGCCGCATCACCTACGCCAACCAGGCCGCCAGGACACAGCTGGGAAGCGTGGCCGGCGAATCGCTGGAAGCCCTGTTCGCCGATCCGGTGCTGGCGAGGAAGGCGGTCGCCGCCGCCATGGGCACCGGCACCTGGAGCAGCCAGGAGGCGTGCGTGGTGCATGGCGCCGACGGCGTGCTGTGGGTGAACGCCTCGCTCGCCGCCCTGGACATGGACCAGGTGCCGCACCTGCTCCTGGTCGCCAACGACACCAGCGCCCAGCGCGAGATGACCGAGCAGCTGCGCTACCAGGCGGCGCACGACGAGCTCACCGGGCTGTGCAACCGCCGCGAGTTCGAGCGCCGCCTGCGGCAGGCCCTGCTCGACCGTGCGGCCGATGCCGACGCACCGCCGTTCGCGCTGCTGTACATCGACCTGGACCAGTTCAAGCTGATCAACGATCTCTCCGGCCACATGGCCGGCGACCAGCTGCTGGTGCAGCTGGCGCAGGCGATGGGGCGCCACATCCGCGATGGCGACCTGCTGGCGCGGCTGGGTGGCGACGAGTTCGGCCTGCTGGCGTTCGGCGTGGACAAGGCCCAGGCCGACCTGCTGGCCGAGCAGATACGCGCCTGCATCGAGCGTTCGACGTTCTGCTGGCTGGGGCGCAGCTACATGGTCAGCGCCAGCATCGGCCTGGTGCTGGTCGACCGTGCGGGCTGCACGCTCAAGGACCTGTTGGCCTGGGCCGACAGCGCCTGCTACCAGGCCAAGGAGGACGGCCGCAACCGCGTGTGCGTGTACCGCGACGATGCCGATGCCACCCGGCGCATGGGCGAGATGGAATGGGCCAGCCGCCTGCGCCAGGCGCTGGAGCAGGAGCGCCTGCTGCTCTACTACCAGGAGATCGTGCCGCTGGCGACGGATGCGGCGCCGGCCACGCGCGTGGAGCTGCTGCTGCGCATGCGCGGCGAGGACGGCAGCGTGATCGCGCCGGGCGTGTTCCTGGTCGCGGCCGAGCGCTATGGCCTGATGCCGGCGGTGGACCGCTGGGTGATCCGCACAGCGCTGGCCCATTTCGCGCAGTTGCATCCCTGCGGGGATGACCTGCGGAGTTGCGCCATCAATCTGTCCGGCGCCAGCCTGGAGGACGAAGGGCTGGCCGACTTCATCCTCGACACCATCGCCCGCCATGGCGTGCCGCCGTCGCGCCTGTGCCTGGAGATCACCGAGACCGTGGCGGTGCGCGACATGCTGCGCGTGGTGCGGGTGATCGATCGCCTGCGTGCCGCCGGCTGCCGCATCGCGCTGGACGATTTCGGCGCCGGCATGGCGTCCTTCGGCTATCTGAAGAACCTGCCGGTGGACGTCATCAAGATCGACGGCAGCTTCGTGCGCGACCTGGGGCGCGACCCGATGAGCCGGACCATCATCGATGCCGTCACCCGCATCGGCCACCAGCGCGGCGCCAACGTGGTGGCCGAGTGGGTGGACGATCTCGCCACCCTGGACGTGCTGCGCGAACTCGGCGTGGACAGCGCGCAGGGCTTCGCCCTGCATCGTCCCGAGCGGGTGGTGTTCCAGCGCGAGATCGCCGAGCGCGGCGCCTGAGGCGCACTCGGCGGCGCTGGGTCAGGCGCGGACCGCGAACACGCCGTCCAGCTCCGGGCGCGTGCGGAAGCCGGCCTTGCCGAGGCGGGCGGCGACCTCGCGCGGAACGTCGCGGCCGCTGGTCAGCCGGTTCGGCGTGCCGGTGTAGTGGAACAGCTGGCCGCCCCTGCGCAGCACGCGCGCCAGGTGGTCGTAGAACGCCTGCGAGTACAGTTCGCCGGCGATGCCGAAGCGCGGCGGATCGTGCAGCACGGCATCGACCGAGGCATCGGCGATGTCCGCGACGGCCACGGAGATGTCGCCGTGCGTGAGCGTCAGGCGTCCGCCCGCCGTCTCCGCATCCGGGTCCGGCGACCAGGGGTTGAGCGTGCGCAGCCACAGCACTTCCGGGCTCTTCTCGAACGAACGCACCGACGCCGCGCCGGCCTCCAGGCAGCAGGCGGCGAAATAGCCCATGCCGCCGCAGGTATCCAGCACGTGCTTGCCGCGCGGCGCGACCAGCGCCACCTTGCGCCGCGCATCCTCGAACGGGCAGGTGCGCGCGGTCGGCAGCATCTTGATGCCATCGATCTCGAAGGTCGGCGCGCCCCATTCGGTCGGCACCAGCTTGTACAGGCCGCTGCCGAAGCGCGAGGCGGGAGCGAAGTCCTCGCCGTCCCAGTAGTAGACGGTGCGGTCCTTCAAGCGCTCGGGCCAGGGATAGTCGCTGCCGCGCCATTGCCAGTGGCCCGCTTCCAGGAGCACCTCGTCGCTGCCGCGCCCCAGGTCGAGCGAGCCGGTCCAGGCCGGCCTGCCGCCGCGGTGCGCGTCGAGCATCGCGTCGAGCAGTGGACGTGTGAGCAGGGGGCCGGAGTAATGGGTCATGCCGTGGGAGTGCCCGTGTGGGAGCATCGGTGCCGGAAGGGGCGGCCATCGTAACCCGGTGTCCCTGCGCGGCGGCGGGGGCCATGGAACTCGTCGCTCCGCTTCCGGTCTGTAGTTGCCACGGTGCACCGCGGGGTTCCCTGCGCGCGTGCAGGTCTGCGATGGAGATGCATGCACGAATCCCGCGTCGGTGAACCCCTGTCACATCGCATCGGCGCCGGGCTGGCGACCGCGGCGGTCCTCTGCCTCGTCGGACGCGTGCTGTGGCAGGTGCCCGAAATCGTCCCGGAGCACCGGCAACAGCGCCTGCAGGTCCGCTGGCTGCCGCGCGAACCAGGCGCGGCACCACCCCCGCCGCCGCTCCCGGCGGCGGTCCGGGAGGCGATGCCGGTCCTGCCGTCTCCCGCGTCTTCCTCCGCCGGCGTTCGACCCGCCGCGCCGGTCGCGTCCACGCCTCCTGCTTCTTCCGCCGAATGGTCGCGCCGCCTGTACGCCGCCGATGGTGGCGTCGACCTGCCCGATGGCGTCGCGGGCGACGAGCGCATCCGCGGAAAGGACGAGCGGGTGTTCGAGCATCGCGACGAACTGGCGGCGGGCGTGGGCGAGCGCGCCACCGCCGGGCTGTTCTCGAAGCAGCGCGCAGGGACGAAGCAATCGCGCGTGCAGCGCTGGCTCTATGGCGAGGACATCCAGGCGGCCGAAGCGCGGCGTCCGCCGGACGTGGCGTTCAACCCCGCACTGCACGAGCGCTCGTCCGACCTGGGCAGCGAGGCGACCGGCGATGCCTACAAGGCCGCGCCGATCCGCCACGAGCCGCTGCCCGGCCTCGATGGCACCGCCAGCCGCCGCATCCGCACCGCCATCGGCGAGCTGGAACAGCGGTACCCGCGCTGCGGCAGCGAGGCGCGCGGCCGTTGGCTTGCCACCGCGCTGCAGCATCTCGATGCCCTGGAGCGGCTGGAATACCGCTACGGCCATGGCGCCGATCCGGTCGAGGCCGAGCACACGCTGCCGTCCGCGGCCGACAGCGCCTATGACCTGGCGCGTCGCGCGCTGTGGGAGGCCGAGCGACGGATGAAGACCTGCGGCTGAGGCGGGCCCGCCACTCCCGGCCATCTGGCACTGCTCGTCCGGGCGGCCCACCCCGGTGCCGCAGGATGGGCACCACGCTGGCGACAATGTCTCGACCCGCTTCCGGTGTCATGGCGGATGGCGCCCAGGCCGGGCACGCAGGGCGACGGTCAGCGCCCCAGCCGGATGCTGGCAGCATGATCGCCGCGCCATGCACCGGTTGCAGACGGATCGCGCCGTCTTGCCGATGCAGCCGCGGGGTCGTGCGGAGCTTCCGTGAGGAAGGGAGGGATGGCGGACCGGGTGGTTCCGCACGGGCCGGCGAGCGTCTATGGTGCCGGGTCCGCAACCGGTGGGACGTACATGGAACGCAGGCATTGGGTGGTGGTCGTGGCGGTGCTGACGGCAGGCGCGCTGGCGGCCAGCTACCTGTGGACGCCCAGGGCCCCGCAGGCGGCCGCTCCGGCCGCGACGCCGCTGGGCTGGCGCGCGCAGGTCGATCCGCTGGCCGGCGATGGCATCGAAGGCGACGCCATTGGTCCGGGCGAGCAAAGCCGCTTCAGCGATCCCTGGGGCGTGGCGATGGACACCGGCGGCACGCTCTACGTGGCCGACGCGGGCGACAACAACCGCCTCCTGTACCGCTGGCTGGACGGCGAATTCCACGTGCTCGCCGGCGGCCGCGAGGGGTTCGCCGACGGCCGTGGCGAGGCCGCCGAATTCAATACGCCCTCCGGCCTGGCGCTGGACCGGCACGGCAACCTGTACGTCGCCGACACCGGCAACCATGCGATCCGCAAGGTCACGCCACTTGGCGAGGTGACCACCCTGGCCGGCGATGGCGTGGCCGGCTTCGCCGACGGCGTCGGCCGGCAGGCGCGCTTCGACGGACCGATGGGCGTGGCGGTGGGGGAGGACGGGCGCGTCTACGTGGCCGATACCTGGAACGACCGCATCCGCGTGATCGAGCCCGCTGGCCGGGTCTGGACGCTGGCCGGCGGCGACCGGCCCGGTTGGGCGGACGGGCAGGGCAGCCAGGCGCGCTTCGATACGCCGACCGACCTCGCGCTCGATGCCGACGGCACGCTGTGGGTGGCGGACCTGCGCAACGATGCCCTGCGCACCGTCACCGCGTCGGGCCGGGTCGCGACCCGGATCGGCGGACCGGAAGGCGAGCAGCGGCTGTGGGGACCGATGACGCTGGCGCTCACCCACGACGGCGTCGCCTACGTCGGCGAGCGGAGCAGCGGCCGCGTGGTGCAGGTGTCGCCCACGGGCCATGTGGTGGCCGTGGCCGGCGACGCGCAGCGTTTCGCGCGCCCGGCGGGCATAGCGCTGGCGCCGGACGGCAGCCTGCTGCTCGGCGATGCCGACGCCTATCGCATCCATCGCCTGCGGCCGCAGGTCGACGGGATGGCGGCGATGGAAGCGCCGGTCGGGCCGTCGATGGACAATCCGCTGCCGCGCAACGAAGGTCGCTGGCCGCTGGCGCCGCAGCGGGGCTGGCACGAGGTGGTCGGCACGCTGGGCGAGGTGCGCGGCAACTTCAGCGGCGAGAGCCGGCACCACCTGCACGGCGGCTTCGACATACGCGGCGACGTCGGGCAGACGGTGCTGGCCATTGCCGCCGCCAAGGTCGGCAGCCCGGTGGCGACCTGGAGCCCGGGCGGGCAGGCTGAGGGCCTGTCGCTGGATACCCTGGACTACATCCACATGAAGGTGGGCCGGGATGCGGCCGGGCGGCCGCTCGACCCGAAGCGCTTCCAGCTGGTGTACGACGAGGCCGGGCAGCTGGAGCGCGTGCGCGTGCGCCGCGGCACCCGCTTCCAGCCCGGCGACGCGCTGGGCAGCATCAACAGCCAGGCCCACGTGCACCTGGCGGTCGGCCCCTCCGGCTACGAGCGCAACGCCGTGCGGCTGGGGTTCGCCCACTATGCCGACCACGTGCCGCCGCGGATCGACGACATCGCCCTGCTCGACGCCACCGGCCGACGCCTCGGCGAACGCCGGGACGGCCGCCTGCTGGTGCCGCGCGACGCCGGTGGGCTGCAACTGGTGGTCGAGGCCTGGGACCAGGTGGACGACAACCTGCCGCGCCGCCGCCTCGGCCTGTACGCGCTGGGCTACCAGATCCTCGATGCCCGGGGCCGGCCGCTGCCCGGCTACGAACAGCCGCGGATGAACATCGAGTTCAACCGCATGCCGCCGCAGCCCGAAGCGGTGAAGGCGGCCTACGCCGAAGACAGCGGCATCACTGTCCACGGCAGTGCGGTGACGCGGTTCCGCTACGTCCTCACCAACACCGTGCGCGATGGACGGTTGGCGACCGGCGCGTTGCAGCCGTCGGAGCTGCCAGCCGGGGAATATGTGATCCGGATCACCGCCAGGGACTACAGCGGGAACGAGGCGGGCGAGCGCCGGGAGCTGCGGATCGTGGTGTCCTGACCGTTCGCGTGCCGGACGTGGGCGATCAGGCGCCCAGCCGTACCCGCTCGGCCTGCAGGTCCTCCACCTCGCGCACCTCGATGCTGCCGTAGGCCGCCCACGGGAACTGGTGGGCGATGCGCATGGCCTCTTCCGCATCGGCGGCCTCGATCAGGTTGAAGCCGGCCAGGATCTCGCGGGTTTCGGCGAACGGGCCGTCGATGACGCGCGACTGGCCGCCGCGCGTGCGCAGGGTCCGGGCAGTGGCCGGGGGCTGCAGTTTCTGCGACATCAGCAGGGTGCCCTGCGTCTGCAGGGCGTCGGCGTGGAGCAGGCATGCGCGCATCTGCGCGTCGTACTCATGCGGCGGCAGCGACTGCAGCAGCTCCGGGTCGATGTAGATCAGCAGCAGGAATTTCTTCATGGACGGCGCCGGTCGGAGTGAGCCGCCATGATGGCGCAGGGAGCCGGCTGCGCGGCAACCGTTAACGCGTTCATGAAAATGACCGACGGCGTTGTCGATCCCGGCGGCACTGGTTCGTCGTAGCGGGTGTGAAGCGGATCATCCGGTCCGCAACCGGGAAGGCGCGATGAAAGTGATGGTGATCGTGAAGGCGACGGCCGACAGCGAAGCCGGCGTCATGCCGACCCAGGCCGAACTGGCGGCGATGGGCGCCTACAACGAGCGGTTGGTGGAGGCCGGCATCATGCTGGCCGGCGAGGGCCTGCATCCGAGCAGGCGCGGCGCGCGGATGCGTTTCGACGGTGCGCAGCGCCGGGTCGTCGACGGACCGTTCGCCGGGACGAAGGAGCTCATCGCCGGCTTCTGGCTGTGGCAGGTGCGCTCCATGGACGAGGCGGTGGAATGGCTCACGCGCGCGCCGTTCGATGCCGACGGCGCCGCGCCGGTGGAGGTGGAGATCCGCCCGGTCTTCGAGGCCGAGGATTTCGGCGAAGCCTTCACCCCCGAATTGCGCGCGCAGGAGCAACGTCTGCGCGACCGCATCGACCGCATCGACTGATCCGACGACGAGGAGACGCACGATGAAACTGATTCCCTTCCTGGGCTTCAACGGCAACACCCACGAAGCGATGGCGTTCTACGCCAGTGCGCTGGGCGGCAAGGTGGCATCGGAAATGAAATACGGCGACATGCCGCCCGGTTCCGACATGGACGGCGAGGGCTGCGGCGACTCCAACCCCACGCCCGACCAGGTGGCGCACTGCCAGGTCGAGGCCGGCGGCGCGACCCTGATGGCCGCTGATGGCCCGCAGGCGGAAGGGCCGTGCGCGACCACCATCAACGTCGACGTGGACAGCATCGAGGAAGCCGAGCGCGTGTTCGCGGCGCTGGCCGAGGGCGGCCAGGTGCAGATGCCGTTGGCCGAGACGTTCTGGGCCAGGCGCTGGGGCATGCTGGTGGACCGTTACGGCAAGCCGTGGATGGTCAACTGCATGAAGCCGATGGACGGTGGGCAATGACGATGGCCACGCCGCAGATGATCTTCGTCAACCTGCCGGTGCGCGACCTGGAGGCGTCCAAGACGTTCTTCGCCGTGCTCGGCTACACCTTCAATCCGCAGTTCACCAACCAGGACGCGGCCTGCATGGTCATCAGCGAGAGCATCTTCGTGATGCTGCTGGTGGAGCCGTTCTTCAAGGGCTTCACGCCCAACCCGCTGTGCGACGCGCGCAGCCACACCGAAGTCATCACCTGCCTGTCGGCGGCCAGTCGCGCGGCGGTCGATGCGCTGGTCGACAAGGCGCTGGCCGCCGGCGCCAGCGAACCGATGCCGGCACGCGACTACGGCTTCATGTACCAGCGCGGCTTCCAGGACCTGGATGGACACCTGTGGGAGATCGCGCACATGGACGGCGAACCGGGCTGATCCGCCGGCGGTCGCGTCCAGGCGCGGTCGCCTCCCTGTTCCTTGCACGGAGGAGACAACGATGAGTTACGTGGATGGTTTCGTACTGCCGGTGCCGCAGGCGCGGCTGGCCGAGTACCGGCGCATGGCCCGCCTGGGCGGCAAGGTGTGGAAGGAGCATGGCGCGCTGGCCTACCTGGAAGCGGTGGCCGACGACGTCAAGCCGGGCAAGCACACATCGTTCCCGCAGGCAGTCAAGCTCAAGCCGGACGAAGTGGTGATCTTCGCCTACATCGTTTACCGCTCGCGCGCGCACCGCGACCGGGTCAACGCCAAGGCCATGGCCGACCCGCGCCTGGCCGGCATGGATGCCAGGACCGTGCCGTTCGACGGCAAGCGCATGTTCTGGGGCGGGTTCAAGGCCTTCGTCGATCTTTGACGGACGGCAGGCCCGACACCGCGGCGCAGCGCGGACGTGGCGCAGACCGTGGCGGCGCGCGTGCTTGCGCGCGCCACGGCGCGATGGTGTGATCGCGGGCTGATGGAACCCCGCGAACTCCAGCGCAGGCTCGACACGGTGTGGCGCATGGAGTCGCCGCGCCTGATCGCGCGGCTGGCGCGCATGCTGGGCGACCTGGACAGCGCCGAGGAACTGGCCCAGGACGCTCTGGTCGCCGCGCTGGAACACTGGCCGTCGCATGGCGTGCCCGACAATCCCGCCGCGTGGCTGATGACCACGGCGCAGCGCCGGGCGATCGACGTGCTGCGCCAGCGCCGCCTGCGTGCCGGAAAGCACGAGGCGATGGCGCAGGAGCCGGACCATCGGGGGAGCGTGGTGCGCGACCACGAACGCGAAATGGAAGACGACATCGGCGACGACCTGCTGCGCCTGCTGTTCGTCGCCTGCCATCCTGCGCTGCCGGCCGACGCACGGGTGGCGCTCACCCTGCGCCTGCTGTGCGGGCTGAGCACGGCGGAGATCGCGCGCGCGTTCCTGCTGCCGGAACCGACCATCGCCCAGCGCATCGTGCGCGCCAAACGCACCTTGGCCGAGCGCCGCGTGCCGTTCGAGGTGCCGCGGCGCAAGGCGCTGCCGCAGCGCCTGCGCTCGGTGCTGGAAGTGGTCTACCTGGTCTTCAACGAAGGCTACGCCGCCAGCCACGGCGAGGACTGGATGCGCCCGGCGCTGTGCGGGGAAGCCCTGCGCCTCGGGCGCGTGCTGGCCGGGCTCATGCCCGTTTCGGCACCGGTGCTGGGGCTGCTGGCACTGATGGAACTGCAGGCCTCGCGGATGAACGCGCGCACCGATGCGGAGGGCGCCGCGGTGCTGCTGATGGACCAGGATCGCGGCCGCTGGGACTGGCTGCAGATCGGCCGCGGCCAGGCCGCGCTGGAAAAGGCGCTGGCGCTCGGCGGCGAGGAAGATGCCTACGTGCTGCAGGCGGCCATCGCCGGTTGCCATGCGCGGGCGCGCCGCGCCGCGCAGACCGACTGGCCGCACATCGCGCAGCTGTATGCGCGGTTGGCGGCGGTCATGCCGTCGCCGGTGGTCGAACTGAACCGCACCGTCGCGGTGGCCCGCGCGCAGGGGCCGCAGGCCGCCTGGCCGCTGCTGGAAGCGTTGCAGGAAAACGGCCGGCTGGACGACTACGCGCCGCTGCAGGCCGTGCACGGCGACCTGCTGGAGCAGCTCGGCCGCCTCGGCGAAGCGCGCGATGCGTTCGAGCGCGCCGCCGCGTTGAGCGGCAATGCCCGCGAGCGCAGTGTCCTGCTGGCGCGCGCGGCGAAACTGTAGGTACACGGCGGACGCGGGCAATACGTCGCACCACGGCCGGCTTTGCCGATGCGGGCCGTTGCCCATGCTCTCCGGCACTGCCCGTCCGGCCATGGGGATGGCTACACTCCTGCGGTTGTCCGACCCTTGGAGATGGATGTGAAGCGAATCGTGATCAGCCTGCTGGCGATGTCGGTGTCCTCGGCGCTGCTGGCCGCGCCGCCGAAGTTCGATGGCGCGCGGATTTCCGCCGACGTGAAGGAACTGGCCTCCGATGCCTACGAAGGCCGTTCGCCGGCCACCGCCGGCGAGGAGAAGACCATCGCCTACCTGAGCGGGCAGTTCGCCGATGCCGGCCTGCAGCCCGGCGGCGACCTGGAGAATGGCCAGCGCCTGTGGACCCAGGCGGTGCCGCTGCTCAAGGGCGACATCGTCGGCAAGCCGCGGTTGTCGCTGTCCGGAAAAACGCTGACGCAGGGCCAGGAAATCGCCGTGCGTGCGGCCATGAACGGCCAGTCCCAGGTGGACATCAAGGACGCGCCGCTGGTGTTCGTCGGCTACGGCGTCAAGGCGCCGGAGCGCGACTGGGACGACTTCAAGGGCGTGGACCTGAAGGGCAAGATCGCGGTGATGCTGATCAACGACCCGGACTTCGAGACCGGCGTCGGCGATTTCGACGGCAAGGGCATGACCTACTACGGCCGCTGGACCTACAAGTACGAGGAAGGCGCGCGCCAGGGCGTGGCCGGCGTGCTGATCGTGCACGAAACCGCGCCGGCCTCCTACGGCTGGGCGACGGTGGCCGGTTCCAACACCAACACCATGTTCGACGTGGTGCGCGAGGACCCGGCCGCGGCGCACCCGCCGCTGGAAGGCTGGATCCAGCGCGACCTGGCGGTGGACCTGTTCAAGCGCGCCGGGCTGGATTTCGAGGCATTGAAGAAGCAGGCGCAGTCGCGCGACTTCCAGCCGGTGGAGCTGAAGGGTGAAACCTTCTCGGCCGACTACGCGGTCAAGACCGAGGTCATCACCTCGCATAATGTGGTTGCGCGGCTGGAAGGCAGCAGCCATCCGGACGAGACCATCATCTACTCCGCGCACTGGGACCACATCGGCGTCGGCGAGCCGGACGCGCGCGGCGACCGCATCTTCAACGGTGCGCTGGACAACGCCAGCGGCACCGCCTCGCTGCTGGAACTGGCCCGCGGCTTCGCCAAGGCGCCGCGGCCGCAGCGCTCGGTGGTGTTCCTGGCGGTCACCGCCGAGGAGAAGGGCCTGCTCGGTTCGGAGTACTACGCCAGCCATCCGCTGTACCCGCTGGGCAAGACCGTGGCGGTGATCAACATGGACGGCATGGCGCCGTTCGGGCCGTCGCGCGATTTCGGCACCTACGGCGCGGCCCGCTTCGAGCTGCTGGACCAGCTCAAGGACGTGGCCAAGGGCTGGGACATCCGCTACACGCCCGATCCCAAGCCGGAAGCCGGCCTGTTCTTCCGCTCCGACCACTTCTCCTTCGCCAAGCGCGGCGTGCCGGCGCTGTCGTACTCCGCCGGCCAGGACTGGATCGACGGCGGCGTGGCGGCCGGCAGGAAGGCATCCGACGACTACACCGCCAAGCGCTACCACCAGCAGGGCGACGAGTGGCAGCCGGACTGGACCTTCGCCGGCGCCGCGCGCGACCTGGAAGTGGTCTACACGCTGGGCGAGCAGCTGGCCAACTCCCGCGCCTGGCCGAACTGGAGCGCCGACGAGCCGTTCCGCGCCACCCGCGACGCCAGCGCCGACGAGCGCAGATAAGCCGGACCCCGAAAGCCCCTCTTCCACCTGGGGAGAGGGGCATGTTCGCGAACCACCGGTTCGCTGCCCCACGAACGCCCTTGCGCTGGCGCAAGGGCCGGGGCGCGGGTAGCGGCCGCATCCTTGCAGGACCCGATGGCCGCCGTGGCGGAGCGCCCTCCGTCACCTGCCGCCGGTCGAGAATTAGAGAGGGATATCCCCGATTCATCCCGGTCTCCGATTCCCAGGCTTGCCAGCCACACGGGGCTCCGCCGCGCCCAGCCGCACTGGAGCGGGATCCGAAAGCGGCCCGCCGGTACCTTCTGGCCGCTTCATCCCCCGATTTCCCGCCTTCGTCGCATGCCGCTTGTACGTCGCGGCCCAGCGCCTATGCTCGCCACCACTGTCCAGCGGGAAATACGTCCATGATCGCCAGCCTGTGGTTCTGCCTCCGCATCCTCGTCGCCTGGGTGCTGGCGCTGGTCCTGCTCGGCGTGCTCTGGTCGAACCTGTTCGGCGGTCCGGGCGCGGTGTTCGTGCTGCTGGTGGTCGGCCTGCTGGCGCTGGCGGTGATAAACACCGCCAGCCACCTGCGCCGGGTCAAGCTGGTGGCCGGGCGCCTGGACCACGACAGCCTGTCCAGCCGCCAGCAGCGCCGGATCGAACTGCCGCTCGATGCCGGGCAGGCCTTCGCGCTGGTCGAATCGGTCGTCGCCGGCTTGCCGCGGGTCATGGACATCGAAAGCTCGCCCGGCAGCCTGCAGGTGCGGGCCCGGATCGCGCGCGCCGATTCCCGCAGCGCACCGCCGTCGCGCTGGAACCCGCTGGCGTGGCTGGCGGTCAAGCACGATCGGGTGCTGGCGACGGTCACGCCGGGCCAGGGCACCAGCAGCGTCGCCCTGCTGTTCGAACCCGATGCCGGCGCGTGGGTGGACCTGCTGCTGGCCGACGAGGGCAGCAACCGCGAGAACGCCGAGGCGGTCAGCCGCGCGATGAGCCGCCGCGTGGCCGAGCAGCGCCGCGACGAGCGCGAGTCGGCCGCGCGCACCGAGGCCGAGAAGGAACTGAGCGTGGCGCGCCTGAACCTGCTGCACGCGCAGGTCGAGCCGCACTTCCTCTACAACACGCTGGCCAACGCGCAGGTGCTGACCCGCACCGATCCCGAGCGCGCCGAACGCATGCTCGGCCACCTGATTCAGTACCTGCGCAGCTCGCTGCCGGGCATCGATCAGTCGGTGTCCACGCTCGGGCAGGAACTGGAGCGGGTGCAGGCCTACCTGGAAATCCTGCGCATCCGCATGGGCGCGCGGCTGGCGGTGCAGATCGACGTGCCCGAATCCCTGCACGACGTCGCGCTGCCGTCGATGGCCCTGCAGACCTTGGTGGAGAACGCGATCAAGCACGGGCTGGAACCCAAGCCCGGCGGCGGCACGATCTGGCTGCTGGCGCGCGAATCCGACGGCCGGGTCAACCTTACCGTGGCCGACGACGGCCAGGGCTTCGGCGGTACCAGCAGCGGCACCGGCATCGGCCTGAAGAATCTGCGCGAACGCCTGCGCCTGACCTGCGGGGCGGATACGGCCTTCGCCCTGGTCTCCAATTTCCCCAGCGGCGCCGCCGCGACTCTCACCCTGCCGCGCAGGAGCGTCGCGCCGCCGGCCGTTCCGCCCATGCCGGAGCCGCCCCATGCACCTTGATGCCCTGATCGCCGAGGACGAGCCGCTGCTGCGCCAGGCGCTGGCCGCGCAGCTGCAGCGACTGTGGCCGGAGCTGCGCATCGTCGCCGAGTGCGAGGACGGCGCCGCCGCGCTGGAAGCGCTGGAAACGCACAAGCCGGACCTGGCCTTCCTCGACATCCGCATGCCCGGCGTCACCGGCATCGACGTGGCCCGCGCGCTGGAGACGCTCAGCCCGCAGACCCAGGTGGTGTTCATCACCGCCTACGACCAGTACGCGATCGACGCCTTCGAGCGCGGCGCGGTGGATTACCTGCTCAAGCCGGTGGCCGACGAGCGCCTGCTGGCCACGCGCCAGCGCCTGCTCGCGCGGCTGCAG
Organism: Pseudomonadota bacterium; assembly: GCA_023399815.1. Classification (GTDB taxonomy): domain Bacteria; phylum Pseudomonadota; class Gammaproteobacteria; order Xanthomonadales; family Xanthomonadaceae; genus Stenotrophomonas. Next base: position 13,092 of record JAEWOJ010000140.1, on the reverse strand, counting down.
GCCGGCACGCCGGACCGGCACCTGCTGGACCAGCTGTTGGAACAGCTGGCGCGGCGGCCGGCCGGGAAGACCGCTGCGCCGCCGCTGGCCTGGATCACCGCCAGCAACGGCCGCGAGACGCGGCTGGTGATGTTGGAGGACGTGCTGTATTTCCGCGCCGACAGCAAATACACCGCGGTGGTCACCGCCGACGAGGAGCTGCTGCTGCGCAGCCCGCTGCGCGAACTGGCCGCGGCGCTGGACCCGCAGTGCTTCCGCCAGGTGCACCGCTCCACCATCGTCAACATGAAGGCGGTGGCGGCGGTGAGCCGCGACGACAGCGGGCGCGGCGTGCTGCGCCTGAAGAACCGCAGCGAGACGCTGCTGGTCAGCCAACCGTTCATGAGCCTGTTCCGCGGCATGTAGGTCCTGGCCGCGGCCGTACAAGGAGGGAGTGCCATGCAGTACCTGACTTTCGTGCTCGGCAGCCTATTGGCGATGCTGGGCTACCGCGAACCGCAGGGGCAGACGTCGATCGTCCGCGTCAGCGGCGAGCAGGCCGTGCTCAGCCGCACCACGGTGTCCGCTGGCCAGGCCCGCTTCCAGTGCCTGCAGAGCGAGAGCGGCAACTGTTTCTACCGGCTCTATCGCGAGCACTGCCAGGACGAGGCAGCCGGCGAACTGTGCCGGCGGCAGACGCTGGACGACTTCAGCGTGGCGGTCGGCCGCGTACGCGAGGTGGAGGGACTGCCGGTCGGCTTCGGCCAGCAGGTGCGGGCCCATCAAGCGCAGCGCCGCGACTGAGATCGTCCTTCTCCCTGCGGGAGACAGCCCGGCAGGACTGCCGGGCTGCACGGCGAAGCCGCCCGAAGGGTGAGGCACATGGATGTGCCGAATGCAGGTGCCCCGAAGGGGCGGATGAGGGAGCGCCGCAAGAGTCGCGGGTAATCGCGATGATGAACACGTCGCCACGCGCCCGGATGGAGAACAATCGGGGCGCCGTTGCTTGAATGAGCACGGTGCACGCGGCCCCGTACCTCACCCCAACCCCCACTCCGCGCCCCGGTCCTTGCGCGGGCACAAGGGCGTTCGTGGGGCCGCGAACCGGTGGTTCGCAGGCATGCCCCTCTCACCCCGAGGGAGAGGGGCCCGATGCCCTCTTAGAACGCCGGTTGCAGACGCAGCCCGTCGTCGCCGATGTGGTTGAGCCTGCCGACCAGCTCCGAGTGCTGCCGCATGCGGCCGAGCTCGCGCATGATGCGGATGTCCTCATGGCGCAGTTCGCGCCGGGACGCCACCGCCTGCTTGTAGTCCAGCACTTCCGGATAGTGCTGGGCCATTTCCAGCGCGTCGGCCACGGTCTCCACGCTGTCGGCGTCGGAACTGATGCGCGCGCGGCTGTTGAAGGCCTTCATCCAGCGCTCGAAGCCGGCGGTGCGGTCGAACATGTTGGCCATGAACCAGATCACGAACAGGATCGACACCCACGAACCGATCACGACCACCACGCGGGTGAACGTGATGTGGAAATCGTCGCGCCACAGGTAGTTGGTGATCAGCCCCAGGATCAGCAGTGAGGACGCCTGCCAGAGCACGATCGAGGCCATCAGCCACTGGCACTTGGCCTTGGCCAGCACCGCCACTTCCTCGCGTATCTGCTGGTCGCTCAGGTGCTTCCAGTGCTCGACCTGCTTCTCGAACGGACTGCTGTACAGCTCATTGTCTTGCAGCAACAACCCCAAACCCTTGAACAACGCGATCATGTGGAGCTCCTTGCAGATACTGACTGGAACGAGCGACGGATACGGCGTGGAACGATCTGGCGCTTCCAGTTCTAGCACTTTCATGCGGCTTGGCAATGGGGGCGGCGCGAAGAAATGACGGCCGCGCGCGGATGGGCCCGGCGGCGGCATCGTGTTTTTTGCGCCGCGTCATCGCGCAAGTGGCGGAATCGGAAATCGAAAATGCGCCTCCATGCTGCATCTGCACATGGTGTGGCCGCGGCTCGCATCTCCACACCATCGTGGTCAGGGCGGGACGCCCCCCGGTGCCGTCGCAGGTGGCGTGCGCGGGCGCTCCATTACGATGGCCGCCATGCCGTTCCCGTCCAGGCCCGTTTCCGCTGCCGCCACCGCCCAGATCCGGCGCTGGGTGCTCGATGCCTTTCCGCGCGACCAGAGCGGCATCGCCTACGACGCGCCACTGGGCGATCCGGGCTGGTTCGGCCCGGACAGCGTGACCTGGCGCATCCATTCCGAATTCCCGGGCATGCTCGCCGGCGGCCTGTGCGCGCTGATGCTGCAACTGCTGCACCCGCGCGCGCTGGCCGGCGTCTACGACCACTCCAATTTCCGCGGGGACCTGGTCGGGCGCCTGCGCCGCACCACCAGCTTCGTCGCCGGCACCAGCTACGCGCCGGCGGCGGAGGTGGAGACGCTGGTCGAACGGGTGCGGCGCATCCATGCGCGGGTCGTGGGCACGCTGCCCGACGGCCACGCCTATGCCGCCGACGATCCGGAACTGCTCACCTGGGTGCACGTCACCGAGGCCCATGGCTTCCTCGAAGGCTGCCGCCGCTACTGCCGCGACGTACCGGAAGGCATCGCCGACCGGTACTACGCCGAATACCGGCGCGTGGCTGAAGCGCTGGGCGCGCGCGAGGTGCCGGCCAGCGAGGCGCAGGTGCGCGACTACTTCGCCGCGCAGCAGTCGCAGCTGCGCATGGACGCGCGTTCGCGCGAGGTGCTGGACGTGCTCGAAGCCGTGCGCCTGCCGGTGCCGCTGCCGGGCGTGTCGCGCGACCTGTTCCTGGCCGCGGGCGCGGCGCTGCTGCCGGAATGGGCGCAGCGGCTGATCGGCCGCAGCCGCGGCCAGCGCCTGCGCGCGCACGTGGCCGCCCACATGCTGCGCGGCGCGGCGCCGCTGTTCCGCGTCGCGCTCGGCGACGGCATCGCCACGCGCGCCTGCCGGCGGGTGGGGCGGGACCCGGGAATCCTGCTGGGATGGCCGGACCTGGGGTGAGGAGCGACCCCTCCCCAACCCTCCCCTTCGCTGCGCGAAAGGGAGGGGGTGGTTTTGCTCCCTCCCTTTCGCGCAGCGAAGGGGAGGGCCGGGGAGGGGTAACGCCTTCGGCCTGAACCCCCAAAAGGAAACGGGCGCCTCGGCGCCCGTTCCAGACAACATTCCCGTCCGTTACCAGACCTTGACCCGCTTGTCCGGCGCCAGGTACAGCGCCTGGCCTTCCTTGACCTCGAAGGCCGGGTACCACGCGTCGAGGTTGCGCACGGTCAGCGCGCGGAACTGGCCCGGCGCGTGCACGTTGGTCAGCAGCGAATTGCGCAGTGCCTGCTCGCGCATCTTGCTGCGCCAGGCCTGGGCGAAGCCGAGGAAGAAGCGCTGGTCCGGGGTGAAGCCGTCCAGGTCCTGCGCCGGCCTGCCCTGCTGCGCCATCAGGTAGGCGTCGTGCGCGGTCGCCAGGCCGGCCACGTCGGCGATGTTCTCGCCCAGGGTCAGGCGGCCGTTGACGTGCACGCCCGGGAACGGCGCGTAGCTGCCGAACTGCGCGGCCAGCGCGTCGCCGGCGGCGTTGAACCGCTTCAGGTCCTCGGCCGTCCACCAGTTGTGCAGCCGGCCGGTCTCGTCGAACAGCGCGCCGGCGTTGTCGAAGCCGTGGCTGATCTCGTGGCCGATCACCGCCCCGATGGCGCCGTAGTTGACCGCATCGTCGGCGGCGCCGTCGAAGAACGGCGCCTGCAGGATCGCGGCCGGGAACACCAGGCGGTTCTCCAGCGGCACGTTCATCGCGTTGATGGTCTGCGGCAGCATCGCCCATTCGCTGTGGTCCACCGGCTGGCCGAGCTTGGCGACGTTGCGCCGGTACTCGAACAGCGCCGCGCGCTGCGCGTTGCCCAGCGCGTCGTCGCGCTGCACCTCCAGCGCGGCGTAGTCGCGCCACGTGGCCGGGTAGCCCATGTCCACCTTCAGCCCGGCGACCTTGGCCTTGGCGTGCGCCTTGGTCTCCGGCGACATCCATTCCAGCGCGTCGATGCGCCTGGCGAAGGCGGCGATGATGTTCTTCGCCATCTCGTCGGCGCGCGCCTTGGTGGCGGCGTCGAAGTGGCGCTCGACGTAGATCTTGCCGACCGCTTCGCCGATGGCGTTGTTGGTCTCGTTGACGGCGCGCTTCCAGCGCTCGCTCTGCTGCGGGGTGCCGCTCATCGCGGTGCCGTGGAAAGCGAAGTGTGCGTCGGCGAAGGCCTTGGGCAGGTAGGGCGCGGCCTCGTCCAGCGCGTGGAAGGCGAGATAGTCCTTCCACACGTCCAGCGGCTCGCCGGCCACCAGCTTCGACAGCCCGGCCACGGCCTTCGGCTGCCAGACGATGAAGTCCTGCTGCGCCGACAGCCCGGCCGCGTCGAGGAACGCCGCCCAGTCGATGCCCGGCGCCTCGGCCGCGAGGTCGGCCTGCTTCCAGGCGTTGGCGCCCTTCTCGACGTCGTTGGTTTCCTCCTGGGTGGCGTGCGCGCGGGCGATCTTCGTCTCCAGCGCGACGATGCGCGCGGCCTTGGCCGCGGCGTCGCTGGCGCCGGACAGCTCCAGCAGTTTCGCGACGTAGCCTTCGTAGGCCTTGCGCAGCTCGGCCATGCGGCCGCCTTCCAGGTAGAAGTCGCGGTCGGGCATGCCCAGGCCGCCCTGCACCAGGTACGGCACGTTGCGGTCCGGCTGCAGCAGGTCCACCGACACCCAGACGCCGAACAGGTGCGGCGTATAGAAGTTGGTGGCGTTGAGCAGGTCCACGTCGGCGCGCAGGCTGGCGCCCAGTGCCCCGGCCAGCGCCTGCCTGTCGGCGATGTCGGCGATGGCCTGCAGCTGCGACTGCACCGGTGCGGCGCCACGCGCCTCGATGCCGGCTTCGTCCATGAACGCGGCGTAGTAGTCGCCGATCTTGCGCGCCTCGCCGTCGCTGGCCTTGCCGGCTTCCTCCATGATCGCGCGGGTGTCGGCCAGGGTCTTCTCGTAGATGACGTTGAAGCTGCCGAAGCTGGAACGGTCGGCCGGAATCTCGGTGCGCTGCACCCACTGGCCGTTGGCGAAGTCGAAGAAGTTGTCGCCGGCGGCCACGTTGCGGTCCATGCCGGAGACGTCGAAGCCGAAGCTGCCCAGCTGCGCCTTGGCGGCCACCCCGGTCGCGGGCGTGGCCGGGGCGTCCGTCGTGGCGGAGGCCTTGTCGCCGCCGCAGCCGCTCAGCGAGAGCGCGCTGCCCAGGGCAAGTGCAAGGATCGAACGTCGCAGGGCCATGATGGATTCCGGAATCTGGGATGGGATGCGCAGTCTAGTCCCATGCCCCGGCCGGCGGGTTGCCGATTCCGGTGTGCAAGTCTTCCCGACGAGGGGGGTTGTGCTGCATCCTGTGAAACAGACATCGCGACAGCGTCTCCGTGGGGGAAAGGGAGAGGCGTTGCATGCGTGTCGCTTCCCGCTGCGCGGCGGACCGACGATGAACGAGACCATGCATGCAGACCCATCGCTGACGCAGGACGGACTCCGTTGCCCCGGAGCATGAGCCAACCGCTGCGCCCGATCGCCGCGTTCGGGATCGTGATCGCCCTGCTGCTGTTGGCGACGCTGGCGATCATGCTGTGGAACGACCGGAACAGCCGCCTGCAGGCGGCGCAGCGGCAGAGCATGGCCCTGGCCACCGGCAGCGACCGCCTGCTCCGCGCCGAACTGACCACGATGGAGCGCGCGCTGCGCGGCACGGCCCGCGACGGACGCGAGTACTACCGGGTGGTGCCGGAGCAGGCGCCGGCGCTGTTGGCGGCCAGCATCCGCGGCACGCTCGAGCGCAATACCGACCTGGCCGCGATCACCCTGGTGGACGATGCCGGGCGGGCCCTGTCCGAGGGCCAGGGCGATCCGGAACTGCCGCGATGGGCGGTGCCGCAGAACCGGGTGATGACCGGCGAACTGTACGTCGGCCCGCTGGAAGCGACGCCCGACGGCGGCCGGGTGCTGCTGGTGGCGGTGCCGGTGCAGTCGGGCCAGTGGCTGCTGGCGCGGGTGCGCCTGGCGGTGTTCCAGCGGGTGGTCAGCGGCCTGGATACCGGGCGGATGGGCGTGGCCTCGATCGGCAGCCGCTACGGCCAGCTGCTGGCGCACAGCCTGGATCCGTCGGCGCTGGCGCGCCCGCTGCCGAGGCCGATGCACCTGCCGCCGCCCTCGGACCAGGTGCAGGCGCTGGGCACAGCCGACAGCCCGCTGGACGGCGTGCGCCGCATCGTCGCGGTAAGCGCGCCGCGCGACTACCCGCTGGTCCTGTTCGCCGGCCTGTCCTACGACGAGATCATGGCGCCCTGGCGCACCTATCTATACGTGGCCGCCGGGATCTATCTGCTGTACCTGTGCGGGTTCGCCTACCTGTTCAACAACGCGCGCCGCAGCGCGATGCGGCAGACGCGGCTGGCCGACGAACTGCGTGCCGGCGCGGCCGAACTGGCGCTGGCCCACCAGGTCGGCAAGGTGGGCACCTGGTCGATCGACCGCGACGGCGGGATGCTGCGCTGGTCGGCACTGACCCGGCGCATGTTCGCGCTGCCCACGCGGCAGGCCAGCCTGGAGGAGTTCTACGCGCACGTGCACGAGGAGGACCGCGTCTGGCTGCGCGCGCAGGTCGTCCAGGGACTGGAAGCGGGGCGGCCGGTGAACGCGCTGTTCCGCCTGGTGCTGGGCGACGGCACGCTGCGCTGGCTGTCGGCGCGCGGCGAGCGCGTGCACGAACTGGGGCCGCAGCCGTGCATGGCCGGCGCGGTCACCGACATCACCGAGCGGGTACGCAGCGAAGCCCGCGTGCAGCAGGCCGAGCACCAGTTCCGGCTGGTGTTCGACCGCAATCCGGCGCCGTTCTGGATCTTCGACGTGGAGACGCTGCAGTTCCTCGAGGTGAACCAGGCGGCGATCGACCAGTACGGCTACAGCCGCGAGGAATTCCTCGCCATGACCATCCTCGACATCCGTCCGCAGGACGGCCGCGAGGAGATCCTGCGCACCGTGCAGGAAGCCCTCTCGGGCCAGGTGCCGGCGCCGCGCGTGCGCATGCACCGGCGGCGCGACGGCCGCCTGTTCGAGGTGCTGGCGCACATGGCCTGGCTGGAATTCGACGGCCGGGCGGCATGCCTGGCGCTGGCCGAGGACGTCAGCCAGCGCCTGGCCTACGAGCGCGACCTGGCCTGGCGCGCCAGCCATCATCCGGGCACCGGGCTGTTGACGGTCGAGGCGCTGGCCGAGCGGCTGGACGGCGGCGGCGCCGGCTACACCGTCATCCACACGCAGCTGCGCGGCCTGCAGATGGTGACCGATACGCTGGGCCGCGAGGCCGGCGAGGAAGTGCTGCAGGCGATGGTCGCGCGGCTGGCGACGCTGGGCATGCGCTATGGCCTGCTGGCCTACCAGCCGGCGGAGGACTTCGTGCTGGCGGTCACCGGCGGGCACGATCCGCAGCAGGTGCTGGAAGCGCTGCGCGATGCCGTGTCCGAGCCGGTGCGCGGGCGCGATTCCTTCCATCAGCTGGAGCCGCGCATCGGCGTGGCCAGCTGCCCGGACGATGGCGGCGCGGCCGACCTGGTGCTCGGCCGTGCCGCGCAGGCCGCCCACGCGGCACGCGAGAACGGCGTGGTGGTGCTGCGCTTCGACCACGGGCTGGCGCAGCGCCATGCCGACCGGCTGCAACTGGCCGGGCGCATCCACCTGGCCATCGAACGCGACGAGTTCGAACTGTACTTCCAGCCGATCCGCCATGCCGCCGATGGCACACCGGCGGCGCTGGAGGCGCTGCTGCGCTGGCCGCAGCCCGATGGCAGCTTCATCCCGCCGTCGGACTTCATCCAGCTGTGCGAGGACACCGGCCAGATCATCGCGCTGGGGCGCTGGGTCATCCGCGCCGCCGCGCGCGCCGGCGGCGTGCTGGCCGAGAACGGCTGGGCCGGCCTGCCGATCGCGGTCAACGTCTCGGCGGTGCAGTTGTTCAACAGCGACCTGGTCGGCGAGTTCACCCGCGCCGCCGAGGCCTGCGGGCTGCCGCCGGGCGCGCTGCAGATGGAGCTGACCGAAAGCAGCCTGATGCGCAATCCCGCCCAGGCCATGCAGGTGCTGGAAAGCCTGAGCGCCAGCGGTATCGCGGTGGCGCTGGACGACTTCGGCACCGGTTTTTCCAGCATGTCCTACCTGCAGCACCTGCCGCTGGACTCGCTGAAGATCGACCGCGGCTTCGTCGCCGACGTCGAACGCAACCCGCGCAACGCGGCCATCTGCCGCGCGCTGCTCTCGCTGGGCCACAGCATGGGGCTGGTGGTGATCGCCGAAGGCGTGGAGACCGAGGGCCAGTTCGACTGGCTGGTGGCGCACGGCTGCGACCAGGTGCAGGGCTACCTGCTGGGCCGGCCGATGCCGCTGCGCGAACTGCTGGCGCTGCTGGCCCTGGCGCGCGACTCAGCGTGAGGTCGCGCCGGCGCCGTCCGTGCCGAGCCGTTCGACCAGGTAGTCGATGAAGCTGCGCACCTTCGGCGCCAGGTGGCTGCGGCTGGTATAGACGGCGTGGATGCCGACCGGCGGCAGGCGCCAGTCCGGCAGCACCGGTACCAGCCGGCCTTCGGCCAGCGCCTGGCCGACGATGAAATCCGGCTGGGCGATGATGCCCATGCCGGCGATGGCCGCCTCGCGCAGCACCTCGCCGTTGTTGGCGCGCATGCGCGCGTGGATCGGCACGCTCGCTTCGCCCTGCTGCCCCTGCAGCTGCCAGCTGTCGCCGCCGGTCCAGTAGCTGTAGGCCAGGCACCGGTGCCGCGCCAGATCGTCCGGCTGCATCGGGGTGCCATGCCGGGCCAGGTAGGCCGGCGCCGCGCACAGCACGATCTCCGCCTGGGCCAGGCGGCGGGCGATCAGCGACGGCGCCGGCTGGCGGGTGATGCGGATGGCCAGGTCGAAGCCTTCCTCGACCATGTCCACCTGCCGGTCGGACAGCGACAGGTCCAGTTCGACGTCCGGATGGCGTTCCGCATAGCCGGGCAGCAGCGGCGCCAGCCGGGCGATGCCGTAGCTGACCGGCGCGTTGATCCGCAGCCGGCCGGAAGGCTGCAGCGCCTGCGCGCCGACCGAGGCTTCCAGCGCGTCGAACTCGGCCAGCAGCTGCACGCAGCGCTGGTAGTAGGCGGCGCCGATGCTGGTCGGGCTGACCCGTCGCGTGGTGCGGTTGAGCAGGCGCGCGGACAGGCGCTTTTCCAGCGCGGCGATCTGTCGGGTCACCGCGGCGGTGGACAGGTCCAGCGCCTCGGCGGCGGCGCTGAAGCCGTTGCGCTCGACCACCGCGACGAACACCCGCATGGCATCGATGGTGTCCATTGTTTCCGCTTCGGCAATAAAACGTTGCCTTCGAGGTTATTTGTTGCCACCACCATCGGCAATAACCTGAGCGGCATCGATCCTCTCCGGAAGCCGTCATGTCCACCCTGCCGTCCCTCTACATCTCCCATGGTTCGCCGATGACGGCGCTGCAGCCGGGCCAGGTGGGCGTGCGGCTGGCCGAACTGGCCGCGACCCTGCCGCGGCCGCGCGCCATCGTGATGGCCTCGGCGCACTGGCTGGCCCGCGGGCCGACGGTGTCGGCGGCCGCGCACCCGGAGACCATCCATGATTTCGGCGGTTTCCCCGAAGCGCTGTACCAGTTGCGATACCCGGCTCCCGGCGCGCCCGAGCTGGCGCAGGACGTGGCGGCGCGGCTGGCCGCGGCCGGCCTGGCGCCGGCGATCGACCCGCAGCGCGGGCTCGACCATGGCGCCTGGGTGCCGCTGCGGTTCCTCTATCCGCAGGCCGACATTCCGGTACTGCAGCTGTCGATCCAGCCCTCGCTGGGACCGGCCCACCAGCTGGCGCTGGGCCGCGCGCTGGCGCCGCTGCGCGAGGACGGCGTGCTGCTGGTCGGTTCGGGCAGCATCACCCACAACCTGCATGACTGGCGCAACTACCCGCAGGGCAGGGAAGCGCCGTACGTGCGCCCCTTCATCGAGTGGGTGGAGCAAAGGTTGGCGGCCGACGACGTGCCGGCGCTGCTGGATTACCGCCGGCAGGCGCCGTTCGCCGCGCAGGCGCATCCCACCGACGAACACCTGCTGCCGCTGTATTTCGCGATGGGAGCGGCCGGCTCGGACCGGCTCGGCGCACGGCGCATCGACGCCGGCATCGACATGGGCTTCCTGGCGATGGACATCTACCGCTTCGACGGCGCGGCCTGAGAATCCCGCGCGATGCCGCCATCGGCGGCGTAGGGTGGCTGTGGTAGTTTTTCCGCATTGATTCAACCGTCGCTGCCAGCGTGGCGACTTCGCGGAGAGGCATGCACACGATCGAAGTCGTTCTGGCGATGCTGGTGGCGGTAGTCGCCAGCGGCTACCTGGTGAGGATCCTTCCCTTCTCGCTGCCGCTGCCCCTGGTGCAGATCGGCCTGGGAGCGCTGATCGCCGGCGTGTTCAAGCGCGGCCACGCGCTCGAGCCGGACATGTTCTTCCTGCTGTTCCTGCCGCCGCTGCTGTTCCTGGACGGCTGGCGCATCCCCAAGCAGGGCCTGTTCCGCGACAAGGGGGCGATCCTGGAACTGGCCTTCGGCCTGGTGGTGTTCACCGTGGTCGGCGCCGGCCTGCTGATCCACTGGCTGATCCCGGCCATGCCGCTGGCGGTGGCGTTCGCACTGGCGGCGATCATCTCGCCCACCGACCCGGTGGCGGTGGGCGCCATCGCCTCGCGCGTGCCGATTCCCAAGCGGCTGATGCACATCCTGGAAGGCGAGTCGCTGCTCAACGATGCGTCAGGCCTGGTCTGCTTCCGCTTCGCGGTGGCGGCGGTGATGACCGGCAGCTTCTCGCTGGCGCAGGCCTCGCTGACCTTCCTGTGGGTGGCCCTCGCCGGCCTGGCCATCGGCGTGGCGGTGACCCTGGGCGTGTCCACCTTCCAGCGCTGGCTGTGGCGCAGCTTCGGCGAGGAGCCGGGCGCGGCGCTGCTGGTCAACCTGCTGATCCCGTTCGCCGCCTACCTGCTGGCCGAAGAGTTCAACGCCTCCGGCATCCTCGCCGCGGTCGCCGCCGGCATCGCCATGAGCTACGTCGAGCTCACGGGCCGGGTCAGCGGCAGCATGCGCGTGCAGCGCACCGCGGTGTGGAACACGGTGCAGTTCAGCTTCAACGGCATCATGTTCGTGCTGCTGGGCGAGCAACTGCCCGGCATCGTCGAGCGCGCCATCCAGACCATGACGGTCACCGGCCACCACAATCCGTGGTGGCTGGTGCTCTACGTGCTGGCGATCAACGCCATGCTGGTGGTGCTGCGGCTGGTGTGGGTGTGGCTGTCGCTGCGCTGGAACCTGCTGCGCGCGCGCTGGCGCGGCGAGCAGGGGACGGCGGCGCACACGCCGTGGCGGGTGGTGGCGGCGATGTCGGTGGCCGGCGTGCGTGGCGCCATCACCCTGGCCGGCGTGCTGACCCTGCCGCTGATGGTGCCGGGCGGCGAGCCCTTCCCGGCGCGCGACCTGGTGATCTTCCTGGCCGCGTCGGTGATCCTGCTCTCGCTCATCGGCGCCAGCCTGCTGCTGCCGCGCCTGATCAAGGGGCTGGGAGTGCCCAAGGACGACGACAGCCGGCGCGTGGAGGACCTGGCCCGCAAGCTGTCGTCCAAGGCCGCGCTGGCGGCGGTGGAGAAGACGCGCCAGCAGCTGGTCGAAGGCCAGCCGACGACCAACGTGCAGCTCTACAACGACGCCGCAGCGCGGGTCAGCCTGCTGTACCAGCGCAACCTGGAAAAGGGCCAGAGCCCGGACGAGGACCCGGAGAAGGTGCGGCGCATGGAACAGGCCTACCGCAGCCTGCGTTCGGCCGGGCTCAACGCCGAGCGCGAGGAACTGTTCCGGCTGACCCGGCACGGGCAGATACCCGACGAGGTCGCGCGCAAGCTGATCCGCAACCTGGACTTGCTGGAGAGCCGGCAGCGGGATTGAAAGCGAGGAACGAGTGGAGAGGAACGAGGAACGAGGAACAGCAAAGGCAGAGTCCTGCTCTCACTCGTTCCTCGTTCCTTTTCACTCGTTACTTGCTCTCGAGGAAGTACGGCTCGACCGAACCGTTGATCTTCAGCGTCATCGGGTTGCCGCGGCGGTCGCGGGCCTTGCCGGCCTGCACCCGGATCCAGCCTTCGCTGACCGAGTACTCCTCCACGTCGTCGCGCTCGATGCCGTTGAAGCGCACGCCGATGCCGCGCTCGAGCGCGCCCGGGTCGTGGAACGGGCTGGTGGGGTTGACTGCCAGGCGGTCGGGAGGGGTATCGCTCATGTCTGTGTTCGTTGACGGCCACCGTGGCCCTCTTCATGGGCACAAGGATAACCGGTGCCGCTTCCGCTGCCGTGCGAGCGGCGGCAGAATGCGCGGCATCACGCAGTGGAGAGCCGCCATGCCCGACAACAGTGCCGACTACGAGGATTCCGACGAGTTGCTGCCGACCTTCGACGAGGACGACCATCCGGCGCGGGTGTGGAACCTGCTGTGGCTGATCAACCCCGGCGACGAGGAGGCGGCGCTGCAGCAGTTCGACGCCTGGCGCGAGGCGCGCGCCGGCGCCGAGGACGACAGCGGCGACGAGCAGTGGCTGTGGGACCTGAAGGACGCCATCGACTGGCGCGCCGGCTTCCACGTGGAGGAGCAGGACGTCGATGCGTTCGTGGCCGCGCTCGACGAACTGGCCGCGCGCTGGAACCTGCGCATCGACTGGGGCGGCGACCTGGACGACGAAGATTTCGCGCAGGACCTCGACGTGCCCACGCTGATGGCGACCGCGCACGACCGCCTGCGCGAGCATGGCTACACCGTGTGGAACTGGAATACCGGCGGCGACGGCCACGCCGGCTGGATCGCGCTCAGCCGCGACGACGAGGCGATGCTGGCGCTGTGCTCGCTGCTGGGCGTGGAAGTGCGGCCGGGCAGCGACCCGTTCTGATCGATGCAGGAGAACCCGCAGGAGCGGTGTAGGAGCGGTGTAGGAGCGACGCCAGTCGCGATGGGGCATGCCCTTTGGACTCCCCCGCAA
>JAEWOJ010000128.1 GCA_023399815.1 Pseudomonadota bacterium | reverse complement strand
GGTATGTTGATCCTTAATGGCCGATAGTTATTTGTGCGCCTCGTATCTACCGTTGAAAAATCCAATAAAGACGGGCGAACCTAGGGTTCGCCCGCAGAGTATCTAGTCAGAGGCCAGAACGACAACTCCTGCCGGAGACTCTGTTGCACAAATCGGGTGATGGCCGAGGTTCCCCCTTCCCCGGACGGACTTATCCCACAGCTTCCGTGACGGGTATGCCGAGCGCGGTGTATCCGTTCAGGACGGCGATTCGGACCTGGAGTTCAGCGACCTGACGGTCGAAGTCCCGCGCCATGAGCCGCTGCCCCAGCAACTTCACACAATGCATCTTTGTCTCGACGCGGCTTCGGCGGTGGTATCCGCTCCATCGTCGCCAGAGCGCGCGGCCCAGGTATTTCGCCGCGCGCAGGGCCTCGTTTCGCGCCACGGCTCCAGCAGTGATCGTCTTCCAGGGCTTCGCGTTCTTGCGGGGCGGGATGACGGCATGGGCGCGGCGGTCGGCAATGGCGTCGTGGCATTTACGTGTGTCGTAGGCACCGTCGGCGGTGACGCTGCCGATCCGCTCGTCCGCCGGGATCTGACCGAGCAGGTCGGGTAGCACAGGGGCATCACCGATGTGGCTCCCGGTGATCTCGACAGCGCGGACCTCCAGTGTTTCCTCATCGATTCCGAGATGGATCTTGCGCCAGACGCGCCGTTTGGGACCGCCATGCTTGCGGGCATGCCACTCGCCTTCCCCCTCGACCTTGATGCCGGTGCTATCGATCAGCAGGTGCAGTGGCCCCTTGGAGCCGCGGTAGGGGATGTTTACGGCCAAGGTCTTCTGGCGGCGAGATAGCGTGCTGAAGTCGGGCACCGTCCAGTCGAGACCAACCAGCTGCAACAAGCTCTCGACGAACCCGGTCGTCTGCCGGAGCGCCATGCCGAACAGCACCTTCATCGAGAGGCACGTCTGTATGGCGGCGTCGCTGTAGCTCTGCTGGCGGCCACGCCTGCCAGTTGGTGCGGCCTCCCAGCTCATCTCGGGATCGAACCAGATCGTCAGCGATCCGCGGCGCTTGAGCGCTTCATTGTAGGATGGCCAGTTCCTGGTCTTGTAGGTTGGAGGTGTGGGTCTGCTCATGGATTCCAGCTACCACGCTGGATTCATGAGATGAATCCCAAAAGGGATTTGTGCAACATGTGTAACCGCCCCAAGCGCAAGGGGGATTTTTGAAGCTGATCTTGGCGCGTCATCGGGTGCTGACATGTGTCCGGCCTCATGATGCGGCGTTCCACATGCCGCGGGCCCGTATGGTGTTCGAAGGTCGGGTCCAGATCAAAGCCGCGTGCTCATAGGCACTCTGTTGCACACTGGTTCTCCCGATCCCGTCTCACGACTGTTGCGCCAAACTGCTCCTTGCCCTCTTCCGCTCCGACGTCCTCGCGATCTGCGGCGGCTTACGCCGCTGCGATCGGAGACTGGTAGATGCCACCTCGAGCCATCAGGGCCCAGACGATCCGCGCCATCTTGTTGGCTAAAGCCACCCGCACCAGCATCGGTGGCTTGCGCGACAGCAGGCTGCCCAGCCATGTTCCGGGCTGCGCTTCCTTGTGAACATTACGTTTGATCACCACGCTGTTGGCGCCAATGATCAGCAGGCGCCGGAGGGATCGTTCGCCCATTCTGGTCGTCGCTCCGAGGCGTTGCTTGCCGCCGGTCGAATGTTGTCGTGGCACCAGACCAAGCCAGGCGGCAAAATCACGTGCCTTGCGGAACGTCTCGGGTGGCGGAGCCAAGACGGCAATGGCCGTGGCAATCAGTGGCCCGATGCCGGGCACCGTCATCAGCCGCCGGGCGACGTCATTCTCCTGGGCGCGACGGGCGATCTCCGTATCGAGCTTCCTGATCTCTGCCTCCAGGTGCGTGAGTGCCGCAATCAAAGCCTTCAGCGTGGGAATGGCATCGGCAGGCAGGTCACTTTCCGGATCCTCGACGAGGGCGACCAGCTTTGATGCGTTGGCCGCTCCCTGAGGCACGATCTGCCCGAACTCGGTCAAATGGCCGCGCAGGGCATTGATGGCTTGCGTGCGCTGCCGGATCAGCAGCTCGCGCACGCGAAAGACCATTGCCGCGCCCTGCGTTTCCTCGCTCTTCACCGGAACAAAGCGCATCGTGGGTCGCATCGCCGCCTCGCAGATGGCCTCGGCATCCGCCATGTCGTTCTTCTGGCGCTTCACGAACGGCTTCACATAGGCCGGCGGGATCAGCCGCACCTCGTGGCCCAGCGTGCCGATCTCGCGGCCCCAGAAGTGAGCGCCGCCACAGGCTTCCATCGCCACGACGCAAGAGGGCAGCTGGCTGAAAAACTCCAGCACCTGAGCTCGCCGCAACTTCTTGCGCAGAACGGCCCGCCCTGCGCCGTCAGCTCCATGCACCTGGAACACATTCTTCGCCAGATCGAGCCCGACCGTGATAATCTCCGACATGACCGCTCCCCTTTGTGGATCGTTGCAGACCCACCTTGGCACAGAGATGCCGTCGGGGGGCGGTCACATCATCAGAGCCTCCCCAACCCATCAACGGCATCCGTAATCTGCTCGGCAGAGCCTGCTGGAAGACGGCCGCGGCGTTCGTTGACGACCAGGATGTTGCGCAGCTCTGCCCAAAGCAGCCACGGGGCAAGGATGTCGTCGTGCCTGGAAGCCAAGTCCTGCAAGTCGATCCCCTGCTCATCCGGCATGACCCAACCGACAAGCGCAGACGCATCCAGGACAAGCATCAGCGCCGGCCCTCGTCGCGTGCAGAAAGGATGTCCTCGGCCAACAGAGATACGCCCTGTTGGGCCAACCGTGTTCGTAGTCCGGAAAGGCGCCGCAAGGCTTCTGCCCGTCCAGGACCGGCGACCGGCACCAGCT
>JAEWOJ010000125.1 GCA_023399815.1 Pseudomonadota bacterium | reverse complement strand
TTCGTCGGCCGGCGGCTTGCCGCTGCCGAGGTTGAGCTGGCGGTCGGGTTGCTTGACGACGCCGAGGGTGACGACCAGCCGGCTGCCGGCGGCAAGGCGGCGGCCGAGCAGGCGGGTGTCGGCGATGCGCACGCGTTGGCGCGTGCCGGGCTGCAGCAGTTGCCGGTGGCTGCGGTCGCCGGCGTGGCTCAGGCGTTGCAGCCACCAGGCCAGGTCGAGGTAGTCGCCGGCGGCGGTCTGTTCGTAGATGCCGATGGCGATGTCGGCATCGGCCTTGTTGAGGATGAAGTCGAGTTCGCCGGTGAACGGTCCGGCCAGTTCGGTGTCGTGCGGCATCGGCTCGCTGCGGAACACCAGCCCGGCGTGCGGGTTGAGTTCGCGGTTGAGCACGGTGGGCGGGGGCGTCCAGCCGGCATCGCTACGGTCGCTGAAATCGACGCGCTGGACGGTGACGGCATTGGCGGATGGTGCGTTCGCCAGCCGATGCGAGGCGTCGCCGGGCAGCAGGTACAGGCGTTCGCTGCGCGTGGCCATTGCTTCGAGCGTGGGCGCGTGCCGCCAGCGGTCGGCGCCCATCACCTGCCAGTTGACGCGGTCGGCCAGCAGCTCCGGCTTGGGCGCGCCCTTGAACACATGGTCGAACCAGGCCAGGCGCAGCGCCTGCAGGTCCTGGCGCGCGGATGCGTCCAGCGTGTAGCCCTGCACCACCGGCGGCACGCCGGTCTGCATGCTGAAGTGCTCGTAGGGGCCGATCAGCAGGGTGTGGTCGGCGTCCGGGCACTGGCGCAGGTGCTCGCGGAAGTAGTGCAGGGCGCCGATCTGCGCGCCGTCGAAATAGCCGGTGGTGACCAGTACCGGGATGTCGATGGCGGCGAATTCGCGTCCCTGCGGGGTCATCGCCTGCCAATAGCCGTCGTACGCCGGGTGCTGCAGCCAGCGTTCGAACACCGGGTTGGCGGCGCCGTCGATGCGCGGCAGGTCGCGGTAGGCGCGGCCGCTGCGGTACCACTCGCGGTTGAGCGTTTCCCAGCGTTGGCTGTCGTCGTAGGTGGCGTCGTCCAGCGCACGGTTGCCGGCCACATAGAAGGGCCACGGGTACAGGAAGTTGAGGAAGACGCCGCCTTCCATCGGGATGTCGATGCCGGGCGCCGCCGTCGCCGAGGTGGCGATGGCCTTCAGCGCGGGCGGCCGCTGCTTGAGCGCGGCCCATTGCGTGTAGCCGCTGTAGCTGCCGCCGTACATGCCGACGCGGCCGTCGCTCCACGGCTGCGCCGCCGCCCAGGCGACCGCCGCCGCGGCATCGGCGCCGTCGTGTTCGTAGGGGACGATGGTGTCGCGGCTGCGGCCTTTGCCGCGGCTGTAGGCGACCACGCCGGCATAGCCATGCGCGGCCATCTTCTTGGCATCGGCCCAGGCCCAGTCGTCGTTGGCGTAGAGGGTGAAGGTGAGCAGTACCGGCAGCGGCGGCGCCTTGGCCGGGCGCACCACCAGCGCGGCCAGCTCCGCGCCATCCGGCGTGCGCACCATGGCGTCGCGGTCGATCGCGTAGCGTCGCGCGTCGTCCGCCGTCAGGGCGTTGGCGAAGTGCGGCTGGAACGCGGCGTAGGCGTCGTGCACCTGCCACGCGCGGATCAGGGCGACGGCTTCGTCGATGGACAGGCGCTGCTTGCCGCGGACGCTGGCGATCTGCGCGTCCAGTTCGTCTCGCATGCGCGGCAGCCAGCCGCCGAAGGCGAACTCGGCCTGAAGGGCGGTGCGGTCGTCGAGCGCGCCGAACCGTTCGGCGAATGCCTGCTGCCAGGCATTGGCATATGGCACACGGCTGCTGGTCTGGCGTTGTTTCGCACGGGCGTGGATTTCGTACTGCAGGAACAGCGGCGGCTGGCCGGCGGCATCGCTGCGCAACTGGCGCAGCGCGTGGATGCTGGCGACCGCCTGCGGGTACTGGCCCGCGGCCGACTGCAGGCGGAACAGCGCGCCCAGGTAACGTGCGCGGTCCTCGTCGCGGTAGCGCGCCATCACCTGCCGGGCGAAACCGGGCATGGCCGCGTCCATGCCGTCATCGAGCAGGTGCGCCGGCACGGGGACGGTCACCGGCTGGGCGAAGGCGGTTCCGGTGGCGAGCAACAGCAGCAGGCCGAGCAGGCGCGACAGGGACATGGACGGTTGGTGAGCGAAGGATGCGTCTGGATACCACATCGCGGGCGTGATATGACCGATCCGGGTGCTTGCCGGCACTCGGATCGTGTATACAAACGCGGTCATCAAATACGCCAAACAATCAGGAGGGTGCCATGCTGGAAGGATGGGGAGAGCGGAACCGCGATGGGCTGATCCTGCTGGCGCGGATCATGTCGATGGTGCTGTTCGTGGTATCGGGCTGGGGCAAGCTGACCGACTTCCAGGGCACGGTCGGCTACATGGCGTCGCTGCACGCGCCACTGCCGGAGGTGGCGGCCGTGGTGGCGGTATGCATGGAATTCCTGGCCGGCATCGCCTTGGTGCTGGGCATCCAGGTGCGGCTGCTGGCATTGTTGTTCGTCCCGTTCGTGCTGGGGACCGGGATACTCGGCCATGCGTTCTGGAACATGGAAGGCGCCGATCGCGCGATGAACGTGACCCAGTTCCTGAAGAACCTGTCCATTGCCGGTGGCCTGTTGCTGCTGGTGGTGACAGGGGGCGGGCGTTACGCGCTGACCGGGCGCAAGGCGTGACATGGAAGCAGCATGGCCTTCCCGGAGGGAAGGCCATGCTGGTGTGACGCGATTGCTCTCTCCACGATGGGGAGAGCCATTTGCCTGCCTCGGATCAGCCGAGAATCCCCGGCAAATCCAGCCCCTTTTCCTTTGCGCAGTCGATGGCGATGTCGTAGCCAGCATCGGCGTGGCGCATGACGCCGGTGCCGGGATCGTTCCACAGCACGCGGGCGATGCGCTGGTCGGCGGCCTCGCTGCCGTCGCAGACGATGACCACGCCGGAGTGCTGGCTGTAGCCCATGCCGACGCCGCCACCGTGGTGCAGGCTCACCCAGGTCGCGCCGCCGGCCACGTTGAGCATGGCGTTGAGCAACGGCCAGTCGGACACGGCGTCCGAGCCGTCCCGCATCGCCTCGGTCTCGCGGTTGGGCGAGGCGACGCTGCCGGAATCCAGGTGGTCGCGGCCGATCACCACCGGCGCCTTCAGTTCGCCATTGCGCACCATCTCGTTGAACGCCAGGCCGAGCGTGTGGCGCAGGCCCAGGCCGACCCAGCAGATGCGCGCCGGCAGGCCCTGGAAGCTGATGCGCTCGCGCGCCATGTCCAGCCAGCGGTGCAGGTGCGGGGCGTCGGCGATGATTTCCTTGACCTTGGCGTCGGTCCTGTAGATGTCCTCCGGGTCGCCGCTGAGCGCCACCCAGCGGAACGGGCCGACGCCGCGGCAGAACAGCGGGCGTACGTAGGCGGGCACGAAGCCGGGGAAGTCGAACGCGTTCTTCAGGCCTTCGTCGAAGGCCATCTGGCGGATGTTGTTGCCGTAATCCACGGTCGGGATGCCCTGTGCGTGGAAAGCGAGCATGGCCTCCACGTGCACGCGCATGGCGGCCTTGGCGGCGTCGCGTACCTTCTCCGGGTTTGCCTTCTGTTCGGCCAGCCACTGTTCCACCGTCCAGCCGATCGGCAGGTAGCCGTGCACCGGGTCGTGGGCGCTGGTCTGGTCGGTGACGCAGTCCGGGCGCACGCCGCGGCGCACCAGTTCGGGCAGGATCTCGGCGGCGTTGCCGAGCAGGGCGATCGACTTGGCTTCGCCGGCGGCAGTGTATTTGGCGATGCGTGCCAGTGCGTCGTCGATGTCGGTGGCCTGTTCGTCCACATAGCGGGTGCGCAGGCGGAAGTCGATGCTGCTCTGGCGGCATTCGATGGTCAGGCTGCTGGCGCCGGCCAGCGAGGCGGCCAGCGGCTGCGCGCCGCCCATGCCGCCGAGGCCGGCGGTGAGTATCCACTTGCCGGTGAGGCTGCCGCCGTAGTGCTGGCGGCCCATCTCGACGAAGGTCTCGTAGGTGCCCTGCACGATGCCCTGCGAGCCGATGTAGATCCACGAGCCGGCCGTCATCTGGCCGTACATCATCAGGCCCTTCTTATCGAGCTCGTTGAAGTGCTCCCAGTTGGCCCAGTGCGGTACCAGGTTGGAGTTGGCGATCAGCACGCGCGGCGCGTCGGGGTGGGTGGGGAACACGCCGACCGGCTTGCCGGACTGCACCAGCAGGGTCTGGTCGTCGTCCAGGCGCTTGAGCGTCTCGAGGATCTTGTCGTAGCTCTCCCAGTCGCGCGCGGCGCGGCCGATGCCGCCGTAGACCACCAGCGACGCCGGGTCCTCGGCCACTTCGGCGTCGAGGTTGTTCTGCAGCATGCGGAACGGCGCCTCGGTCTGCCAGGACTTGCAGTTGAGCGTGTTGCCGCGCGGTGCGCGCGGGCTGCGGGAAGGATCGTGGCGGGTCATGCGTCTCTCCGGGAAGCAAAGTCAAGGCAGGCGCGCAGTACCTGTTGCAGGGTGTCGCGCACCGGGGTGGCGTGGTCGGGGCTGTAGGGCGTGGGCCAGTTGCCCTCGTCGATGGTCGCCGGCTCGTGCATGTAGCCGCGGCAGGCCAGCTCCATCTGCAAGGTGTGCACGCCGCCGGGGATGTCGCTGTAGTGGCGGGTGATCCAGCCGCCCTTGAAGCGGCCGTTGCGCACGTGGGGCAGGCCGCTCAGCGCGCACAGGTTCTCGACTACGTCGGTCAGTGCGTTGTCGCAGGAGGTGTCGGCGGCTCCTGATGGGCCTGCCGTACCGATGTTGAACTGTGGCAGTTCGCCGTCGAACAGATGCGGGATGTGCGAGCGGATCGAATGCGCGTCATAGACGACCACGGTGCCGTGGCGTTGCCGCAGCCGCGCGATCTGCGCGGCCAGCGTGGCGTGGTAGGGCGCGAACCAGGTGTCGCGGCGGCGCGCGATTTCCGCTTCGTCCGGTTCCATGCCGGCGCGGTACAGCGGCTGGTTGTCGAAGGTGGTCAACGGGCACAGGCCGGTGGTGTTCTGGCCGGGGTACAGCGAGGCGCCGGACGGATCGCGGTTGAGGTCGATCACCGAGCGCGAGATCGTCGAGCGCACGGTGGTGGCGCCGAGTTCGCGAGCGAAGGCGTACAGCTCGTGCACCCACCAGTCGGCATCGCGCCGCGCCAGCCACGGCGAGACGAAGCGGTCGGCCAGTTCGCCGGGCAGGTCGCTGCCGGTGTGAGGGAAGCTGACGATCAGCGGGGCGTCGCCCTGGTGGAGTTGGAGCCAGTCGGGGTGTTGGGTCATCTACGAACCTGTGTTCGTTGGCAGGAGCGGGCGGGTTGCGGTGAGGGTGATGGCTTTTCCCTTCTCCCTCCGGGAGAAGGTGCCCGTAGGGCGGATGAGGGGTGAGCGGAGTCAGTGATGGTTGAACCATCTGGATTCCGTTCGCCCCTCACCCCAACCCATCTCCCGGAGGGAGAGGGGCTTCAAGCATCAGGTGCTTACTGCGTGACCTGCACCTGCGGCAGTACGTCGTGCAGCCCCTCGGCCAGCGCACCACTGCGCACTAGGTCGGTAGCCGCCACCATGTCCGGATGGAAGTAGCGATCGTCCTGCAGCGTCGGCACCTGCGCGCGCAGGGTGGCGCGCACCTTCTCCAGTGCCTCGCTGGAGCGCAGCGGGGCGTGGAAGTCGCAGCCCTGCGCGGCGGCCAGCAGTTCGATGCCGATGACGTTGGCAGCGTTCTCCGCCATCGCGATCAGGCGGCGCGCGCCGTGTGCGGCCATCGACACGTGGTCTTCCTGGTTGGCCGAAGTCGGGATCGAATCGACGCTGGCCGGGTAGGCGCGCTGCTTGTTCTCCGACACCAGTGCCGCGGCGGTGACCTGCGGGATCATGAAACCGGAGTTCAGGCCGGGCTTCGGGGTGAGGAAGGCCGGCAGGCCGGACAGCGCCGGATCGACCAGCATGGCGATGCGGCGCTCGCTGATCGAGCCGATTTCGCAGACCGCCATCGCCAGCATGTCGGCGGCGAAGGCCACCGGCTCGGCGTGGAAGTTGCCGCCGCTCAGCGCTTCGCCGGTGTCGGTGAACACCAGCGGGTTGTCGGACACGCCGTTGGCCTCGATTTCCAGCGTGGTCGCCGCTTGCCGGATCACGTCGAACGCCGCGCCCATCACCTGCGGCTGGCAGCGCAGGCAGTACGGGTCCTGCACGCGCACGTCGTTGTCGCGGTGCGATTCGCGGATCGCCGAACCGGCCATCAGCGTGCGCAGCGCGGCGGCAGTGGCGATCTGCCCGCGCTGGCCGCGGATGCTGTGGATGCGCGGGTCGAACGGCGTGTCCGAGCCCTTGGCCGCTTCCACCGACAGCGCGCCGGTGACCAGCGCGACCTGGAACACGGTCTCGATCTCGAACAGCCCGGCCAGCGCGTAGGCGGTGGAGTACTGGGTGCCGTTGAGCAGCGCCAGGCCTTCCTTCGCGCCCAGCACCAGCGGTTCCAGTCCGGCCTGCTTGAATGCCTGCTCGGCGGACATGCGCACGCCGCCGACGAAGGCCTCGCCGACGCCGATCATCACGCTGGCCAGGTGCGACAGTGGCGCGAGGTCGCCGGACGCGCCGACCGAGCCCTGGCACGGCACCACCGGCACCACGTCCTTCTGCAGCATGGCTTCGAGCAGCGCCAGCGTCTGCGGGCGGATGCCCGAGGCGCCCTGCGCCAGGCTGGTGAGCTTGAGCGCCATCATCAGCCGCACCACGCTGGCCGGCATCGGCTCGCCGACGCCGGCCGCGTGCGACAGCACGATGTTGCGCTGCAGGGTTTCAAGATCCTCGCGCTCGATGCGCACGCTGGCGAGCTTGCCGAAGCCGGTGTTGATGCCATAGACCGGCTCGCCCCTGGCGACGATGGCCTCGACCACCTGCGCGCTGCGCAGCACGGCCGCCTGCGCCGATTCGTCCAGGCGCACGCTGGCGCCGCGATAGACCTGCCGCCATTGCGCCAGCGGGACGTGGCCGGGACGAAGCACGAGGGGGGAATTCATCGGGTTACTCCAGTGGATTGCAATGCGGGAATGGGGTGCTGTCTTGTAGGAGCGACGCGAGTCGCGACTGGCCTTCATGCAGATCCTTCTGCAACAGCCCGTGCATCCATGCACGGGGATTCAAAGGGCAAGCTTCGGTCGCGACTGGCGTCGCTCCTACAGGGAGGCGGGGTGTGTCTGCTGCCCGCGGAACACGCGGGCATGCAGGGGATTGAAGCCCATGCGGTAGACCAGGTCGGCCGGGACGTCGATGTCCCAGAGGGCGAGGTCGCCGTCCATGCCGGTGGCCAGCCGGCCGATGCGATCGAAGCGGCCGAGCGCGCGCGCCGCTTCGCGGGTGAAGCCGGCGATGCATTCGTCCACGGTCATGCGGAACAGGGTCGCGGCCATGTTCATCGCCAGCAGCGGGCTGGTCAGCGGCGAGGTGCCGGGGTTGCTGTCGGTGGCCAGCGCCAGCGGCACGCCGGCCTCGCGCAGTTTCTGCAGCGGTGGCGGGGTGGTGTCGCGGGTGAAGTAGTAGGCGCCGGGCAGCAGCACGGCGACGGTGCCGGCGTCGCGCATCGCGGCGATGCCGGCCTCGTCCAGGTGCTCGATGTGGTCGGCCGACAGCGCGCCGTGCTTGGCGGCCAGTTCCGCGCCGTGCTGGTTGCTCAGCTGCTCGGCGTGGATCTTGACCCTCAGCCCGTGCGCGTGGGCGGCGGCGAACACCTGCGCGGCCTGTTCGCGCGAGAAGGCGATGTTCTCGCAGAACACGTCCACCGCCTCGGCCAGCCCTTCGGCGGCGATGGCCGGGATCATGACGTCGCAGACCTCGTCGATGTACTCCTGCGCCTGCCGTCCCGGCGGCACCGCGTGCGCGCCGAGGAAGGTGGGAACGACCTCGACCCTGCGCAGCTGCGCGAGTCGCTTCGCCACGCGCAGTTGCTTGCGCTCGTCGTCCAGTGTCAGCCCGTAGCCGGACTTGATCTCGACGGTGGTGACGCCTTCGGCCAGCATCGCGTCCAGCCGGGGCAGGGTGGCTTTCAGCAATGCCGCATCGTCGGCTTGCCGGGTGGCGCGCACGGTGGAGACGATGCCGCCGCCGGCGCGGGCGATGTCGGCGTAGCTCACCCCCTGCAGGCGCTGCTCGAATTCGTTGGCCCGGTTGCCGGCGTAGACCAGGTGGGTGTGGCAGTCGACCAGGCCGGGGCCGATCCAGCGGCCTTCGCAGTCGATGCGCTGCGCGGCGTCGAACGCAGGGGCGCTGGCGGCGGGGCCGACGTGGACGATGCGTCCATCGCGCGTGGCGACGACGCCGTCGCGGACGATGCCGAGGCCGCCCGCGGCATCGTCGAGCGTCATCAGATGGGCGTTGTGCCAGACCGTATCGCAGTGCATGCGCACCCTTCCGCGTTTATTTGTATATACAATAATCATCACCAACGGAGAGTGTCCAGTGATGGCGAACGAGGTTTCCAGTCCGGTCCGCTTCCATGCCGCGCAGGCCCTGTTGCCGCAGGGCTGGGCGCGCGACGTGCGCATCGATTGCGCGGATGGGCGGATCGTCGCGGTGACGGCCGGCGTGCCCGCCGGCGCCGATGCGCAGGCGCTGGGCGTGGTGGTGCCGGGGCTGGGCAACCTGCACAGCCACGCCTTCCAGCGGGCGATGGCCGGGCTGACCGAGGTGGGCGGGCGTTCGGGCGACAGCTTCTGGAGCTGGCGCGAGCTGATGTACCGCTTCCTCGACCGGCTCGGCCCGGACGATTTCCAGGCCGTGGCCGAGCAGGCTTATATGGAAATGCTGGAATCCGGCTTCACCCGCGTCGGCGAGTTCCACTACCTGCACCATGCGCCGGACGGCCAGCGTTACGCCGACCACGCCGGGATGGCTGGCCGCGTCGCGGCGGCGGCCGCCGGCACCGGGCTGGGCCTGACCCTGCTGCCGGTGTTCTACGCGCACAGCGACTTCGGCGGTGCCGCGCCGCTGCCGGCGCAGCGCCGCTTCCTGCACGACATCGACGGTTTCGCCGCGCTGCTGGACGGCTGCCGTCAGGCGTTGCGCGGCACGCCGGACGCGGTGCTGGGGCTGGCCCCGCACAGCCTGCGCGCCTGCACGCCGCAGGAACTGCAGGCGCTGGTGGAGCTGGCGCCGGGGCCGATCCACATCCACATCGCCGAGCAGGTGCGCGAGGTCGAGGCCTGCCTGGCCTGGAGTGGGCAGCGTCCGGTGCGCTGGCTGCTGGACCACGCGCCGGTCGATGAACGCTGGTGCCTGGTGCACGCCACCCATCTGCAAGCCGACGAAGTGCACGGCATCGCCGCCAGCGGTGCGGTGGCCGGCCTGTGCCCGATCACCGAGGCCAACCTCGGCGACGGCCTGTTCCCGATGCGCGAGTTCGTGCAGCACGGCGGGCGCTTCGGCGTCGGTTCCGATTCCAACGTGCTGATCGACGCGGCCGAGGAACTGCGCCTGCTCGAATACGGCCAGCGGCTGGCGCTGCGCGGGCGCAACGTGGTCTCGCCGGGCGAGCTGTCCAGCGGCCGCTGGCTGTACCAGCAGGCGCACCAGGGCGCGGCGCAGGCGCTGGGCGTGGCCGCCGGCTTGGCCGTCGGCGCGCCGGCGGACCTGGTCGAGCTGGATGCCGACCATCCCTCGCTGCATGGCCGTGCGGGCGATGCGCTGCTGGACAGCTGGGTGTTCGCCGCGCGTGGCGGTGCGGTGCGCTCGGTGTGGCGCAATGGCCGGCAATGGGTGCGCGATGGCCGCCATGTGCGCCGCGACGAAGTGGCCGCGCGCTATCGGGCCGCATTGCAGCGGATACTGGGCTGACTCCCCGCAGGAATCCAGAGTGAAGAACAGGAAGGCGCCCAGCCTCAACCAGCGCATCCGCGGCGACATCGAAAGCCGCATCCTCAGCGGCGAATGGATGCCGGGCTTCCGCATCCCGTTCGAGCACGAGCTGATGGCGCAGTACGGCTGTTCGCGGATGACGGTGAGCAAGGTGCTCACCGCGCTGGCCGAGAGCGGCATGATCGAGCGCCGCCGCCGCGCCGGCTCGTTCGTGGCGCGGCAGCCGCCGCACCTGGAACAGGTGGCGCTGGAGATTCCCGACATCGCGCTGGCGGTGAACGAACGCGGCCACCGCTACGGGTTCCGGTTGCTGGAGCGGCAGCAGCGCCGCGCCGATGCGGCGGTGCCGGAGGAAGTGCGGCTGGTCGGCGAGGGCGAGCTGCTGGCGATGCGCTGCCTGCACCTGGCCGACGGCCGGCCGCTGGCGCTGGAGCGGCGCCTGATCAACCCGGAAGCCGTGCCGGAAACGCTGGAGGTGGATTTCTCCACCCATGCGCCCGGCAGCTGGCTGCTGCAGAACGTGTCGTGGACGCGCGGCCAGCACCGCATCAGCGCGGTGGCCGCCACCGCCGCCGAGGCCGCGCTGCTGGAGGTGCCGGTGGGCACGGCCTGCCTGGTGATCGACCGCCAGACCTGGCGCGGCGAAATGCCGATCACCTGGGTGCGGCAGAAGTTCCTGGGCGATGCGTACGACCTGGTGGCGCGGTTTGCGCCAGGAACCAAGATCTAGGAACCAGTGGACAGGAACCAGTAACTAGTAAAAGCGGGAGCAGCCGCTGTTCCACTAGTTCCTGGTTCCTATCCACTGGTTTCTGCTTCAAAAGGTTCTGCACTGCCGCCAGCGCACCGGTTCGCCGGTGCCGGGGCGCGGGTTGAGCTGGACGCGCACGGTGCGCAGCGCCGGATAGTGCTCGACTTCGCGGCAGATCAGTGGCCACACCGTGGCGTCGTCGGCGCTGCGTTCGATCGACAGGGTGGAGCGGGTCAGCCAGATGCCGCTGACCACGCCGGGCGTGGCGGCGAGTTTCTTGGACACGGCCTGCTGGTAGCGCAGCAGGGTTTCCGGGTCCGGGTCTTCCAGCAGGTCGTCCGCGGCCTCCGTCGCTTTCGTGGTGCCGGTGGCGGCGACGGGGGCCGGTGACGGTTCCGCGGCGGCGGCTTCGGCTGCCGACGGCGGCGCCATGGGAGTCGGCGTGGCCGGCGCGGGAGCGGGGGCAACGGTGGCCCGGGGCGTTGCCGCCGCCGCGAGCGCCGGTGCCTGCGGAGAAGGGTCCTCGTTGACCCGCAGGGTCATGTAGCCCATGCCCGCCAGCAGGCCCACCGTCACCGCGCCGAGCGCGGCGATGCTGGTCTGCCGCACCGCTTCGCGGCGGGCGATGCCTTCCACCATCCCGCGTGTCTCGTCGGGAACGCAGGGCGCGAGGACATGCCACAGCACGCGTCCGTCCAGCACCTCGATGGATTCCTTTTCCGCGGCGACCAGGCCGTCGCGTTCGACCCGCCCCTCGGTGATCAGGATGCCGCCGGCCGCGCCGGTCAGGCGCACGGCCGCTCCCAGTTCGTTGATCGCCGGTGCGCTGATCCGGTAGGCGCGGCCATGCTTGCAGGACAGCAGCCAGCGCTGGTCGCCGCGCTCCATCAGGAAGTCGCTGCTGGTGCCGCGGTCGCTGTTGTCCTCGCCGCTCAGGTCCTGGAAGCCGCGCTGCTCGGCCATGGCGCGGCGCACGATCTGCGAGAACTCGCGCCAGCGCATGCCGGCCAGTGCCGCCAGACCGTGCTGGATCTCGGTCTTCCGGCGCTTGACCAGCCACAGCCAGGCCGAGGCCAGGCCCCAGACGGACAGTGCGAGCAGGAAGGCCAGGATCCAGGAAAACATCGGTATGTCCGGTGACGGAGCGAGAGCGCAGGCGCGCAGTCTATAGTGCTTTGCGCCGGGTGAACGCGGCGCGGCGAAGCGTGTTCAGCCGGTGCTGGCTGGCCAGTAGTGGCTGTCGGGAATGGCGCGCGCGCCGAAGATCGCCTGGCCGACGCGGACCACGGTGGCGCCTTCCTCGATGGCGATCTCGAAGTCGCCGGACATGCCCATCGACAGCTCCTCCAGGCCGATGCCGTCCGGCGCGTCCTGGCGCAGGCGCTCGCGCAGTTCGCGCAGGCGCACGAAGCAGGCGCGCACGCGCTCGGCATCGTCGGAGAACAGCGCCAGGGTCATCAGCCCGCGCACGCGCAGCGCGGAGAACTGCGGCAGTGCGCGGACGAAGGCCGGCACGTCGGCCGGGGCCAGGCCGTACTTGCTGTCCTCCTCCGAGGTGTTGACCTGCACGAACACGTCCAGCGTGCGGCCTTCCAGCTGCAGGCGGCGGTCCAGGGTCTCGGCCAGGCGCAGGCTGTCCAGCGCCTGGAACTCGCTGGCGAAGCGCGCCACCAGCTTGGCCTTGTTGGTCTGCAGGTGGCCGATCACCGACCAGTGCAGGTCGGTCAGGTCCTGCATCGCCTCCCACTTGTGGTGCGCTTCCTGCACCTTGTTCTCGCCGAGGAAGCGGCAGCCGGCGGCGTAGGCCTGGCGGATGCGGGCCTCGTCGATGGTCTTGCTCACCGGCAGCAGGCTCACGCCGGCCGGGTCGCGCCCGGTGCGGCGGCAGGCCGCGTCGATGCGCGCATGGACCACGTCGAGGTTGTGCCGGAAGTCGTCGGCGGTCTCGGCACGGGGATAGCGGCCATGCTGGTCGTGGCGGGTGGGGGTGTCCGTCATGGGGCGTTCCTAGGGCGGCGGTGATGCGGCTGCATTATCGGCCGTCGGGCCTGCATGTGTCCGCCTTGGCGGCTTTCCCTTGCCTGTGCAGCCGCGTGTAGGAGCGTGTAGGAGCGACGCCAGTCGCGATGGGGCTTTACCTGGATTGCCTCCGGGACGAGCGTTCGCAATTTGGGTTTGATCGGTATGGCCC
>JAEWOJ010000093.1 GCA_023399815.1 Pseudomonadota bacterium | reverse complement strand
CCGTCCGCTCCAGCAAGGGGCTCGGTCCGGTGTTCCAGGCAACCGTACTGGCGCTGCTGCCCGAATTGGGTCATCTCGACCGCCGGCAGATCGCCAAGCTGGTCGGCGTGGCACCGATGAATCGGGAGAGCGGCCAAGGCTGCGGACAACGCCGCATCCGCGGCGGCCGATCGGCGGTGCGAGTGGCGCTCTATATGGCCACGCTGTCGGCGGTGCGGTGGGACCCATTGATGAAAGCGCACTATCAGCAATTGCGTGAGCGTGGAAAGCTGGGCAAGGTCGCGTTGGTGGCCTGCATGCGAAAACTGCTGGGAATCGTCAATGCCAGGCGACGTGATGAACTGCGTGCCGAGAAATTGGTCATGGCCTGAGCAGCAGTTTCACAAGACAGTTGCTGAATTAAGCCACGCTGCGAAGCGGCGTCGGCTTGAATGAATTGTTAGGGGGTGGCTACGGTGCGTTGAGCTCCGAAAGCTCAACCACGTACGAGCGATCCCCAACCGTATTGAATTCAACGCGCCAATCGTACGCCACGTTGCCCCCGGGCTCCGGCAAAGGGCCGCGAACGCGGTAGTTGGCGACAGCCGAGGACAGTAGGTTTGTGTCGAAGCCTTCCTTGAGGAGCAAGGCCGGAAGAGCAGCGGCGAGCTGACGCACACCCAAAGCTCCCTCTCCTGCCAAGGGCGGCTGCGACGTGCCAGCAAGGAGATCTACAGCGACGGAGCCGCCCGCAGCAACGACAGACCGCGCGAAGTGGTTAATGCCGTAGTCACCGGCCCAGTAGTTAAGCGTGCTGGCGAACTGGTGGCAGACGTTGTGCGCAACTGATTTTAGTGGTTTCAGCGACGAAGACATTTCTCAAGCCCCCTAACGCCTGAATTAAGCCGACCCGCGGAGCGGGTTCGGCTTGAATGAATTGTTAGGATTGTGCCTACGATTCATAAAGAACTGCATCGTCTGTGGCGTAGTACTTAATGGCTGCACGTTTGAAGCCTTTCATCGTGGCGAGGTTGAAGCCGCCACCTACTAGTGCGCCGACCCCAAACGGAACGAGTCGCCCAACTGCTACTCCGCCACGTTTGGTCCCGTACTTAGTGACTATTGTCGTTCCTACTTTTCTGTTGATTCGCTTAAATATCTCTGCTGGAACTTTCTTGAACTGTGCGATAGCAACTCTGGATGCTATACGGACAGTAGCTTCTTTCCCCAAGCTAAGTACACCGCACCACATCCCAAGGACTCGGACGAAATCCTGATTAAACGAAGCTTCAACATCACGATCATAGATAATACCGATACCTATCGCCATGCCTGCCATGCAGCGAAACATGTAGGCAAGGTCTGCACTAATAGCACCCGACTCAATAGCAATTTGGGCTCCTGTGCCTAGACCAGGAATGGCCCCAGGGAGGGCTGTTGCAGCCCCCTCAGATGCATACCGCCAACAAATTCGATCTGCCCACTTCTCCGCCAATTTTGGATTGTCAAGACTCGGGTGGGCTTGCCGAAGATCCGCAATGTGCCTGTGGACATCCTCGTACTGAGGCTCAACGGCCGAGATGAGCTTGAGCACCGCCGTAGTGACTAAACTTTGATCTGACATTCGGCCTCCAATTGCCGACTCACAAGCGTAACGCCTGAATTAAGCCGCGCCGCGAAGCGGCATCGGCTTGAATGAATTGTTAGGCCTCACTTGGGATAAGCCCAGCGTCTTTCATGACTCGTTGCTCGTCGTCATGCGAAATCCAGAACGCAGCTTTGGGCCCGGTTCCTGGACCGTAGAGGAAGTACGTTATGAAGAATTTGAAGTCGAGCGGACGGCCTAGCTGCTTCTCGAATGTAATGTGCCAATGAACCTTGGCCATCGTGTACTTCTCGTCAAGCGGCGTTGCCTCCACATGCAGAATCTTTGCGCGTTTGAACCCGATTTCCCGAAAGAACTCTTTGCGTTGAATGAAGGCGTCGCGGAGCGCCTGATCGTTGCGACCGCATGATAGGCCATTCGGATCACCGGCCATGAACTCTGCCGTGTATAGCGAGGTCATGAGGTCTGGATCAAAGGTGTTTGCTCCTTCCTCGTAACGAGCAAAGAACCCTTCAATCTTCTCCATGTACTGTCTCCTGAGGCCTAACGCCTGAATTAAGCCGCGCCGCGAAGCGGCATCGGCTTGAATGAATTGTTAGCTCCCACTCAGTGCGAGCGCAACACGCAGATCGAACGCTTTGCCGATGAGTTCCGATTGCAACTTGTCAGATGCTTTGTAGAGAAAGACGACCTGACCGTCAGACGAAACGCGGCTTGGGCCATCCGATCTCTTGGAAAGGAAGACGATTTCCAGTGTATTTGGATCTCCATCGTCCTTAAAGCTGGTAGATGGTCCCTCAATGTCCATGACCGCAATGACCTTTGTCTCCTCCATGATCTTAACCCTCAGCGCAGCCGGATCGATTGGCTGGTCCGTAGCGAAAAGCGCTGACGAAGGGAGCAGAAACGCAAGAAAAAGAGTCGCGAAACGCATGGGAGGTACTCCGTAGGAGCTAACGCCTGAATTAAGCCGCGTTGCGAAGCAGCGTCGGCTTGAATGAGTTGTTAGGCCGCGGCCGCGCCGAAAGTAAGCTAGTCACCATCTGGCATGCGTACCTGGAACTCCCGTTGGTGCCAAGGCTTATTCATAAGCGGCTCTACGTGCTCGGGTGGCAATGAAGCAAGTGTGGGACCAAGTTTGGCGTGGAACTCGTCAATGTCAGAGACATCAATGTAGACAGCCACCCGGGCCTTCCCATCGGCCGCCAGGATGCGAGTGGGCTCTTCTAGCAAGCGCAGACCGCAACCAGACAACTCAACATAGGCGTAATTACTTTCACGGTACTTGAGCTCAAACGTGAGCAGGTCGCAGAAGAAAGCAAGCGCCGCTTGTAGGTCAGGGACGTGCAGGAATGGGGTGATTTGATAGATCTTTGCCATACATCACCTCGCCACTCTGTTCTTGAGCGGCCTAACGCCTGAATTAAGCCGCGCCGCGAAGCGGCGTCGGCTTGAATGAATTGTTAGGTGCCACCCTTGTAGAGCGTGTCAAGGTATTTGCCAACATAGTTGCCTTCCTCTGAACCATCCGGATGCGTAATAAGCCAATCAAGGATATCTGTCTCCTTGAAAGTATGGGCATCACCGTGCTTGTAGCCTTGAACACGATTGATGTCGCTCCACAACCGTCCTGAAATGATGCCGCTATCAATGCTGCGAATAGCAATGAATACCTGTTCAAAAGCGCCTGAACTATCATAAAGGCGGGTGGTTACAAAGAACGCTTGCCCAGCGGGGAGTCCGGCAAGAAATCGTTCCTTAGCAGCGGGGTAAGTTCGCTTTGCTTCTGCAACGTAGGGAGCAATTGCTTCCTCAAGTGAAGGCAAAGCTCCAGGGGCTACAGTGGCTGGTGCATCTTTGGGCGCGTTTGGAGCTAGTTGCGGGTCTTGCGCAAAAGCTGCTGAAAAGCAGAGTGCTAGCAGTAAAGCGAGTGGTAGACGCATTGAACTCTCCTGTGGCACCTAACGCCTGAATTAAGCCGCGCCGCGAAGCGGCGTCGGCTTGAATGAATTGTTAGCTAGCAGTCGACGCCGTTCTGATTGCGGCGCTCCTGCTCTGCTAGCCCGGCAGGCTCTTCATAGCGGCCGTTAACACCTAAGAATGAACCCTTGGGGTGATATCGGCCATCCGTGCCCAAGAAGGATCCCGGCAAATGGTACTTTCCGTCTGTGCCAAGGAATGAGCCCACGTAATGATATCTACCGTCTTGTCCAAGGAAGCAGCCTTGCGGGTGATACTTTCCGTCTTGACCAAGAAACGCACCTTGCTCGTGATAACCGCCATCTCCGCCCAAGAATGATCCCGCAGGATGATATTTTCCATCCTGGCCGATGAACTGGCCTTTGGGGTGGTACTTCCCGTCGGCACCTACAAACTCACCCTTGCGGTGATACTTGCCGTCTGCGCCAAGAAATGAGCCGGCGGGATGGTACTTGCCATCGCTGCCTAAAAAATAGCCTTTCGAGTGATACTTGCCATCCACTCCGAGGAAGGAACCGACTGTGTGGTATTTGCCATCCACACCTAGAAATTTTCCAGCCATGATGCCCCCTGATTTCTGCCCCGCTAGCTAACGCCTGAGTTAAGCCGACCGGCGAAGCCGGTTCGGCTTGAATGAATTGTTAGGTGCCACTAGCCGACCACGGCCCGCGTTTGACCATTGCCGCCTCTGCACCATGGAGATAGCTGCCGCTGGGGCCGCTGTGCTTGAACTGCCATTGAGATCCATCCCAGATCACATCGTCTTTAATGGCTTTACTACCATTCTGATAGTAGCCGACACCGAGTGAGCCATCGCTGTAAGTCTCCAAGACCACGCCAATGATTCCAGGCGAACTCCCTACCCGAATCCACTGATTTGTCTCTACGGCGGGAGCATCTGTCATGTGGCACCTAACGCTTGAATTAAGCCGCGCCGCGTAGCGGCGTCGGCTTGAATGAATTGTTAGGCGGCGCCTCAGCCATACTGGGACCGCCAACTGTGTAGCGCATGAAGGGATGCCGTGGCGTGCTGGCCCCAGTGTTGCCAGAAGCTCTCACGCCACTCCCAACACGCCGATGCTGTATGGCCCGCATGAAAGAGTAGCAAGCCTCTCTTTAGGTCCCGCCATACGTCTGCCAAGTCATCTGCGAGATCAGCCACAACCGGCGTGCTGTCTAGCTCCTGTGGGTCGAAGCATTGAGAATAGTAGTTGAAAGGCATGGAAGCGAAGCGGGCGTACACTCGCTCCCAGCTTTCTTGCAGCACTTCAGGTGGCTCTTGCTCGTCGAAGAGTTCGGGTAGCCCCAGCACGAGCTGATACAGATCTGAAAGATGCCCAAGTGCAGTGAGCACTTCTGCATCCGTTCCGGATGGCTCTGCTTCCGCCCATGAGCAGAATCTCTCGGCTGCTCTTGCGAAGTGCTCAACTTGCGCTGACATGTCTTAGCCGCCTAACGCCTGAATTAAGCCGACGCACGAAGTGCGTTCGGCTTGGATGAATTGTTAGGCGGCACTGCCACGGCGCCACCATGATATTGCGAGCCAGAAAGCAAGGAGCAAGGCATACAGGACAAGACTGATAACCCAAATGAAGCTGGGCAACTCATCGGCCGAAAAAATCCATGCCTGCTTGAAGTAGGGGATCAGGTAGCCAAGTGAAAGGCCGTCTGCGCGCGACAGCATAACGGCGCAATGTGCTACGGCCCAACAGGGGATATATGCGGCGATAGCAAGAGAAGCTTTCTTAAACATCCGCGATCTGTCCTGTGCCGCCTAACGCCTGAATTAAGCCGCGCCGCGAAGCGGCGTCGGCTTGAATGAATTGTTAGGCCCCACTCTACGAGGCCAAGATCAAAGTTGTCACAAGCAGCGCGACAAAGGACAAGGCATAAGCCGCTAGAGCGAAGTATGCCTGAGTCCCTTGGTGCCGAAGCTTGAGATCCTGCAAGGAATCGAATTGCTTGGCATTGAGATAGCGGAACTTGGCTGGGGCGATGGGGCCATACGAAGGAATGCCTGGCCCAGTCTGAAATTTGTCGAGAGCATCAGGTTGCACGGCGAGGAGTGCAGAGAAGAATCGCGTGGCCTTTGTGTACGCAATGAGCGCAAGCAAC
>JAEWOJ010000156.1 GCA_023399815.1 Pseudomonadota bacterium | reverse complement strand
CCCCGGGGCCCCCCCCCCCCCCCGCGGGGGCGCCGGCGGCCAGATGAGGCGGCCTGGGCTGGGAACCGCTCGGCCTCTGCAACGGCCACTGACGCAAAAAAAAGCCGCCGATCGCGTCGGCGGCTTTGCCAGGCGGCAGCGTGAGGCGAGCGGTCAGTCTTCGCCGGCGGCGTCGTCCGGCTTCTTCGGGAACACGACCAGGCGGCCGCTGACGCTGATGCCCTGGCGCAGGACGATGTTGAAGCCGCCGCCCTGCTTGTGCGGGAAGGCCGTGCCGACCTTCGTGTAGAGCTTCTTGTTGTCGTCGCCGTACTCCTCGGTGACGTACACGTTCAGATTCTCCGACATTGCTGTTCTCCCTGGGGTTGATAGCGCGGATTGCGCGGCACCGATACAGCGGCGACAGATCCCCGGCATGCAAGGAAACGCAGTTAGGGTTTGGCTGGCGCGGGCCGGAGGGGGAACCCCGACTACACGGGCCAAACCCGGTCCTTGCATGCCGGGGAGCCGCCGCTATGGTGCACGGTCATCGCAATCCTTATCAACTCCAGGGAGCGATTGTTGAAAGAATCACCGTCATCGAGGGCGACGAGGCAAGCTCGCGCGAGGACGCCGCCGCTAGCTGCAGGGCGGCGGTGGGGTGGGACTGCCTCGGCAGAGGCGTAGGCCGTCAGGCCTCCGGCAGCCGCCGGCCGACCCACCAGACGAAGCCCACGAAGCCGGCTGCGATGGCGCCCAACAAGGCAAGAGGGATGAACTGCGGCATGGTCGGCTCCGAAACTGGCTCCGAAGGGCTATCGGCCGAGAACGGCCGAACTTGAGCGCAGCCGCGGAGCCTGTGTCGCAGGCCTTGATCTGGCTACATGACGACAGTGCGGCCAAGCACGGCGCGCCAGGCGTCGCGCTTGGCCGCCAAGGCGGCCCGCCGGTGCAGGATCGAGGCGATGACCAGGAAGCCCGCTGCGAGGACGTAGCGGATGAGGTCGTTGGCCACGTCGAGCGCCGCGTGCAGCTCGGTGGACGACGCCGACGATGAGGCGACAGCGCCAAGGGCCGCCAGCAGGGCGGCCAGAGCCAGAGGGAACGGGATCTTCGTGGGTTGGCCAGCGAGCCAGTGCCCGCATGTGTTCGCTATGGCGGCCACGCACATGATCCGCGTTGGGATGTTGAATGCAGCCAGCTCTGGCAGCAGGCCCGCGAGCGCAGCTGCGGCAAGGACGATGCCGGCGGCCAGCCGCCGGCGATGGATGAAGCTGGGCGGGAGATCCACGCCGTGAAACACCGCCAGAGCCTCGCGGTTGGCGGCCTTCCATTGGCGGTAGGCTTCCGCGCCGTCGATGAGCGGCTTCCCACACGAGGGGCAGGGTGAGCCTACGGGAGCGCCTTCGACGCCAGCGCCACAGTCGGGGCAGCCGACGTCGCTCATGGCCTGCCGTTGCGCAAATCGGAGGCCTTCATCCAGCCACGCACCAGGAGCAGCACACCGAAGGCGAGCGCGAACCAGGTGGCGATCCCGGCGGCATCCGCGAATGGCGAGCTGAAAGCGGCGACAGCGGGATTAGGCGTCGCAGGCACATCCCGCAGGAAGCCCCAGGCGGCTATGCCGAGGAACGCCAACCCGAAGATGACATGACCCCGGTACCAGCGGAGCAGAAACTGGAATGTCGATGGGCTACGCATGTGGATTATGTCTCCAGACTGGTCAGATGGTGGTCGAAGCCCGCAGATTGAGCAGGGCGTCAAGCCGCGCGGGCGCCTCGGCCGCGGAGACCCCGACGGGCAGCTCCGCGTCGGGATTGGAAGCGGCTTCGCGCAGGCAGGCGACAGTGGCCTCGCGCGTGGCGGGGCGGGTATGCAGGTCGCAGGTCATGGCAAGGCCGACCAGGAATGCGCGGTCGGCCTCGGGCCACTCCATGACCGTAGGCCACACCAGCTCCAGGCGAGTGCGAGCATCGGCCCCGGTGGCCTCGCCAGCGCGGCGGCCGATATAGACCGACGCCAGCAGCAGCGCCACGACGATGCTGGCGACGACGGCAGTCCGCTTGACGTAATTCGGTTTTGTTTCCACTGGAATCGGCTCCTTGGCGAGGCCCACAGCATAATCGGCATGGGGTCGCAGCGATTGAGACTAATAATCCGACGGATCGGGTAGGAAAGTGCCAACGATGGCCAGGCAGACGCCGGCGAATCCGAGCCAGAGAATCCACATGGCGGTTGTCTGGTAGACGGTCAGGTCGGCCGGCCCCGCCGCGAGGTCTGTGACTGAAAACAGGCTCGCGAAGTAAAGGGCGACCGCGCCAGCGAGCAGGCTTCCGAATCGGCCGCGGTGTGCCCCTGCGCTCAACTTGCATACGGCATAGGCGCAGAGCATCGCTGCGGCGAAGTGGACGATGACGCCAGGCCAGAAGTGGCCGAAGGTCACTGCCAGGAAGATGCCGTTGAGGATCGTCGCGGAGTGGTCGATCACGAACGCGATCGCGCCGCCGGCGGCGGCGACGCCGGCCCCGGTCAGCAGGACGGTGCGGCCGCAAGGCGTGCCGCGCGGGATGGTGGTGGTGTCGGTCATGGCGGGCGCTCCTTAGAACTCGCCCGGAAGCAGCACGCTGGTGCTGCTGCGGTCGGCTTCGGTGATGACCCATACCCGCACCTGGTCGCCGAGGTGGAACGACGAGAAGATGCGACCGCCGCGCGCCAGCGCCTCGATGTTGGCGCGGCGGTCGTGCGGCATCATGTCCGTCCAGTCCGCCATGCAGTGCTTGCGAACGAGGTCCATCACGTCCAGGCCGACGCGCCGGAGCGCGGCCATTGCCGAGTCGGAGAAGGTGACGCCGCCCGGGCTGAAAACGAGGCCTGGGGCGGCAGTGCCGCACCGCCGACGCAGGCCAGCATCAGGACGGGGGGCGCGATTGGGGAGGGTGTTGGTCATGCGGTTCATGGTTCGCTCCTTGAGGGTCCGCCTTGGGTCATTGGCACAATAGCACAATGACACAATGGCACAATAGCACAACGAAAGAAACAGGCAAGGCCCCGCTCGGATGAGCGGGGCCGTCGCCGTTACTCGGTCAGGGTCAGGGTCGGGGGCAGCCAGCCGCTGCCCGCCAGCAGGTCGGCGGCACGCTCGGCCAGCTGGCCGCGCTTCAACTTGGCCAGCGCCGGGTCGGCGTGGCCATGCTCTGCGAGGATGCGGAGCGTCGTCGTTTTCTTGATCCGGGCGAAGTAGTCCGCACGCGGCTGCCAGTGGTCGGTCAGCTTGATCTCCAGCGCCTCCACCAGCGGGGCGATGCACTGGCGACCGGCATTGAACTGCGTGCCAGCGAGCGAGCGCGAAGCCGCGTAAGCGAGCAGGTTGTGAATCTGGCCCTCGGGGGCAGACAGGCACCACGCCCACAGCGCCTCGGCGTTCGTCGGCAGTTCGCGCTGCCATGCTTCGTGACGGTCGTTGCAGGCCTTCTCCGCTGCGCTGCCTTCCAGCGTCGCCGACACCGGCAGGCGCGCATGGTCCTCGCCGGTAATGCGGACGCCGTGGTGGTTGTAGGCCTCGCCGATCCAGCGCAGCGCCAGCTGGTAGGCGAGGGCGCGCAGACCCATGCCGATGTTGTTGGCCAGCGCGTTCTGCGTGACGGCCGTCAGGTAGGTGGACAGGTCGCTGCGCACGCTCTGCGGGTCGCCGTCGTCGGCAGGGGCGGCCTCGCCCTGGGCGGCGTCGCCGTTGGCGGCGGGCTTGCGCAGCTTGGCCTTGTCGGCGGCGCGGATGACGTTCACCAGCTTCTTGACCTTGCCGTCGCTGGACAGGCCGACCACGATGCCGGCGAGCTGCGCGCCTTCCGGGTGCGGAACGCGCAAGGTGTCCTCGATGGCGGAGATTTCCGCCTCGATGGCCTCGACCGCTTCGCTGGCCGCCATCCACGCGGCGTCGCCGGCTTCCTCGTCGTCCGGCTCCGGGCCGTCCTCCAACTCGCGCAGCTTCGCCTCCGCCCCCTGCAGCTTTGCCTGCAGGGCGGTCAGCTTCTTCGCGCTCGCGGCATCGGGTTCCTGCCGGATGGTCGGAATGTCGGCGTAGTTGCCCCGGATCGTGTAGTCCAGTTCCTCGGCGTACACGTCCACCCACGGCGCATCCTTGCGCAGCTTTTCAGCCGCCTTTTCCAGCTTCTCGGCAGCGAGGCGGGTCAGCAGGGCCGCGTCGTTGTAGTAGGTGCGGCCGTTCTGGTCGAACATATCCGGCGTGACCGTGCCGCCGGCCGCGAGATACGCCTTCTCGCCGACGTAGCGGGCGCGCTCGTCGGTGTCCGGGACGGCCTCGGCGGTCAGGCTGCGGCGAATCTCGTAGGCCTGCGGGTAATGGGTGCGGCCCTTCAAGAGCGCGTCCTGTGCGCGGTGGTCGTTGGTCAGGGTGAACGCCATGACCTGTTCCAGCTTCAAGTCGCCGCTGCGATACAGCTTCATCACCCTGGGCGACACGCGCGCGAGGGTCAGGCGCTTGCGGACAACCTCGGCGGTGGTGCCGTGCCGCGCGGCGATTTCCTCCACGTCGGTGCCAGCGTCCACCAGCTTGGCCCAAGCGTCGAACTCGTCCGCCGGGTGCATGTCCTCGCGGTGGATGTTCTCGGCCATGCTCAACTCCACGGCTTCCTCGCGGGTCACGATCTGGCACGGCACGGGCCAGTCGGTCGGAATGGCCTTTTCCTTCGCCAGCGAAGTCAGCGCGGCCAGCCGGCGGCCGCCGGCGACCACGCCATAGCCGTCCTTCTTGCCGCGCTTCTCGGGCACGACGACAAGGTTCTGGATGAGGCGCTGCGCGGCGCGGATGTTGGCCGCCAGCTCCGTCACGTCGGTGCCGCCCGTCTTGCGGACGTTGAGGTCGGAGCGGTGCAGCTGGTTCAGTGGTATCAGGGTCGGCGCGGCGGCCGGGGTCATGGTGCTTTGCATGGTCGTTTCCTTCGTAGTTGTTGTGGTGGTGCGGTGGTGCGTCAGTAGTCCGCGTCCGGCATCGCGTAGGCGCGGGCGAAATCAAGGCCGCGCACCTGCTCGGCGGCCTTGCTGCTCTCGGCGTAGGCCTTTCGGCTGGCCGGGAAGTAGGCGATGCGCTCGCCCTTCGCGATGCGCTTGCCCGTTTCCGGGCAAACGCTGGCGAAGCGAGCGGTGGTGAAGTACGGGGTGGTGTCGCGCTGGCGCATGGCTGCCCCCGTCAGTAGTCGGAGGGCAGCAGGACCGTGGTGACGCTCCGGTCGGCCTCGGTGATGATCCAGACCTTGCCGCCCTTCAATTCGTAGGACGACAGCACGCGCGAGCCGTACTGGATGGCCTGCCGGTTCGATTCGCGGTCCTCGTCACAGAGGTCCCCGAAGTCACCCCGGACATGCCGTGCCACCAGCGGCAGCACGCCGCATGGCACGGTGGCCAG
The DNA here is from genome assembly GCA_023399815.1 of Pseudomonadota bacterium. Classification (GTDB taxonomy): domain Bacteria; phylum Pseudomonadota; class Gammaproteobacteria; order Xanthomonadales; family Xanthomonadaceae; genus Stenotrophomonas. The sequence goes on along the minus strand of JAEWOJ010000156.1, from coordinate 186 downwards.
GAACTCCAACGCCGCCGGTGTCGCCACCAGCTGGCCAAGCTGGAACAGCGGCCCTCCCGCCTGCCGCCCTTCACCCCATGCTTTGCGAGTTGCCAGAGCCGGCTCTTGCTTGTGCTGTTGCTGTTGCTCTTGATTCCGAACGCTCATTTCAGGGTTCTCCCTTGCCGTGGTTGCCATGCTTCGCTG
>JAEWOJ010000154.1 GCA_023399815.1 Pseudomonadota bacterium | reverse complement strand
GGAGCCTGGAAATGCGGTCGGTGCGAGTGCGCCTGCACCAGGCGCAGCCCATGACCGTGCGGCGGCCGCGCAGCGGCCCCTGGGTCAGTCCAGCACGCTGGACTGGCAACGTCGCAGGCGTTGCGGGAAACCGGCTATAGTGACCTTTGGCCGCCGCGTGGCGGTGCCGGATGGATCAGGCCATGACGATAGATCACGAAGTGCAGAAGCGGGTCGCCGCGATCGTGGAGAAGGCAGCGAAGGCGCGAGGGCAGAGGTACGAGGTCGAGGCCTGCGAGGCCGCGATCCACGCCATGCACGAGGAAGGCGCGATCAGCGCCGACTACAGGGATTTGCTGTTGGCGCGAGTGGGGAACCTGCTGGTGCCCTGGTCGGTCGAGTCGGTCGAGAACTACCGGGCCGAGACGGAGCGGCAGATTGCAGCGGGCGCGTTGACGCCTGCCGACATTGCCGAGCTGGGGCTGGTATTGCTGCAGCTGGTCGAGCGGCGGTTGGTGACAGCGGACGACGCGATGGCGATGCAGGCAAAGGCGCTGGTCGCGCTGTTGGCCGCGCCGCCGGCGCCGCACGTTACTGTCGTGCATGGGAACCTGGTGCAGAACGGCATGACCATCAACGTCGGCGGCCGCGGGAAGCGGCAGCCATGAGCATCACCGCGCAGGAGGTCTTTGCCGACGAGCGGGCGGCGGTACTGGCTGACGCAGCAGCAGCCGGCGATAAGCAGGCGGTCGCTGCGCTCGCGCGCGCCGGCTGCAATGTCAACGCCCGCGGGGACCGCGGCGTCAACCTGGTGCAGTGGGCCTTCCTGCACCAGAACATCCACGGCATGACGGCGTTGCTGTCGGTGGGCGCCGACCCCGCAGGGGCGGACGACCACGGCAACACCGTCGCGCATTACGCGGCGGCAGCGGAGAACCCGGAGCCGATGGTCGCGCTCCTGGCGGCCGGGGTGTCGCCGGATCTACGGAATCCGGTGACCGGCGAGACGCCGCTGTTCACCGCGATCATGCACGATCGCGAGCCGCAGTTCCGGGCGTTGCTGGCGGCCGGTGCCGACGTGGATGCGGTCGATGCCGCAGGCAATCGGCCGATCCACCAGGCCGCGAAGGTCAACGACCCGGTGCGCGTGCTTGTGCTGCTCGAAGCAGGCGCCGACCCGCTGGCGGTCAACGGCCAGGGCGTGACGTTCCAGCGGTATCTGAACGCGATGGACGACCAACTGCGGACCGAGCCGGTGCGCGAAGCCAAGGCCGCGGTGGACGCCTGGCTGCGCGCCCACGGGATTGCGATTGAATCCGGGCCGTAGGCCGTGGCCAAGCCCCATCGTTGGACACGGGCGCAGCTGGCGCGCCTGGGGAAGGTCTATGACCGCGTGCTGGCCGCGGAAATCGGCGTCGGAGCGGACACCGTTCGGGAGGAACGTAACCGGCGCGGCATCAAGCCGCTTCGCGTCACCGCGGCCAAACATCGCGAGGTAGACCGCCTTGTCGGCAAGCTCCCGGACGTCGAGATTGCCGAGCGGCTGAAAGTGTCGGCCGCGCTGGTGTACCGCCGGCGCATGGCCGTCAGCGAGAAGCGGGGCGAGCTGGTCGAAAGCCCGCGCGTGGCGCGGCGGCTGCTCACGCTCCAGGACGCACGTGCCGCAGCCGCCGAACACGGCGGCAGATGCCTCGCATCGAAGATGGGAGGCACGATGCGGTGGCGGTGTGCAGAGGGCCACGAGTTCGAGGCGACCGCGCACCGCGTCATCCGCCGGCGCCAATGGTGCGGGCGGTGCAGCGGGCAGGTGAAAGGTTGAGGCTGGGTTAGACCCAGCCTCGCGCCGCCATCGAGGTGGCGCCTTCGCTTCCGACCACGAAGTGGTCCAGGAGCCGGACGTCGATGAGCGAGAGCGCCTGTTTCAGCTGCGCCGTCACGGCGCGGTCTGCGGCGGAGGGTTCGGGATTCCCCGACGGGTGGTTGTGGCCCAGGATGCAGGCTGCTGCGTTGTGGACGAGGGCGTACTTGACGACCTCGCGCGGGTGCACTTCCGCGCCGTCGATGGTGCCGGCGAAAAGCTCCTCCACCGCGAGGACCCTGTGGCGGGTGTCGAGCAGGATGACCGTGAAGAACTCCCGGTCACGCCCTGCCAGGCGGTAGCGGAGCATCCGCCCTGCAGCTGCGGGATCTGAAAGCAGCTGCCCGTCGTTGATCCTGCGCCGCAGGATGGCTTCGGCCTGCGCGAGGACTTCGTTCTCGGCCGCGGTGCTGTCGTTCCAGAGCGTGAGGTTTTCCATGTTGCTCTCCAGGTGCCGGTAGTGGCGCGTGGGACGCCATTCGCGGAGCCGCCGGCGGATGCACCCGGAGGGTCGGAACGCAGTGGAGAAGCGCAGCTTGCATCCAGTAGCCGGCGGCGCAGCGATAGTCCCCACTGTCGCGCCCCCGGTGCCTGGTGCATGGACAACCCCTGGAACGACGGCGGCCGCCGAAAGGCGGCCGCTGCTGGGCGTGCGCGGACGCGCTGGATCAGCGTTCGGGACCTGCCTGGACCGTAGCAGCGACGAGCTGCTGCGTCTGCTTGGGGGCCGGGATCTGCTCGCCGCGCTCGATGCGGCGGGCCAGGTTCTCGCGCATGGCGCCCATGAGCCGGTCCTTCGATGGCTGGGCCATGCCCGAGGCCTTGGCCTCGGCCGCTTCGAGCATCTTGTAGGCGGTGGCCAGGCCGGGGAAATCCCGGACTGCCCTGGACCCTGACGGGTCCTTGCGGAAAGCGGCGGCCATCGCCGCCTGCCGGGGGTCGGCGTGGGGCAGGGCGGACTCGGGGACGCTGACGCGGCTGAGGTCGGCCGCGTCCATCGACCGCTGCATGGTGGTCATGGAATGCTTGTTGAAGCTCCAGGCCTTGCCCGGGTCTTCGAGCGAGATTTCCGCGCCGTGCGCCTTGGGCACGAGCGGAAGCTTGTTCACGCGGTCCAGGATCTCGCCCTTGACGACGTACTTCCGCACCAGGCCGTTCTCGGCGGCCTCGCGGAAGCCGTCAGGGTCCACGCCAGCGCGTTCCAGCGTCTTGCGGTGGACGCCTGCGGGATTGAAGGTGACGCAGGGCGTGTTCGTCGCGGCCGCCGCGACGCAGGCGAGGCCACCGCCGAGCGAGTGGCCGGTCAGCATCAGCTTGTCGCCGTACTGGACCTTGCATTCCTGGGCGAAGGATGTGGCCTGGCGGTACTGCGCCGTGTCCATGCCGAGGCCCTGGGCGAAGTTGGTCAGCCAGTCGCGGGTCTCGCGCTCGCTGCCAGCGAAGGCCAGGACCGCCTTGTCGCCGTCCGTGAATACGGCGGCCTTGAACCCGGAGGTCGGGTCAGGTTTCGAGGTCGGACCGATGCCGGCCGGGATGGCCGACACCGCGGCGTCGTAGTCTCGGCGCCAGCGACCGACCTGCTGGATGCTCTGGTCGTAGACCGCAGCGGCAAGATCGGCCAGTTCGCGGTCGATCGCCTGCGGCAGTGGTGATATCTTGGTCATAACCGGGGGCTATCCTTCCGCAATTCCGGCACGGATTGTTAGAACAATCGTACCGGAGAAGTTGCAATAGTGGCGATTGGAGTGCCTACTAAAGGACACGGCTGGGGGTCAGCCGCTCAAGCGAGGTCGAGATGAAAAGGAAGTTTCTTGCAGCTGTGACGATGTTGGGGTGCGTGTTCGCGGTGGGACTGGCGATGGCGCGGGACCCGGTGCAGCAGGTCGATACTAGCGTCCTGCCGCCGGAGTACCAGCAGGTGGCCAACACGCAGATGAGCGACGACGACACCTGGGCGTGCGAGGTCGCGTTGTGCATGGCCAATCCGGACGGCCCGATGGCCGTTGCCGAGTGCGTCAAGCCCATCGAAAAACTCTACAAGCACCTGGCCAAGGGGCACAGCTTCCCGAAGTGCCCGTTCGTGTCCGGCGGAAACGACGGCGGCGGCAGCCCCGGCGGCCCGGGCGGCGGCGACGGGCGGGAACGCGAAGCCCAGCAGATCCAGTAAGCCGGGCAGGGCGCACCGCGCCCTGTTCGTGCGTCCAGGGGAAGGGGATTGAGTTCCGTGCGTGCCATGCCAGCGAGCGGCCGCGTCGCCAAGAGGGCGGCGTTGGCCGCTTCGCGTTGCCTGCGTAGCAGGCACGCGCGAGGTTCGCTTCCTGGCTCGGCGCCGCCAGGCCCGGGCGAGGATGGAAGCCCCGCCGCAGGCGAGGGCCGAGACAGCGGCACGCTGGCTCGGTTCACGACAGCCGTATCCGCGCTTGGCGCGGATCGCCCCCAACACCCGCTCCGAGGTCAACCGTCGATGGAACTGGATCGGAAAGAACTGCAACGCATCGCGCAGGCGGAATACACAGAGATCCGCGAGAAAGTGCCAAGCAAGCTCGCGGTTTTGTCGAGTCCGAAGCTGCTGGTACTGCCGGATCGGTTCATGGCGAAACTCGGCGGAGCTGCAGCGATTTACTTCTGGCTCTGCGTCAGCCCGACCCTGCTGAAAGCCCCGCAGGACGTCCGGCAAGCCGTCATCGCCCACGAGTGGGGCCATATCGCATCCGGTCATTGCAACGCGACGATCGGCTCACTGGTGATGGCGCTGCTGTACGTGCTTATCACGCTCGCGACGCCGCCAGGTACGTTTTGGCCAGCGGTCAACCTGGTGCTGCTGGGCATGATCGGAGCGGTGATTTACTGGGCCTTGAATGGACTGCGCGAGTTCGAGGCGGACGAGAAAGCTGCAGAAGCGGTGGGCGCCAAGAACATGGCGCATGCGCTGCGCTGGATCGTCAATAAGATGCGTGACGGGGTGCAGACGGACCTGGTGCAGGAACGGCTGCGTCGGCTGGACGAGCGCGTGGCGCGCGAGGACGCCGAAAGCGGGACGTGGCATCCGATGAAGGCGTGGCCGGTGGATTTCGCCGGATTCACGACGGCAGAGCAGGTGCAGGCGCGACTGCAGGAGATCGAGCCGCTTGTGCTGCGCGGGCACGAGGACATTTGCTGGGCGGCCTGGGAGGCCGAGCAGCTGCGCGTACTGCTGTGGGATCTTGAAGCAGGCCCCTCCGACGAAGCCACGGAGGAACGCCGTGCGTAAGGACGAGCTGCAGGACAAGGACCACACGCTGCTGTTCGGGCCGTATACGCCGCCGGCCTGCAAGGTCGGCGACGAACTGGACGACGCGCACTATGGGCGCGTCGTGGTAGCGGGCTTCACTGACGCGCCCCTGAGCTGGCCGCGGCCGCGACGGAAAGGGCCGCCGGCGCCGGTCCTGACCGGCCAGCTCCTCGATGCCATCCGCCAGGAGAGCGCCTATGCGGTCGCGTACTGGTGGGGTGTGAGCATCACGCAGGTGCAGAACTGGCGGAGCTGGCTCGGCGTCGAGCGCCGCACGCCGGGCACCGCCCGGCTGCTGGCCGAGAACGCCAAGGCGATGCCCGCCGACGTCCGCGAGGCGATCGCGGAACGTCGGCGCGGCAAGCCGCAGCCGGCGCACGTCCGGGCCATGCTCCTGGAGCACGCGAAGCAACCCAAGTCGCCGGAGTGGATCTCGCAGGCGACGCAATGGCTGGCAGACGCGCGCGAGCGCGCCAGGGGCGACCCAAGGCAGCGGGCCGAGGCGCGAGAAAATGCCAAAACTTCAATTAAATCAATGACTTAGACAACATAAGTAGGATTATGCGAAAAGGAAGGGACGCCGCCTGCCGCAAGGGTCCGAGCAGGGTCATGACATTGCACCATTGTGTCATTGTGCAATTGTGCTTGACTGCGGTTTTGCAGAGGTATAGCCTGCGATTGTTCCAACAATCGCAGCGGATTTTTATGCAAAACCGCAACCGAAAGACGCCGTTCGCAACCCTCGCCGCACTGGTGTTGGCAGGGGTTTCCACCGTGGCCGCCGCGCAGCGGCCGGCCACCCAGGTGTACCTGCCGAAGGCGCCCCAGGCGCAGCAGGTTGGCGACGTCGCGGTGCTGACCGTGGACCCGGACAAGTTGCTTGGCCAGCTCATGGCCGAGGCCAATGCCCGCGCGCAAGCGGGGCAGCCGGCCGAGGACGTGGATGCCTGGCTGGACGAGCAGCTGCGGCGGGCGGGGATGACCGTTGAGGCCCCTCCCCCGGCGTGGGATGTGTTCGGAAGCGCCCGGTGGGAACAGGAAAATCCGGGAGCGGATAGTGGCGAAAATGCCGCGCGAGGAACTACCGAAATCGCTAACATCGACGGGTTCAACAGCAGGAATCCCGTCGATGGGCGCTATGAGCAAGCCGAAGAAGTCAGCCAACAAACCGCGGCCAGGGAAGAAGCCGCCCAAGCCAGCGCCACCGGCGCAGGCCAAGCGCAGGAAGCCCGAGATACCGCCCAGCGGGGAAGCGCAGGCGGTTTCTTTGTTTATGCCGTCGAGCCACGAGGAGCGCGCCAAGCTGGCGCGCTCCAGGCCGTTGACGGCGGCGGTGCTGGAGGAGCTGCTGCGCGAGGACAAGGGGCTGGCGATCAAGTTGATCGAGCTGCAGCAGTCCCCGCTGATTTACGAAGCGGACCTGGCGCAACTGCTGCGCAGGAACGAAGTGCGCCAGCTGGTGCTGACACAGACTAAGGACGGATGGGAGGCGCAGGTCCTCCCGATCTGGAAGGGAGATTTTCTGACGTTGGTATCACTGAAAAAGGAGAAGCGCCGCTACAAAGACCTGGACCGACTGATAAGCACCATCACCATGCACGGGCCGTTACCGCCCACCATCCTCATAGGGGAATAACTATGAACCACAGTATTGCAATGCAACGCGCCAACCGGGTGGCGGACCTGCTGGACCGCAACCGTGGCTACTTCATGATCGCGCTGACGGTGGTCGTCGGCCTGATGATGCTGTTCGCTCCCGACCTCGCCCACGCGCAGTCGATCATCGACGAGAAGGCAGACAGCGCCCTCGCGTGGATTCGTCGTGCGGTCTATTTCATCCTAGTCGTGGCGGTGCTCGGTTCCGGCGTGCTGGCCGCGTTCGGCCGCATGAGCTGGGCCACGGTCGGCCAGGTGCTTATCGGCGCGATCGTCGCCGGCGTTGCGACGGAAGTTGTGTCGGCCCTGTACGGCGACGGCTGAGGAACGGCCATGTCCGAGCACGATAACTCGGCATCGGGGGTCCGACCGGACCCCCTGTTCGGTGGCCTCACGAGGCCACCGACGTTCCTGGGACTGCCGGTGGAGGTCCTGCTGGCGATCGCCGGCGCCGCGACCGTGGTGTTCCTGGTCGCCTCGCTGTTCGACGGCGGGATTGGCTGGAAGATCGGGCCGCTGGGCTTCGGCGTCGTGCTGTACGCGATCGCCAGGCTCATGTGCGCGAAGGACCCGCGGTCCTTCCGCTACCTGTTCCTGCGGTCCCTGACGAAGAACCTCCACCGGAACCGGGCCTATTGGGGCACCGGCTCCTACTCGCCCCTGCCCCACCGTAAACGGAAGCACTGACATGGCATTGGCTTTGAAGCAACCGCAGGCGAACGCGACCCGGCCCGTTGGCGAGTGGGTGCCGTATACACGGCACTCCACCGAGCACAACGTGCGGACGGACAAGGGCGATGTGCTGACCGTGTTCAAGGTCGCCGGCGCCGCCCACGAGGCCGCGGACAGCGACGACCTGCAGGCGTGGCACGAAGGCCTCGCCGGCATGATGCGCAACCTGGCCGACGGCCAGGTTGCGTTCTATTCGCACGTCGTGCGGCGGCCGCGGAACGAGTTTCCCAGCGGCCACTTCGAGGACGATTTCGCCGGCCACCTCAACGAGGCCTACAAGGCGAAAGTCTCCGACGCCTCACTCATGGTCAACGAGCTGTATTTCACCGTACTGCTGCGGAAGGCCACGGGCCTGTCCGGATGGATGCAGGGCGGCGGCAAGAAGACCATGCAGGACCAGATCGAGGCGATGGCCGACCAGGACGCGCGCCTTGATGAAATGTCGGACACCGTGCTGTCGAGCATGGGCCGCTATTCGCCGCGGCGCCTCGGCGTGTACGAGCGCAACGGCGGCCTGTATTCGGAGGTGTTGGAGTTCCTGGCGCTGCTGGTCAACGGGGAATGGCAGCGCGTCCCCCTGGTGAGGGGGCGTGCAAGCTATGCCATGACCACCAGCCGCCTGTCGTTCGGCGCCGAGCAGCTGGAGGTCCGCACTCCGACCGACCGCTATTTCGGCAAGCTTCTGGCGATCAACGAGTACCTGACCGAGCGCACCGAGACGGGCCACCTGAACAACCTGTTGACCCTGCCCTTCCCGTTCGTGATGACGCAATCGTTCGCTTGCCTGGGCAAGCTCGATGCGCAGAAGGCGATGAAGAAGCAGCAGACGCTCATGGAGAACGCGGAAGATCCTGCGGTCACGCAGATCAACGCGATCCGCGAGGCGCAGGACGACCTGGCGTCCAATCGCATCACCGCCGGCGAGCACCACCAGAGCATCCTGCTGCTGGCCAGCGACACGAAGACGCTGAATGATCGCGTCGGCATGGCGCGGTCTGCGCTGGCCGAGGACGGCTTCTTGGTGTCGGTCGAGGACGACTGCAACGAGGCCGCCTATTGGGCGCAGCTGCCGGGCAATTTCGAGGTGCGCCCTCGCCCGGCCATGATTACCTCGCGGAACCTGGTCGCCTTCAACAGCTTCCACAACTACCCGATCGGGCGGATGAGCGGGAACCAGTGGGGGCCTGCGATCACGCTGCTCAAGACCAGCAGCGGCACGCCGTTCTATTTCAACTTCCACCTGCCCCCGAAGGGCAAGCGGGCGGTGGACGAGGAGAACACCGACGAGCGCGTGCCTGGCCACACCCTCATGCTCGGCCCGACCGGCGCCGGCAAGACCGTCATCCAGACGTTCATGCTGGCGCAGTGCGAGAAGTACAAGCCGACCGTTTTCACCTTCGACAAGGACCAGGGCCAGGAGATCTTCGTCAAGGCGATGGGCGGGAAGTACCTGACCCTGCAGAACGGCCAGCCCAGCGGCTTCAACCCGTGCGCGATGCAGGACACGCCGGAGAACCGGGTGTTCCTGGAGCAGCTGGTGAAGCGATGCGTCCGCGGCGACGATCCGACGTTCCAGTTCTCGCCGAATCGGGAGCGCGAGATCACCGAGGCCATCAACGGCATCTACGGCGCGATCCCGCACGACCAGCGCAGGTTCTCCACGCTGCTGCAGTTCTTCGACCCGACCGATCCGGACGGCGTGTATGCGCGTTTCCGCAAGTGGTGCCAGGGCGGGTCGTTGGGTTGGCTCATGGACAACCCCACCGACCAGATCAGCCTGACCGGCACGCGGCATTTCGGTTTCGACGTGACTGCCTTCCTGGACAACGACGAAACCCGCACCGCGACGGTGATGTACCTGTTCCACCGCATGGAACAGCTCATCGACGGGCGCCGTTTCATTCTCAACATGGACGAGTTCTGGAAGATGCTGCTCGATCCGTACTTCGAGAAGAAGGCGCTCGATGCGGTGAAGACCTACCGTAAGCGGAACGCGATCGCGCTGTTCGGCACGCAAAGCCCCGGCGACGTGCTGTCGTCCGGCATCAGCCAGGCGCTCATCGAGCAGTGCGTCACGCAGCTCTACCTGCCGAACCCGAAGGCGGCCAAGAAGGACTACATCGACGGGTTCAAGCTGACGCACCGCGAGTACGAAATCATCAAGGATGAAATGCCCGAGCAGGGCATCCGCGGTTTCCTATTCAAGCAGGGCACGGCAAGCACGGTGTGCGAGTTGAACCTGCGTGGTTTCGATGACGAGCTGGCCGTGCTGTCCGGCACGGCGTCCTCGGTCGAGATCGCCAACAAGGCGATCGAGCTGGCCGGCGAGGACCCGCAGGCCTGGCTGCCGATGTTCCACAAGCTGAGGGTCGAGCAGTGATGGTCCGCGCCATCACGCTCGCCGCAAGAACCGGACGTGCATCCGCCCCGCCGGCGGGTGTGGTCCTCGGAGGGGCTGCTGTTCCTGGCATCGCCGCCCTTCCGGCTTCCGTCGTAACGATGCCAGTCCCCAAGCAGAGGTAAGGATCATGAAGATCAAGGCACTCGCTCTCTCGGTGGCCCTGGGCGTCGCGGCCATCGGCGGAGTCGTTTCCACGCCGGCAATGGCCACGGGCATCCCGGTCATCGACGCCGCCAACCTGGCGAACGCGATTTCGCAGTACCAGCAGATGGTCCAGCAGCTGACGCAGCTCAAGGCGCAGCTGGAACAGGCGCAGCAGCAGTACGCGGCGCTCACGGGCGGCCGCGGCATGGCCAACCTGGCGCGCAGCACCGGCGCCATCCCCCGCAACTGGCAGGAGACGCTGGAGTCGTTGCAGTCCGGCGAGCTGGGCAACCTGTCGAAGGAAATCCGCCAGACGGCCAGCCTTCTGGACGAGGATTTCTTCGCCGACGTGGACCAGGCGATCAAGGACGGTTTCGACGCAAGGATGGCGTCGCATACCGACCAGCAGGCCATGAACCAGACCTTCTACGACACGGCCACCCAGCGGGCGCAGAAGATGGAGCAGCTGGCGAACCAGGTCGATTCCGCATCCGACCTGAAAGCGATCTCGGACCTGCAGGCGCGCATCGCCATCGAGTCGGCGCAGCTGAACAACGAGCTTATCAAGCTGCAGTCGCTCAACCAGGTCGCACAGCAGCAGCGCGAGACGCGGCAGCAGCAGATGCACCAGCGGGCGTTCCAGACGTCCTTCAAGTACAAGTCCGCCAACTGAGGAACCCGCGAGCATGACCACCAGGATCATCCTCGCGTCCGCGGCAGCCCTGCTTGCAGGGCTGCTCGCTGGATGCGGAAGCGAGCCAGAGAACGCCACCGACAAGCCGTCCGAGCAGCCTGCTGCGCAGGTCAACATCCTCGATGGCCCGATCCCGTCGTGCGAACGGCTGACGGCAATGGACGATCCAGCGATGAAGGCCTACCGCATCGCGGCACACCGGGAATGCGCCAAGGCGCGCAGCTTCCAGGAAAAAATGGACAACGTGGGCTGCATGGTCACGCATAAGAAGACCACGGAGTGCGCCAGCAAGATGAAAGGAAGCGAGCTGCAGGCCTGGACGGCAGAGCGGAAAGAGGCTTTGGGCGAATAACAGCGCGAAGGGGCACTGGAAATGGATGACACAACGATGATCGCGCGGTTCCTATTCGACCAGGTAGGAACCGCAGTAACGAGCTTTGCCAACGAGGGTTCCGCCTCGCTCATCGCGTTCATCGGCCCCTTGGCCGTTGTGCTGCTGACGATCTACGTCCTGCTGTGGGGCGTGGCAATGGCCTCGGGGCAAATCTCCGAGCCGTTCACCGACGGCATGAAGCGCATCGTCCGCATGTGCATCATCGTCGGCTTCGCCCTGACGGCCGGGATCTACCAGAGCACGATCGTGGATCTGTTCAACCAGGCGCCCGCGCAGATGGCGAATGCCATCACGCAAGGCACCGATTTCGCGCGCGACTACGACAACACGAACGACTTGGCCGAAATGCTCGACAACACGCTGCAAAGCGGTTTCGACATTGCCGGCGAGACGTGGACCAAGGGCGAGGAAGAAAACTCGGAGAGCATGATCGGCTTGAGCGGCACGGGCCTGACGTACCAGTTCCTCGCGATCCTGCTTTGCCTCATCGCCGTGCTCATCGTGGCCGTCGCGGCAGGCATCATCTTCGTGGCCTGGCTCGCGCTCGCGGTCCTGCTCGCGGTGGGGCCATTGTTCATCATGATGGCCGTGTTCCCCGCGACCCAACGCTGGTTCGAGGCCTGGCTTGGCCAGACCGTGAACTACGCGCTCCTGTTCGTGCTCATCGCCCTGTCGTGCGCCTTGATCTTCCAGGTCCTGGAAACGTACCTCCAGACCTTGGCCGACTACGACGCGCCCATGTACGAACTGCTCATGGTCTGCCTGCGTGCGGTCGGCCTGACCATCGCTTGCATCGCAGTGCTCATGCAAATGTCCTCGGTTGCCGCCTCGCTCGCGGGCGGCGCCGCCATTCAGGCCGCCAACGTCGCCGGCAAGCTGGCCGGCATGGGGATGGCTGCCGCGGCCGGCGCGCAGTGGATGTTCGGCAAGCACCGCACGGGTGGCGAGTCAATGAACGATCCGGCCCGGAGCAACTTCACCCGTATGCGTCAAGGAATCACCAGCCCCGTGCGCTCGGGATTGGAAATGGCACGTCGCCGCTTTACCTCGAACACCGCTAGACAGGGATAACACATGAAACTTACGTCGATTTTGGTGGCGCTCGCGGGTGCCGCCGTGGGACTGGCCGGCTGTTCTTCGATGCCGAAGGCACCGAAATGCCCGCGTGGCGAGTATGTCCAGGTCAATACGCCGGACTGCTACGTGGTGATCGAGGAGGGGCCAGCGAACGCGCCGCGGCGGACCAGCTGCCCGGTAAAGACTACTGAAACGAGGCAGCTGCAGCTGATCCAGGAGACGACGCCATGAAGCCCAAGATGAAGCCGGAAACCAACCTGCAGCACTACCTCGACGCGGCCAAGGGCTGGGAGAGCGCCGAGATCGCCGCGGTCAAGCGCAGCGAGAAGCGCGCCTGGCGCGTGGCAATCGGTGCGGGTGCGATCGCAGGCCTGGCCGTGCTGGCCGTCGCCCTGCTGACGCCGCTCAAGACGGTGGAGCCGTTCGTCGTCCAGGTCGATCGGATCGGGTCGGCCAGCACGGTGACGCTGCTCAACACCAAGTCGATCAGCGCCAACGAGGCGCTGGACAAGTATTGGCTGGCCAGGTACGTCAACTACCGCGAGGAATACCTGAACCAGACGAGCTACGGGAACTTCATGGCGACGCGCCTGCTGTCGGCGCAGCCGGTCGGCACCGCGTATTTCCAGCAGGTCAATCCCGAGAACCCGCAGTCGCCAACGGCACGCTATGGCACGCGCGGCACGGTGGAGATCGAGGTCACGAGCATCACCTTCATCGGCAAGAACCACGCGCAGGTCCGCTTCATCCGCAGGGAGAAGCGGCAGGCCGATGCGCTGCCGGTCGAGTCGCGCTGGATCGCGACGGTGGCGTACCAGTACCTCAACCCGCCGTTGAAGGAAGCCGATCGCCTCATCAACCCGGTCGGTTTCCAGGTGACGGACTACAGGCTCGATCCCGAGACGATCGGCGCGGGAGGCAACTGACATGAAGACGCACCTTGCCATTGCCCTGGGCCTGGCCTTGCTGGCGCCGGTGGCCGCAACGGCGGCGACCAAGCCGGTGGGTGGCGCCTACGATCCTCGCGTCAAGACGGTGGCCTACAACGAGGACGACGTTGTGGTCATCGTCGGCCATTACGGTTTCTCCACGAACATCGAGTTCGCACCGGGCGAGAACGTGCAGAGCATTGCCCTGGGCGACTCTCTGGCGTGGGAAGTCGCGCCGCGCGGCAACCAGCTATTCGTGAAGCCGCGCGAGGACAACGCCACGACGAACATGACCGTCGTCACCGACCAGCGCAGCTATCAGTTCTGGCTCGATGCCGCGCAGGCCTCGAACAAGGGTCGCGGCGCCGAAATGTTCTTCCGGGTGAAGTTCAGCTATCCGCGCGAGGAAGCCGCCCGCGCCCGGGCGGAGGCCGACCGCCAGCGGGCAGCAGCCGCGCTCGCCGAGACCATCCCGCCGAAGAACTACAACTACTGGGCGTGCGGCAATCCGCGGCTGCGGCCGACGGAGGCCTACGACGACGGCCGTTTCACCTACCTGCGCTTCCCTGGAAGCCAAGAGATCCCGGCCGCCTATGTCATCAACAGCGACGGCGCGGAGACGCTGGCCAACGGCACGATGCGCGGCGACCAGCTGGTCCTGCAGACCACGGCCGCCAAGATCATCCTCCGCAGGGGCAAGGCCGTGGCCTGCTTGGAGAACCGCAGCTTCAACTGGTACGGGATCTACAACACTACGGGCACCACCAGCCCGTCGGTGCGCCGCACGCTCAAGGGCGACGTGCAGGAGGCTCCGGTGCTGCCGGCGACGCCGGCGGACGGCGCGCCGGCCCAGCCGGCCCCGGCCGCGGGTCCGGCCCTGCCCCTCCCGCTTCAACAGCTGATGCGTCCGACGACGGAGAACGACGATGAGTGAGAAGAACAACCCGGCGATCGGACCGGATGATGGCTCGGTGGCCTCGGTCGGCGAGGTCGAAGGCGATCGCGGCATTCCGCAGGTTGGGCGCAAGAAGCCAGTCACGCGGATCTGGTGGATCATGGGCGTGGGCGTGCTGATTGTGTGCCTGGTCGCGCTCGCCGCCGTCGCAGGCCTGAACAAGGTCAAGAACCGGAACAAGGGCGCGGAACCGGAGAAGGCGAACGTCACCACAAACGTGCCGGAGCTGTCCGCCAGCGCCTTCGCGACGGACGAGCCGCCGCCGCTGCCAGAAGGGACGGCACCGGCTCAACCGGCGCCGTCGTCCGCGCCTGGCGCCCCTGCAGCGCAAGGCGAGCCGAAGCTGACCCCGGAGCAGCAGAAGGCCCTGGACCTGGCGGAGCGCCGCAAGCGCGCTCCTGTCCTGGGCGTGGCCGGGTCGGTCAGCTCCGGCCAGGGCGACGACGAGGGCGGCGACGACCGTGCGCGAGGCAATGGCTCCGGCTCGTTGGGCCAGGCGTTGAGAGCGACTCGCTTGGGCGCGGTCAGCGCCACGCGACTGCCGGAACCGGACCTGACCATCACTGCGGGCAAGCTCCTGCAGTGCACGCTGGAGACGGCCATCGCCACCGACGTGCCGGGCATGACCAGCTGCGTGCTCGCGCAGGACGTGTATTCCACGACCGGGCGCGTGCTCCTGCTGGAGCGCGGCAGCCGGATCATCGGCCAGTACCAGAGCGGCACGGTCCGCCGCGGACAGAGCCGCGTGTTCGTGCTGTGGACCCGGGCCGAGACGCCCAACGGCGTCTTGGTCAACCTGGACTCGCCGGCGACGGACACGCTCGGCCGCTCCGGTGTCGAGGGCAAGATCAATCGTCACTTCTGGGAACGTTTCGGGTCCGCGCTGCTGGTGTCGCTGGTGGACGACGTGGCGTCGTACATGGTGGCCAGGGAGCGCAACAACTCGGGCAACACCACGGCCATCAACTTCGGCAACACGGCGGACTCCAGCCGCGACGCGGCGGCGATCATCGTGGAGAACTCGGTGAACATCCCGCCCACGCTGAACAAGGCACAGGGCGAAAGCATTGGTATCTTCGTCGCGCGGGATCTGTATTTCGGCGACGTGTACCAGCTGCAGCCCACGAGGACCTTGCGATGACCCCTACCGGCCGCGATACCAACGGCAACGTGCTGGCCATGCCCGGCACCGAGTCTCTGGAAGCCTATCTGCGGCCGCTGCGGGCAATTCTGGCCGGTGAGATCACCGAACTGGTGGTCAACCGGCCGGGCGAAGTCTGGACGGAAAGCAGCACCGGCTGGGAGCGGTTGGAGGTGCCGGAGCTGTCCTATCCGCACCTGCGCCAGCTGGCGACGCTCATCGCGCACACGACGGGCAAGGGGATCAACGACCGCAACCCCCGCGTCTCGGCCGCGCTCCCCACCGGGGAGCGCGTCGAGGCCTTGATTCCGCCGGCGTGCGAGTCCGGCACCGTCAGCCTCACGATCCGCAAGCCCAGCACGACCCGTTTCACGATGGACGACTACGAGGCGATGGGCTTCTTTTCGCACTGGCAGCTCGCGCCGGCGTCGATCAAGCTCGATGTCGAACACCCGCATCTGCTGGAACACGAGCTGCAGCTGGTGGAGCACCTGCGACAGCGCAACCTCCGAGCCTTCCTGGAGCTGGCTGTCACGACACGGCAGACCATCCTTGTGTCCGGTGCCACCGGCAGCGGCAAGACCACCTTCATGAAGGCGTTGGTGGACCTGATTCCGTCGGACGAACGCCTCATCACGATCGAGGACACGCCGGAGCTGTCCATCCAGCAGCAGCCCAACCGGGTCCACCTGTTCTATACCAAGGGCGGCGGCGAAGGGGACCTAAGCGCCGGCGACCTGGTGTCGGCAGCCATGCGTATGAAGCCCGACCGCATTCTGCCGGCGGAAGTGCGCGACGACGCAGCCTATTTCTTCCTGGAAGCGGCCAACACCGGCCACCCCGGCTCGATCACGTCGCTGCACGCCAATAGTGCGGTGGCGGCGATCAGCCGCATGATTACCCTCGCCCGCAAGGCACAGGAAGCCAAGGGCATGGGCGACGACACACTCAAGGAAATGGTGCTGTCCACCATCGACCTGACCCTGCAGGTTTCCAAGGTGCCCACCGGCCGCGCGATCACGGATATCTACTATGACCCAACAAGGAAAAGCGCCTTTCTGGATTAGGGCGATGATCGTCCTGGTACTGCTGGTGGCAGCAGTCCCGGGCTGGCTGTACGCGGCGGGCTACCTGACCACGGCAATCCTGTTCCGCGGCGCCGATTCGGCGCCGCAGGTGCAACTGAACACCTGGCCGAACTACTACAAGCACCATCGCGAGGTGAAGAAGGTCGCCGGCGCGTTGAAGCTCGGCGGGCTGGGCGCGACAGTGCCATTCGCCATCTTCATCGCGCTCATGTTCATGCGGCCGAAGCAATCGCTCCACGGCGACGCCAAGTGGGGGACGCGGCGCGACGCCAAGAAGGCGGGTCTGCTTGAACAACCGGACGACGGCATCATCGTCGGCAAGCTCGGCAACGACTACCTGACGGCGAGCCTGCAGCAGTATCCGCACGTGATGCTTGCGGCGCCGACCGGCTCCGGCAAGGGCGTCGGCGTGGTGATCCCGAACCTGCTCAACTGGAACCATTCGGTCATCGTGCTGGATATCAAGCTGGAGAACTGGACGTTGACGGCCGGGTTCCGCAAGCAGCACGGCCACGAGGTGTATCTATTCAACCCGCTCTCCCCGGAGCGCCTGACGCATCGCTGGAATCCCCTGGCCTACATCAACGAGGACCCGAACCTGCGGGTGGACGACGTGCAGGCAATCGGGCAAATCCTGTTCCCGGACATTGACGGAACGGACCCGATCTGGAGCGCATCCTGCCGTTCGCTGTTCACCGGCCTGGTGCTGTACCTCATCGAGACGCCCGGCAAGCCGGTCACGCTCGGCCAGGTCGCGCGCGAGGCCTACTCGGGCGACGACAAGCGGTGGAAGAAGATCGTGGAGGCTCGCCAGGCCGAGGGCAACCCGCTGTCGCAGGCCTGCGCGGCATCCCTGCTGGACTACGTGAACACGTCGGACAACACCCGCACGTCGATCCGCAAGACCTTCACCAGCCGGTTCGACCTGTTTACCAACCCGATCATCGACGCAGCGACCAGCGCCAATGACTTCGACATTTCGGCGGTGCGGAAGCGCCGAATCTCGATTTACCTGGGCATCACGCCTAACACGCTGGACCGGCTGGCGCCCCTGCTCAACCTGTTCTTTCAGCAGGTGGTGGATCTCAACACCCGCGAGCTGCCGGAGCACAACAAGGCGCTGAAATACCAGTGCCTCCTCATGCCCGACGAGTTCCGCTCGCTGGGCAAGATGAAGGTCCTGGTCAACGGCATCGCCTTCTTCCGCGGCTACGGCCTGCGCGTGCTGCCGATTTTCCAGGCGCCATCGCAGGTTCGAGAGGTCTACGGCGACGACGCGGCCAAGACCTTCTTCAAGAACCATCACGTCCGCATCGCCTACACGCCGGCGGATATTGATGACGCGACGGAAGTCAGCCGCGAGCTGGGCAATTTCACCTACAAGGCGACGTCGAAGTCGAAACCGATGGCGTTCTCGAAGGGAACGCAGAGCCAGAGCGAGTCGGACCAGGCTCGCGCCCTGCTGCTTCCGCAGGAGGTCAAGGACATAGGCGAGGACGAGGCGATTATCTTCGCCAAGGGCTGCAAGCCGCTGCGGGTGACGAAGATCCGCTGGTACAAGGACCCGACTTTCAAGGGTCGCGTGGTCGATCCGCCGAAGCTCTCCCCTGCCCCGCTCCCGGTCGCGGCGCCGGTCGAGGACTCGGACTGGACCGAAGTTGACGCCAGCGACGTGGAAACGCTATATGATCGGCCTGCATCGGATTTCAGCCTGGATTTCTCCGATGTGGACATTCCCAAGGGAGAGTTGAGCGACACCGAAGCCGAAGCCCTTGCCGACGAGCTATATGCGAGTCTGGTGAGGTAAAAATCCAGCCGTCATAAGACTCTAGAGGAGTTTCCCGTATGACCGAGCAAGCCCAACCCGCGGGCAATCCGTCCGCCCAGCCCGGCGCCAAGTCGCCGGTGCGCAAGCAGCCCCTGAACGAGATCATCCGTAGCGACGGCGCCAAGGGCCGTCCGAGCACGGAGATCCCCGAGCACATTTCCCAGCACTACGTCCAGGACGGCCGCGCCTACAAGTCGGCCTACCGCCAGGACAAGATCGAGTTCATCGACCGCGGCGACCGGCTGCACGCCTACAAGCCGGTTTCGACGTTCACCATGCGGGCGATGGCCGAGATTGCCGAGCACCGCGGCTGGAAGTCGATGGAAGTGACGGGCGTCCCGCAGTTCAAGCAGGGCATCTACGTGGAAGCCGCCTCGCGGAACATGCAGGTGTCCAAGGGTTACGAGCCGACCGAGCGCGACGGCGAGATCCTGCAGCGCCGCCAGGACCGGAAGGCGGCCGAGCAGAACCCGATGGTCAAGGCCTACCTCGAAGCCGATACGGTCAAGGCCAAGAACGCGGCGGTGAAGCAGTACCCGGAGTTGAAGGAGGCCTTCAACGAGACGAAGAAGGCGGAGACGGTGGCGGAGTCGATCGACTCCAAGCGCGCCGCCGCCAATTTCGTCGGCCGGTACAAGGATTCGGTGGCGATCGCCCTGCATACCGGGCGGGAGATTCCGAAGGTCGCCGGCGTCGAGGCGAAGCAGACGAAGACAGCGGAACAGCCACAGCCCGACCAGGACAAGGGCCGTTCCCGCTGATTCCACGCAAACGGCCGCCTAGCGGCCGTTTGTCGTTCTGCCTCCCGGAGACAAGACCATGACGATCGAGACCAGCCCTGCGAACAACCTGTTCGCGGGATTCAACGATGACGAGAAGAAGATGCTCGCCGTGGCCGTGCGCCGCGTCGAGGAGCTGGAAGAAACCCGCCGCATCACGGCCGGCCTGGCCGGCCAGGCGCAGGCCATCCAGTCCGACCTGAAAGCCCGCGGCGTCGATGACGGCGACGTGCTGCGCGAGGCGGCCGAGGCGGTAGCCGCTACGGCGAGCGCGCAAGGCAAGCTGGCCAGCGAGGTCGATGGCTACCGCAAGCTGTTCGGGCCGGATGGCCGAGCAGCGGCGGCCGTGGGCCAGTACACGCAGCTGCTTCGCAACGCGCACGCCGGCGACGTCGAGGCGCTCAATTCGGTGCAGGCCGCCCGCCGCGAGCTGTACGAGGCCAGGGACGCCTCGGCGCAGCATCGCGATGGGTCGGACGCCGGCGCCGGCATCGAGGCCGAAGGCCGCTACCAGGTTCGGCAGACCAACCCTGCCACGCTCGAAACGACGACGATGCTGACCACGGCGAGCGCGCTGGCGGCGTTCAAGGAGTTCAACGGCAAAGCCGATCACGAGGTCCTGGATCGAGAGAGCGGCAAGCTGGTCGGCTATGTCAGCTGGGAACAGGACGGTTCGACGCCGCGCTGGAAGATGCGCGAGAGCTTCGCGGCCGCCGTCGAGGCGGCGCAGTCGCGCGAGACGACGTTCGAGTTCTACGAGGCTCACGGCTCCCGGCCATTGCGCCAGTTCGATTCCCTGCAGGACGCGGTGATCGCGTACAGCCGCGAAGGCGGGGGCCAGCTGCGCGCCGTCGGCCGCGACGCAAGCGAGCAGGTTGTCATGGCCAGGAAGGGCGAAGGCGCCGATTACGAAATGACGTTCGCCACGCAGGAGGTCAAGGATCTCTACGTGATGACGCAGAAGATCTCCAACGCCGGCCGACCCGGCGGCGAGGTCCCGACGTCGGCGCAGCTGCAGGAGGCGACCGCCGCCGCGGCGAGGTCCCTGCAGCCGGAGCGGGAAACGACGGCCAACACGATCGAGCAGGACGGCCCCGAGCGGGCCAAGCGGGTCGATCCCGCCCTGGTGCAACCCGACCAGGCGGCGGTCGCGTCGCGCGACGACAAGCGGCCGCAGCTCGATCTGCAGCATGCACTGCCGGAGTCCTTCGCCGGCCGCTATGTGAAGAACGGCGACAAGTGGGTAGAGGCCGGCAACGCCGCGCACGTCATCGTCGTGGACAAGGGATCGAAGCTCCAGATCCCGCGCGAGTTCGACGCCGAGTCGGTGAAGGCCGCGGTGGACCTGGCCGAAGCTCGGGGCTGGTCCTCGATGAAGGTCGCCGGCGACCAGAAGTTCCGCCAGGCCCTCTACATCGAAGCCGCGTCCCGCGGCATCGAGGTCAAGGGCTACACGCCGAACGAGGCGGAACGGAAGTGGACCGCCGAGAATGCCGCCAAGCACCAGAGGACGAACCTGGTCATGGAAAACGACGTCGCCAAGGCCTTCCACGACGCCCGCACGCCGGCGGAGCGCCGGGAGGCGGCCGAACGCCATCCCGAGCTGAAAAAGGCATTCGCGATCGAAGCCGCCTACTCGCAGCTCGCCAAGCAGATCCACGGCAAGTCCGGGCAGGATGCGTTCATGGCACGCATGCGCGACAACATCGCCACGGATCTCGCGCAGGGTCGCGAGCTGGTGGACGTGCGCCTGCGCCGGCCCATGTTCAAGCAGCAGGAGTTCGATCGCTCGCAACACCGCGATCAGGACCGCGGCCGCTAAGGAGGGCACATGGCAGAGGAACAGTCCGCCGGCGCCGGCAGCTCGGCCGCGCTCGCACGGCAGCTGGAGCGCCTAGCTGGGGTCGTCCAGGACGCCACAGAGGGCCGCCGCGCGAAGCTGGCGGCCGACGAGCACGCCAGGATGGTGGCCACCGCCGAACAGGCGGTGGCCACGCGCACCCTGTACGCCCTAGGCGACGACCCCGTGGTGCAGGCGATCAACCGCACCCCGGAACGCCACCAGCTGGCCGCCTCGGGCCTGGCCAGCGCGCTGGCCAGCCACGACGGCCGCGAGCACCCCAACCCGTTCCAGGACAAGCAGCTGGCAACGGCTTATGCACGGCAACAGGAGTTCGATGCCTACTTGGCCAAGCGCGAAGCCGAGCAGAACGACGTCGCCGGCGGCCGATGGGTTGTGCAGCGGTGGAACGTAGGGCGCGGGGTTTACGAGGACCAGTTGCAGACGCCTTCGGCCACCGCCGCCAATGAGCTGTTCCGCAAGGGCAGCGATTACCGCATCCACGATGCGCGGTTCAACGACGTGGCGGCGGAGTACCCGCCGGCGTCGAACGGCAAGCCGGAGTATTCGGCGCGGTCCGGCTTTCAGCGCGCACTGGCCAACGAACAGGACCGCCCTGCCCCGCTCCAGGTCCACCGCGCACAGTACGACCACGGCGATCGCCAAGCCGTGCAGCTGCAGGCGATGAGCGCGGTCCTCAACGACACGGCGCGGATGATGGACCGCTACCGGGAGCTGCCCGAGGCGCATGGCGGCCGCTATGTAGGCGCCGACCTGGCCAAGGAGCTGTTCGCCGACTACAACCAGTCGCGCGAGGCCAGAAACCGCTATAACGCGCCCGTGCACAACAGCGCGGCCGCGCTGGCTGGCCAGCTGTTCGAGCAGGCGGTGCTTGACCACCGGCATCCGGAGCGCGATCGCGCGGTGTTCCTGACCGGAAGCCCGGGCGCCGGCAAGACCACGATGGTCCTGGAACAGGGCGAGCTGCAGGCGAACATCGCCGTCGTGTACGAGGGCCAGATGTTCCGGCCCGAACAGTCGTTCGCCAAGCTCGATGCCGCGCTCGCGCAAGGATTGAAACCCGAGATCATCGCGGTTCAGCCACGCCCGGAGACGGCGTTGGAGAATACGTTTAACCGCTTCGATCACGTCGGCCGCGGCGCCAGTATCCAGGTCATGTCGCAGATTCAGGGCGAGCTGGCCGAAGGCCTGCGGAAGATCCACGCGCAGTACGGCGATCGCGTGGATCTCCGCGTCATCGACACCCGCGAAGTGGCGCACAATGGCCAGGCCACCGAGTACAAGGGCTGGCAACACCTACAGATTCTTGAATCGGAGGGCACACGCGATGCAATCAAGGACCGACTCGCAGCAGAACTCGAACGCCATCGAGCTGCCGGCACCATCACCGATGCCTGCTACCGACAAGCCGCAGGCCGCGCACCTTTCCAGGAACAGCTCACCGATCGACGGATGGGTCCAGGGCATGACCCGGACGCAGAGCGAGTTGAGCAAAGACCCCATCCGCCGCTATCACGCGAGCAAGCGCGGGTTCTAGTCGCCACCACGGCCGATCGTCCGGCGCTCCGCTCGGACGAGCTGGCCAGGGCGCACTTCATCGCGCGGCAAGACAAGGCCTGGGCCGAGAGCTACGACCAGGAGCACGGCCCGGACATTGCCCGTCGCAGCCAGCAGCTCGCGATCCAGCACGGCCAGGTCCTCGCGCGAAAGCTCCTGCAGGAAGATCCGGTGAAGGCCTGCACCGTCTATCCCGAGTTGGTTAACTCCCATCGCTCGATCGCCGGCGCCACCGCTCGCCTGCGCGAGGAAGGTCAGGCCCCCAAGACCATCCAGATCGCGCAGGAACGGCTCAAGCACGCACTGGCCGACCGGCTTTCTCACGGCTTCGGCTCGCCCAGCGTCGCAGTGAAACAAGCCGAGCAGCAGACGAACCGGACGCAGGACAGCGAGGGGCGAGGCAGGTAGGCCAGAAGGCCCCTCATGCCCGCTGCACGCGCCCACACAGGTCGCGCAGCACCGACCCGCTACCCCTATAGCCAAAAAGAAGGGCGGCCCGTGTAGGGCCGCCCGCTTCGTTTTGGCGCCTTGCACTGGTTGCGATTGACGCTATGGCGCCGCAGCCTTCCACGCCGCGGCTTCCTCGGGCCTGGCTGGATGGGCTGCGAACCAGTCCTCGACCAGCAGCCCAGGAAGGCCTTCCTTCGACATGCGTGTCATGACCGGGGCTGGCCGGGGCCCGCATGCAGCAACCTGGTCATCGGGGAGCTCAAACCCATCCAAGGCATACCGCAGCAGCTGAAGGTCGTTCGGGAGATCCGCCATCACCGCCGGCGCGTCGGTCTCGCTGAGGAAGGCACGCAGCTCGGTAGTCAGGGCGGCATCAGGCAGGGCTGCGTCGCCGCGGTCGAGCAGCGGGTAGACGCTTTGACGAACGAAGTCGGTGGGAGCCTCCGGCAGGTTGGCTCGCTCAGCGTAGAAAAGGCGGTCTCCACCTTCGTTCACCAGCGCCAGACTCACCAGCTCGCCGCCCGTTACATCGGCCCACTCGGTGTCCAAGAAGTAGTACGTGGTGGCCATGATTGAATGGTGCCACAGCTCCCCGGGGAGAACCGAGCCTGGAAGTGCGGCCGAGGGTAGAATTCAGCGATCCATCAATCGGTTAGCGAAGATCTGGCCGTGTTCGTAACGATTCCCTGCCAACCCTCTGGCTCGCTTGAAGTGCGCCCAGGCATCCGCCGCCACGTAGCTCCCCGCCAACTCGCACCAGTACAGGCGCGTCGTCTCCGGCAGCGAGTTCCACCAGGCAATGCCCGCCGCCTCGTCGGCAGTAGGTTCTCGATCGGCGTCCACCGTCCCGACCTCCGGGTGGATCTCCGGTTCATGGCGCCAGCCGTCATCGCCGGCGAGCAGCGCGGCGACCGGGAACAGGAACGGGCGGCGCTTCCGCTTGCCCGTTGCTCCGCGGGTGCGAAGCAGGACCGCGTAGGGCACGCCCTCGACCGGCACGATCCCACAGATGCGGGCGGCGCCGTCCTGGTCGCGCCAGAGCTGGCCAGCAGCAGGTTGAATGTCCATCAGCGCGCCCCCTGCCCTTTCTTGCCGGCCGCCGTTCCCAGCTTCCCCAGCAGCTCGCGCTGCTGCTTCTCCAGCGCCTCCACCTGGCCCTGCAGCCGCGCGGCATCCTCACGCGCCGCGGCCGCAGCCAGACGTGCCTGGTCGGCAGCCTGGCGCTCGACGTGCATCCGCCGGGAGGTTTCAGCCTCCTTCGCCTCGGCGACCGCCAACCGTTCGCGCAGGCCGGCAGTCTCGGACTGCATGGCGGCCGCGCCGCGCTCCAGCTCGACCACCCGCGCCCGCGCCTCGTCCAGCTCGGCCGTCAGCTGGTCCGCCAGCTCGGCCGCCTCCAGCCGGGCGGCGTCCAGCTCGGCCCGGGCTTTTTCCAGGGCCTCGCGCTCGACTTCGAGCCGCGCGGTGGCCATCTCCATCGCCGTGGTCCACACGTCGCCCGCCAGTTCCTGCAGGCGCTCGGCCAACGACGCCGGCGGCGGTTCGCGCAGCGGCGACGCCTTGGCCGCCTTCTTCGCCTTCCACTCCGTCATCGCGTCCTGGATCGTGGTGAAGCTGCCGCCGCCGACCGCCTTGCGGACAGCGGCGAGCGTCGGGTTCTGGCCCGCGGCGTCGATCTCGTCCGCTGCGGCCCAAATCTGCTCACGGGTGATGGCCATGTCTCGTTCCTCTCGCTGCTGCTGGGTGGTGGTGTGTATGTTGTAGTGCGTAGAATACTACTACAACATACAACATACAAGGGAGTTAGGCGACCGTTCGTCGGCCGGCCGGGCGCTCGGCCCGGCCAGCCGCGACGTCAGAACAGGGTGAGTTGGCCAGCTCGCGGCGTCTCGAACGCCCGTGCCGCCGGCAAGGTCGGCGCTCCTGCAGTGACCGCCTCGACCTCGACCGGCTCCGAAGGCCTGTCGCGCTGCAGCCTGCCCGTCCAACCGCCGAGGACGTGCGCCGGCGTGAACCAGTGCTCGCGCTCCTCCAGGGTCAAGGCATTTCCGACCACGACGACGGCGGGGATGTGCAACAGCGAGAACTGGACGTAGGCCATGTGAACCGCGCGAGGGTCAATGTCGATCGCGGTGACGTGCAGGTGCCGCTGGTAGTTGATTCCCATGCTGCGGATCACGTCGGCCAGCGCGATGACCATTGCGCCGGCGCCGACGGCCGGCTCGCACGCGGTCAGGTAGCCGCGCTGCTCGATACGGCGGCGCGCCCCGGCCTCGTCGCCGACGATCATGCTGGCCATCATCCGACTGACCTCGAAGGGCGTGAAGAACTGCCCGCGCTGCTTGTTGTGCAGCTCCAGGTCGTGGAAGACGCCACCGAGCAGATCACAGGCCTCCAGCTCCAGGCCCATCACGACCTCGGCGAAGATCCGCGGGAACAGTTCGACCACCTCGCGCTCGTATCCCTTCACGATCGCCAGGTAACGCGCTTCCCGCTCCTCGCGCTTCCGAAGGTCCACCGCGTTCGACAGCGACAGCGCCGCCAGCTCGCAGAAGTCGGAAAACAGCTTGTAGGTATCGTGCCGGTAGCCCACCGACTGGATGAGGCGCACCACCTCCTTGCGGTGCGGGTTCATGCCTGCACCTCGGACACCTGCAGGGCGTCGGTTTGCGAGACGTGGAACACCGTCGTCCGCTTGGCCTTCCGGACCGGCACCGCCTCGCCGGTTTTCCGGTCCCGCTTGGCGCAGGGGACGACTGTCACGATGGCGACCCCGTGCTGGCCCTTCCGCACCACCCGGCCCAGCGCCCGCCAGGCGTTGAACGTAAAGACGTTCTCCCTCGGTCGGATCTCGGCCAGGTCAATGCCTTGGGCCTCGAAGCCGGCGAAGATCGCGGCATAGTTCGCCACGCTCTGCCCGCCTATCGCGTTGGCCAACGCTTGCGCCTCGACCGCTCCCCTGCCCTGCCGCCCTTCACCCCATGCTTTGCGAGTTGCCAGAGCCGGCTCTTGCTTGTGCTGTTGCTGTTGCTCTTGATTCCGAACGCTCATTTCAGGGTTCTCCCTTGCCGTGGTTGCCATGCTTCGCTG
>JAEWOJ010000126.1 GCA_023399815.1 Pseudomonadota bacterium | reverse complement strand
ATCGTGCAGTTGCCGGCCAACGGCCGGCACTACCGGGGCTGGCGGATCGGCAGCACGATGCGGAAGCGCGAGCCCTCGCCCACGGTGCTGTCCAGGTCGATGCGGCCGTGGTGCTTGTTGACGATGCCGTAGGAAATCGACAGGCCGAGTCCGGTGCCGCTGCCCACCGGCTTGGTGGTGAAGAACGGGTCGAAGATGCGCTGGCGCAGCTCCGGGGAGATGCCCGAACCGTTGTCCTGGAACTCGATCCACACCTCGTCGCCGTCCACGCCGGTGCTGACGACGATGTGCCCGCGCTCGGCGATGGCGTGGCCGGCGTTGAGCAGCATGTTCATGTACACCTGGTTCAGTTCCGACGGCAGGCATTCGACCATCGGCAGCTTGCCGTAGCGGCGCTCCAGCGTGACCTTGTACTTGAGCTCGTTCCAGATGATGTTGATCGTCGATTCCAGCCCCGCGTGCAGGTCGGCCAGCTTCCATGACTCGTCGCGCCCGGAATAGGAGAAATCCTTCAGGTCGCGGACGATCCGCGTCACCCGCTCGATGCCCTCGCGCGATTCGGCCATCAGCTGCGGCAGGTCGCGGCTGATGAAGTCGATGTCCAGGCGGTCGCGGATGTCGTCGATCTCGGGGATCAGCGCCTTGGGGTCGGGTGCGCGCAGGGCGCGCTCGTAGGCCTCGATCACGGTGAACAGGCTGCGCAGGTATTCCTGCAGGCTGCCGAGGTTGGAGTGGACGTAGCCGATCGGGTTGTTGATCTCGTGGGCGACGCCCGCCGCGAGCTGGCCGATGGAGGCCATCTTCTCCGACTGCAGCAGTTTTTCCTGGGTGCCGTTGAGCCGCAGGTAGGCTTGGCGCAGTTCGGCATGGCGACGCTGCAGTTCGTTCTCGTAGTCTTCCTGCCCGTCGATGTGGCGGAACAGGGCCAGGCAGGCCTGCTCGCCGTTGTCTTCGTGGTGGTACAGGTGGACGATCACCGCCCGGTCGCCCAGCGGCAGGCTGCCGCTCCAGCAGCCCGACTCCCGGGCCTGCGCGCGCGCGGTGGGCGGCAGCAGTTCGACCAGGCGCCGGCCCAGTTCGTGGGCATCCTTTTCCTGCACGTCGAACAACTCCCGCACGACGCCGTTGGCCAGCGAGACTTCGCCCTTGTCGTTGAACAGGAGCATGCCGTCGCGCATGCGGTCGCTCAGTGCGTGCAGCAGCAGTGGGGACGGGAAAGGCGCGAACGCTGGGGAATCGATGTCGGCCACGACGGCTGGATCAGTGGAACTGGGTGCCCACTATAACCGGGGACGCGCGCCTGGCCGTGGCCCGGTTTCGCCGCATCGCGGCGGATGCCTGGCGGTATTTCTTCAGGCGACGGCCAGCGGCTTGCGGGTATGCAGCAGCTGCGCCTGGCCCTTGGCGTCGTAGGCCGACGAGGCCTCGCTGCGCCCCAGCTGGCGCAGTGCCCAGCCGACCTCGCGCCGGCGCCGGGCCAGCAGCGCGCCGTTGGCCTGGTTGCGCTCGGCCAGCTCGCGCAGCCGCTCGGCATGTTCGAGCGGCGGGCGTGCTTCCAGGATGCGCAGCGCCTCGAGCTTGAGACCGGTGGCCGCCACCAGCGCCTGCACGTCGTGCTCGACCAGCGCCTGGCGCTCGCCATCGAGCGCATCGCTCAGTTGCTGCAGGGGATCGGCCACGGCCAGCTTCATGCGTGCAGCTGCTCGTCCAGCGCCAGCATGCGCTTGGCGATGGCGTCCGGGTCGATCCGGTAGCTGCCGTTCTCCAGCGCTTCGCGGACCGCCTGCACGCGGGCGGTATCGACCGCCGGTGCGGCGGACAGCTCGCGCTGCAGGGCCTGCAGGCTGGTGGCTTCGCCGGTAAGGCGCACGCTGTCGGTGGCCTCGACCGGACGGGCAGCCGACCCATCGGCCGGGGTGGCCTTGGCGGGCGTGGTGACCGGGCGCACATGGGTGCTCGCCGTGATCCCGCCGTCGATTTTCTGGCTCATGTGATGGAAGTCCTGATTCGGTACACAGGGGTTAACGGCATCCGGGGAACGATCTTTAGCGGAATCATCGCGAGACCAGCACATCGCCCCCGGCGGCGACGATGCCCTGCACCACGCGCCGCGAGGAGAGGTTCTCGACCGAGACCCGCTCGTCCTGCCCGGCGTCGGCGAGCGCCTTGCCCGCCATGCGCACCTCGACCCCGCCGCGCCGGGAGACCAGCGCGACACTGTCTCCGCGCCGGATGATACGCGGAGCGACCAGGTCGCCGGCCGACAGCAGCGTGCCGGCGCCCAGCGAGCGCCGCGCCACCCGGCCGATGGCCGACTGCGGGTCCGACAATACCGCACCGGCGATGCGGGCCGTGTCGCGGCGCACGCTACCGATATCGGCAGCGGCCAGGATTTCTCCAGCGGCCACGCCACGGGCCAGCACCAGCACGTCCTGCTCGCGGCGCACCGTCACCGGCACGAACAGCTTCCAGCCGCCGGCCTGTGGGCAGGACACTTCCACGGTGCGGTTGCCGGTGGCCCGCGCCTGCAGTGCCGACGGACAGGCCGGCAGGCGCAGGCCGGCATCGACGCTGGCCTCGCCTTCGGTTGCCGGGTCCAGCGTGGACAGCGCGGCCGCGCGGATCGACGCCACCGGCTGGAAATCGCCGGCCCCGGCCGGGACGGCCAGCAGCAGGCAAATCAGGGCCAACAGGCGCATGGGATTCTCCGCCATTGAAAAGGGCGTCCGGCTTCATGCAAGGGGTGTGCCGGAGGAGCGGGAACGTAGTGGCCAGGGACGAGGAACGTAGGGGAGAGGAACCAGGAACATAGAGAAGGCGACGCTGGAGAGACCCCTTTGCCTTCGGTGGCGCCCGACCGTTGGTCGGGCGGTGGGGTCAGGGCGTGCGGGCCGGGAGTGCCGACCAACGGTCGGCACCCACCTTCTTAAATGTCTTCTTACACCCTTAAATGTCTTCTTAAATGCCTTATGTGTATGTGGGCCGGCGCCTTCCGGGAGAGGACCGCCACCACCCGGCCGTCTCTACGTTCCTGGTTCCTCCCCTCTACGTTCCCGGCTTCCCGGCCTCAAGTCCCGGCCCCGCCCTGCCGATACAGGCTGCATGTCACATGACCTGCTCAACCGCATCGACCAGCGCACCCGGCTGGCCGGCCACAACCGACTGGCCCTGCTGCTGTTCCGCCTGGGCGGCCGCCAGCTTTTTGGCGTGAACGTGTTCAAGGTCCAGGAGGTGCTGCGGCGCCCGCCCCTGTTCCTGGTCCCGGGCCTGCCGGCGCAGTTCGCCGGCGTGGCCGACGTGCGCGGCCGCTCGGTGCCGGTGCTGGACCTGGGGCTGGCGATCGGCCATCCCGAGCGCGAGCCGGACGCCGACACCTCGCCGGGCTACCTGGTGGTCACCGAATTCAACCGCTCGGTGCAGGGCTTCCTGGTCAGCGGCGTGGAACGGATCGTCAACATCGCAGTGGAAGACATCCAGCCGCCGCCGGAACTGGGCGCCGAGGCCAGCTACCTGACCGCGGTCACCCGCTTCCAGGGCGAGCTGATCCAGGTCATCGACGTCGAGAGCGTGCTGGCCGACATCGCCCAGATCAGCAAGGAAGCCGTGCTGGACCCGTCGATGGCCCTGCCCGCCGGCGCGCCGCCGATGCAGGTGCTGGTGGTGGACGACTCGCGCGTGGCCCGCCAGCAGATCCGCAGCGTGCTCGACCAGCTGGGCGTCACCGCCACCCTGCTGTCGGACGGCAAGCAGGCGCTGGACCACCTGCTGCAGATCCACGCGGCGGGCGAGAACCCGGCCGAGCGCTATGCCATGGTCATCTCCGACATCGAGATGCCGGCCATGGACGGCTACACCCTGACGACGGAAATCCGCCGCCACCCCGGCCTGGCCGGGCTGTTCGTGCTGTTGCACACGTCCCTGTCCGGCGTGTTCAACAACGCCATGGTCGAGCGCGTCGGCGCCAACGCCTTCGTGCCCAAGTACAGCCCCCACGAACTGGCCGACTTCGTGCTGCACCGCCTGCGCCAGGTCGCCGAGGCCGCGTAGGCCGGGGCTACGTCCCCGGCGCCCGCGCATCCATATGAAGCCCGCCGGGGGCATTCCCCCGGCCTACCGCGGCACCGCCTGCTCCAGGTCGCTGGGGCGGCGTAGGAGCAACCGTAGGTGCGGGGCTTGCCCCGCACGCGGTTCCGGCCAGGTTCGTGCGGGGCAAGCCCCGCACCTACGTTTGAACAACCAGGCCGGCAATCTCTGCGCAGGCTGAGACCGCCCCGGCCTCTATCGTCCCTAGCCTCTCCTCCCGCGCCCCCGCCTTTTGGCACACCGCTTGCAGCCTCCCGGGCATCGATCCCCCGGGAGGCGCGCCATGCCCAATCTGATTTCCAACTATCTGGGTGTCCATGCCCAAGCCATGCCGCTGCGCGAGCAGCGCATGAAACTGATCGCCGGCAACCTGGCCAATGCCGACACGCCCGGCTACAAGGCCCGCGACCTGGACTTCGATGCCGCCCTGCGCAACGCCCAGGGGCAGGATGGCAACGGCCTGCTGACCGCCACCGCCGAGCAGCATTACCGTGTCGGCGACGATGGCCTCAATCCGTTCCAGGTGCTGCGCCCCGGCGTGCAGCCGAGCCTGGACGGCAACACCGTCGATCCGGACGCCGAACGCGCCGCCTATGGCCGCGCCGCGCTGGAATACCGCGCCTCGCTCAGCTTCGTCGAGTCGAAGGTGCGCACCCTGTTGACCGCGATCACCGGCCAGTAAGGGAGAACGCCATGAGCAACCTGCCCATCTTCGACATCGCCGGCTCTGCGCTGCAGGCGCAGTCGGTGCGCATGAGCACCATCGCCTCCAACCTGTCCAATGCCGACACCGTTGCCGGTTCGGCGGAGGCGGTCTACAAGCCGCTGGAGCCGATCTTCCAGGCCGTCACCAGCCGCGAGGACCCGCGCCTGACCAGCGTGGAGGTCAAGCAGATCACCCAGAGCGAGGCGCCGCCGCTCAAGCGCTACGAACCGAACCATCCGCTGGCCGATGGCGAGGGCTACGTCTACTCGCCGGACATCGATCCGGTGGCGCAGATGGTCAACCTCATTTCCACCTCGCGCAATTACCAGGCCGGCGTGGAAATGCTCAACACCGCCAAGGAACTGACCCTGGCCACCCTGACCATGGGCCGCTGAGCCGGCCTCCACGGGATTCCACTGTCATGAGCAGCATCAACACCAATACCGACCTGTTCGGCGCGCTCGGCCTGAACGCGCCTGCCACGCAGAGCACCAAGAAGAAGGACGCGCTGGACCAGGCCGACTTCCTGCGCCTGATGACCACCCAGCTGCAGCACCAGGACCCGCTCAAGCCGATGGACAACAGCCAGATGGTCGCGCAGATGGCGCAGCTGTCCACGGTGCAGGGCATCAACGACCTGAACAAGTCCGTCACCGGCTTCCAGGAATCGATGGCCGGCGACCAGATCCTGCGCGGCGCGGCCATGGTCGGCCACGACGTGCTGGTGCCTTCGGCCAAGTTCACGCTGGGCGACGAAGGCGAGACCGGCGGCACCGTGGCCGCGCCGGGCGCGGGCACCATCACCGTGGACATCACCGACGCCAACGGCAGCAAGGTCACCCAGCTGAGCGTGCCGGCCGATGCCTCAGGCGAAGTGAACTTCCAGTGGGACGGCACCGATGCCAACGGCAAGCGCATGCCGGCCGGCACCTACAGCATCGCCGCCACCTACACCGACACCAGCGGCACGCAGAGCACGCTCAGCACCTACGTGCAGGCCGAGGTCGAAAGCGTGACCGTCGGTTCGGATGGGCTCTACCTGAACCTCAAGGGGCTGGGCGCGGCCCCGCTCGACTACGTGCTCCGCGTCAGCTGAGCCCACCTTCCACGGATTTCCCAGGAGTATCGCCATGGGTTTCAACGCTTCCCTGTCCGGCATCAGCGCCGCCAACGCGGACCTGAGCATCACCGCCAACAACATCGCCAACGTCAACACCGTCGGCTTCAAGGAATCGCGCGCCGAGTTCGCCAACGTGCTCAACGCCACCGGCTATGGCCTGCTCGGCAATGCCGTCGGCTCGGGCGCGCGCCTGACCAACGTCGCCCAGCAGTTCTCGCAGGGCAACATCGACCAGACCGGCCGCAGCCTGGATCTGGCCATCGAAGGCGAGGGCTTCTTCACCCTGAGCATGAACGGTTCCCGCGTCTACTCGCGCGCCGGCAACTTCCAGCCCGACAAGAGCGGGTACGTGGTCAACCCGCAGGGCGCCCGCCTGCAGGTGTATGCGCCCAACGCCGACGGTACCCGCTTCGACGGCGCCCTGACCGACCTGCGCCTGCTCTCCGGCGACAGCGCCCCGCGTCCGACCAGCAGCCTGGAGCTTGCCTTCACCCTGCCGGCCAACGCCGAGGTGCCGACGATCACGCCGTTCGATCCGGCCAGCAGCAACAGCTACAACTTCTCCAGCGGCGGCATCACCGTCTTCGATTCGCTGGGCGTCAGCCACGTGCAGACCGCGTATTTCGTCAAGACCGCCACTCCCAACGAGTGGGAGGTCTACAACTTCGTGGACGGCGTGCCCGTCAACGACGGCAGCGCGCCCGGCGATCCCACTGCCACTCCGCCGGTCCCGGCGGTCATCGGCACCCCGACCCTGCTGCAGTTCTCCGACAGCGGCGCCCTGACCTCGCCGACCGACGGCCAGATCGACCTGGGCAGCTTCACCCCGACCACCGGCGCCGGCCAGCTGAGCATGAGCCTGGACATCTCCGGTTCCACCCAGTACGGCGAGAAGTTCAACCAGCACAACACCGGGCAGGACGGCTATCCGTCCGGCAAGCTCAACGAGATCAACATCTCGGACAATGGTGTCGTCTACGCGCGCTATTCCAATGGCGTGGACGTGGCGCTGGGCCAGGTCGCGCTGACCAACTTCAACAACCCGCAGGGCCTGCTGAGCCAGGGCAACAACCTGTGGTCCGAGACCTACGCCTCCGGCACGCCGCGCACCGGCGCGCCCGACAGTTCGGACCTGGGCCAGATCCAGGCCGGTTCGCTGGAAGCCTCGACCGTCGACCTGACCCAGCAGCTGGTCAACATGATCACTGCGCAGCGCAACTTCCAGGCCAACGCGCAGATGCTCTCGACCCAGGACCAGATCACCCAGACGGTGATCAACATCCGTTAAGGCGGGGAACGGGGAAGCGGGAACGGGGAATGACACGGCGCGGAGGCTCTCCGCCCTGCCCCGCTCCCGGTTCCGCTCCTTTCGTCCACGGCATCCCGTCATTCCCCCTTCCCCGCTCCCCGGTCCCCGTTCCCCATGGACAAAGCCCTCTACGTCGCCATGACCGGCGCCCGCGCCTCGCTGCAGGCCCAGGCGACCGTGTCGCACAACCTGGCCAACTCCGACACGCCCGGCTTCAAGGAAGCGCTGGCCAACACCGAGGCGTTCCCGATCCAGGGCCAGGGCTATGCCTCGCGCATCGACGCCCTGCACGTGGATGCCGGCTTCAACCGCCGCGTCGGCGCCCAGCAGATCACCGGCAATGCATTGGACCTGTCGTTGCAGCCAGGCAGCTGGCTGGCGGTGCAGGCCAGCGATGGCTCGGAGGCCTATACCCGCGCCGGCGCATTGACGCTCACGCCCAATGGCCAGCTGGTCACCGCCGAGGGCAATGCCGTGCTCGACGAGAACGGCAACCCGATGGCGGTGCCGCCGCACCAGGCCATCGAGATCGGCCACGACGGCACGCTGTCGATCATTCCGCTGGGCGAAGGCCCGCAGACCATGGCCATGATCGGCCGGCTGCGCGTGGTGCAGGCGCCGGACGACCGCCTGCAGCGCGGCCTGGACGGGCTGATGCGCAACAACGACCCGCAGCAGCCCTTCGCCCAGGTCCAGGGCAAGGCGCTGGACAGCGGCATGCTCGAATCCAGCAACGTCGACGCCGCCGGCGCGCTGGTGCAGATGATCCAGCTGCAGCGCCAGTTCGAGATGCAGGTCAAGGTCATCAAGCACGGCGACGAGAACGCGCGCAGCGCCAACACGCTGCTGCGCCTGAACGGCTGAGGCCGCCGCACCCCATTCGTTTGTGTAGGAGCGACGCAAATCGCCACCGCTCAGGCAGCCACGAACCG
>JAEWOJ010000098.1 GCA_023399815.1 Pseudomonadota bacterium | reverse complement strand
CTCGTCGCCCGGGTACCAGTTCTGCACGGTGGAGTACTTGATCTCGGCATCTTCCAGCGCGACCAGCTCGACCACCGCGGCGTGCAGCTGGTTCTCGTCGCGCATCGGCGCGGTGCAGCCTTCCAGGTAGGAGACGTAGGCCTTGTCCTCGCAGATGATCAGGGTGCGTTCGAACTGGCCGGTGTTGTTGGCGTTGATGCGGAAATAGGTGCTCAGTTCCATCGGGCAGCGCACGCCCCTGGGCACGAACACGAAGCTGCCGTCGGAGAACACCGCCGAATTGAGCGCGGCGAAGTAGTTGTCGCCCACCGGCACCACCGAGCCCAGGTACTTCTGGACCAGCTCGGGATACTCGCGGATGGCCTCGGAGATCGAGCAGAAGATCACGCCCTTTTCGGCCAGTTCCTTGCGGAAGGTGGTGCCGACCGAGACCGAGTCGAACACGGCGTCGACCGCCACGCCGGCCAGCTTGGCGCGCTCGTGCAGCGGCACGCCGAGCTTGTCGTAGGTGTCCAGCAGTTCCTTCGGCACTTCGTCCAGCGACTTGTACTTCGGGCCCTTGGGCGCGGAGTAGTAGCTCAGCGCCTGCAGGTCGATCGGGCCGATCTGCAGCTTGGCCCAGTCCGGCTGGCGCATGGTCAGGAAGTGGCGGTAGGCGTCCAGGCGCCACTGCGTCATCCACTCCGGCTCGTCCTTCTTGGCCGACAGGGCGCGGATGATGTCCTCGTCCAAGCCCGGCGGCAGTGACTCGGATTCGATGTCGGTGACGAAGCCGGCGTCGTACTTGCGGCCCAGCTGTTCGTGGATCTCGCGGTTCGGGGTGTCGGCGGCGCCGACGTTTTCAATGGTTTCGGTGGCCATGTGGCTGCCTACGGAATTCAGGAGACGATGCTGGCGTCGATGCGCCGGCGTTCAGCAAGTGGAAGAGGGTGGAGCATCTGCGCCAGGGTCACGCCGCGCAGCGCGTCGGCGACCACGTCGTTGATCAGCCGCCAGTTCGAGCGCACGCCGCACTGGCTGGCGATGCCGCAGTGGCCCTGGTCCTGGCTGCATTCGGTGATCGCCAGCGGGCCTTCCATCGCCTCGACGATCTCGATCAGGGTGATCCCGCCGGCCGGACGGGTCAGGCGGTAGCCGCCGCGCACGCCGCGCAGGCCCTCGACCAGCCCGGCCTGCGCCAGCGGCTTGAGCAGCTTGCTGACGGTCGGCGGCTCCAGCCCGGCGGCTTCGGCCAGTTCGGTCGCGCTCAGCACTTCGTCCGGCCGTGCGGCGAGCACGGTCATGACGACGGTGGCGTAGTCCGTGAGCTTGGTGACGCGGAGCATGGGGAGGAGGGGGAAATCAATGTGGACCGAAATTGTACGCTTTTGTGGCCGGCGCCTCAAACCCCATCCGCGCCGGCGGTTTGATGCAGGTCAAGCCGGCCGCGGCGCAGGTTCGGGCTTGGGAAGCCTGCGCGACTGCGCGAGAATTCCCCCTCCCATCGTTTCCGGCCATGTACATGCCCAAGAAGATCCAGGCGCGCAAGTCCACCATCCACGGCAATGGCGTGTTCGCGCTGGCGGCCATCGCCAAGGGCGAGCGCGTCATCGAGTACAAGGGCCTGCGCCGGACCCACGCGGAAGTGGACGCCGACGACGCGGGCGACGTGGAGAGCGGGCATACCTTCCTGTTCACGCTGAACGACGACTACGTCATCGACGCGAACCACAAGGGCAACGACGCGCGCTGGATCAACCACAGCTGCGACCCGAACTGCGAGGCGACGATCGAGGAAGCCGAGGGCGACGACCGTACCGCCGACAAGGTGTTCATCGGGGCGATCCGCGCCATCCGGCCGGGCGAGGAGCTGACCTACAACTACGGCATCACCCTGGCCGAGCGCCACACCCCGCGCCTGAAGAAGATCTGGGAATGCCGCTGCGGCTCGCCCAAGTGCACCGGCACCATGCTGCAGCCCAAGCGCTGATTTGGAGCGGGGAAGGGGGAAGGGATGTGCGCTGGGGGCTTCGTGCTCGAGGCACGATCATTTCCCGCTTCCCGCTTCCCGCTTCCCGTTTCCCGCTTCCCACTCAATTGCCCAGCAGCCCCTGCGGCACCAGCTTGCCGAGGTCCTGGTTGAAGTCCACCGCGATGTGGCCGTTCTCGATGCCGACCGACTTCACCTGCAGCGCGCCCATCACGTTGGCGATGGCCGGGTCGATGCGGTAGATCGGCTCGCGGCGCGCATAGTCGGCCAGCCAGGTGTTGAGCAGGCCGCGCGTGCTGGAATCGAGCTTGGCGCCGGCCACCGCCGGGCGGAAATCGTCGACGGTCGGCTGTTCGAGATGGAAGCCGCGCGTCTGCGCGTCGTAGCGCAGGCCGCTGCTGAGCTGCACGTTGCCCACCGGCATCGGCGCGCCGCCGGCGGCGGCCATGGCCAGGTCGAACTGCAGGTTCAGGCGGCTGCCGGCCGGCAGCGCCAGCCGCGGCTGGCTGACCGTCAGCGCGAGCAGCCCGCCGAGCGCCTTCTGCGAGCGCGGAAAGCTGCCGTCCAGGTAGTGCTGCACGTCGGCGGCATCGACCGTGAGCTTGCGGCCGCTGACCTGCGGCGAGGCATGGGCACTGGTTGCCAGCACCAGGCAGGCGACGGTGGGCAGCAGCAGGGAGCGGATGTTCATCGTTTCGGCCCGGGAGGATGGCGACGGAAGGACCGCACGATACCCGGAAACGGTGAATGGCCGGTTAGCGGAACGGGGCCGCCGCCGTGTTCAGCGCGCGTCGCGCAGCGCCTGCAGTTTCGCGATCAGCCCGTCGAGTTCCGGCTGCAGCGCCGCCAGCGGATGACCGCCGTCGCGCGATGCCGCGGCCAGCGTTTCCAGCAGGCCGGTGGCGACCACCACGCCGGCGTCCTCGTTGCAGGACAGCAGCCGCTGCCGCTGCGCGCCTTCCAGTTCGCGCATCCAGTTGCGGGGGCTGCGCTGTTCGAATTCGATGGTGCAACGGCCGCTGCACTGCAGGCCATCGGCTTCGATCGGCGTGACGGTGATGCGGTAACGGTGCTTGCTGCTGGACATGGCGTGGGGTGCGACTGTGGCCTGGGGCCACCATAGGCCCGCCACGCGGCTCGGGCGAGGCGCCGGCCCATGACGCTGTGTTCCAGCGTGATGCGCCCCTGCATTGGGCCGCCCTTCATGGTGGCGTGCCCGGGCGATACCGGAAGCTGCTTCCACGATTGCCTGTTTGCCGGAACGCTGTGATTCGCGGGGCGGGAATGACGGGCGAAAAACCTCGGGAGACTTCCTGCGTCGTTTCCCAGAGGCGAAAGATCATCGACGCGGGCCCCAACGAAAAACGGGACGGCATGGCCGTCCCGTCTGTTCGCCACAGGGCGCGCGGATCAGACCGCGGCGTCCTTGAGCTTCTTGAGCGGGCGCACCTTGATCTTGGTGGACGCCGGCTTGGCGGCGAACCACTGCTCTTCCTTGGTGAACGGGTTGATGCCCTTGCGCTTCGGCTTGGCCGGCACGTTCACGGTGGTGATCTTCAGCAGGCCCGGCAGGGTGAAGTGGCCGGCGCCCTTCTTGTTGATCGATGCGGCAACGGCGCCTTCCAGCGCGGCCAGGATGGAGCGGACATCCTTGGCGGCGACGCTGGTCGCCTCGGCCAGGTGCGCGACCAGACCCGACTTGGTCAGGGCTTCCTTGATCGGCTTGGGAGCGGCCGGCTTGGCGGCTGCCTTCGTAGCGACTTTCTTCGCTGCCTTCTTCGGGGCAGCCTTCTTAGCGGTCTTTGCCATGGTTTCCTGTTCCGTGAGCGGTTGGTTGTTGGTCGTGCCGACCCCGTCGGCAAGCGAAATGTAGGGCATGCGCGGTGCATCGCCAATAGGGAAGGGCACAAAAACCCCATAAAAATTGCGTCCAACCGCCTTCCATCCAGGGCATGACGCGGCGTCTGCGGGAAAACCCGCGGGAAAAGCCGGGGTTTCGCACGCCGTCCGCGCGTGCCGGCCACGGGCGGACGCCGGGCGGGGCGGTGGCGGCGCGGCATGCCGCCGCGGCGCACAGGGCGCTAACGAATGCTGCCCTACGCTGCAGCGACCATCCACGTACAGGAGTCATGCCATGGGTATCTCGCGTTACGCCACCGCGCACTGGGAAGGCGACCTCAAGAGCGGACAGGGGCGCCTGAGCACGCCGCAGAGCGGATTGATGGAGGACACGCGCTATGCATTCTCCAGTCGCTTCGGCGACGAGAAGGGAACCAACCCGGAAGAACTGATCGCCGCTGCGCATGCCGGCTGCTTCACCATGGCGCTGTCGGCGAAGCTGAGCGAGGCCGGTTTCCCGCCGCGTTCGCTCGACACCCGCGCCGACGTCGATCTGTCGATGGACGGCGGTCCGCAGCTGTCGCAGATCCGCCTGAAGGTGAGGGCGGTGGTGCCGGGCATGGACGAGGTGAGGTTCCGCGCGGTGGCCGACGACGCCAAGCAGAACTGCCCGGTATCGAAGGCATTGAGCGCGGTGCCGATCAGCCTGGAAGCCGAATTCGCGGGTTGATCCGATGGCCGGAGCGGTACTCGCGCCGCTCCGGCGTTCCGGTTCAGGGGCGTTTCACGCGCCGCGCCGGAGCATCCGCCCATTCCACCCCGCCGGTATGGCCGCCATGTCCCGATCGTTGCCTCTTGCAGGTGTCCTGGTCTTCGGTTGCCTGCTGACGTTTTCCGCCTCGGCGCAGCGTTACGACGACGGCCGCTACCGTCCGCAGCCGACCACCGGCGACTGGCGCCAGCAGGACGAGGACCGCTACTACGGCGGCGACAACGGACCGGTCTACGAATACGCGCGCGTGGTGCGGGTGGATCCGATCATCGTCGGCGGTGGCGGCCGCCAGGGGCGTTGCTACGAGCGCAACGACGGCGGCTACGTGTACGGCGCGGACGGCTACCGGCAGGACCGCCGCGATGCCCGCGATTACGATGACGACCGCCATGCGGGAGGCTACCGCCAGGGCAGCGAGGGCGGGCGCCAGATCGCCACGGTGATCGGCGGCCTGGCCGGCGCCATCATCGGCAGCCGCATCGGCGGTGGCGATGGCCGCTACCTGGGAACCGCGATCGGCACCGTCGCCGGCGGCGCCGCCGGGCGCGCGATCTACGATGCGAACGAACGTCCCGTCTACCGGCGCTCCGGCGTGCGCGTCTGCGAGCCGGAGCGCGACGGCTACGGGTACGAGAGTGAACGCGTGGATGGCTACGACGTCACCTATGAATACGGTGGCCGCGAATACCACGCCCGCCGCGACTACCACCCGGGCGAACGCATCCGCGTGCGCGTGGACGTCAGCGCCGACTGATCCGCGGCGTCTGCCGATACCGTTCTTCCGTTGCCGCCGGACAGGGCGGCAATCTTCCGGGCCATCGGTGCGGAAAGGCCGAAGACGCTTCCGCCGGCTTCGTTGTCACTCCCCGCCCGAAGGCGGCATAGTCGCCGTTTCCGTTGGCCAGGAGTGTCCCCGCATGCGCCGTACTGCCGCCTGTCTCGCCGTTCTGCTTCCCTGCCTGCACCTGGCGCCGGCCTCGGCCGAAGTGCGGGTGCTGCTCGCCGACACCATCCGCACCGGCGATCCGCAGCAACCCTTGGCCACGGCGCTGGCATGGGACACGGACAGCGGCCGCCTGCTGGCGGTGGGTACGCGCGACGCCGTGTTGCAGCGCTATCCGCGGGCTGCACGCACCGATGCCGGCAAGGTCGCGGTGACGCCGGGCCTGATCGATGCGCATGCGCACCTGGCCTACCTGGGCAATACCCTGGCGCAGGCCGACCTGTCGGGCGCGCGCAGCCGCGCCGAGGTGGTGGCGCGATTGCGCGCCTTCGAAAAGACGCTGGCGCCCGGCGAATGGCTGCTGGGGGCGGGCTGGGACCAGAACCGCTGGGAGG
This sequence comes from Pseudomonadota bacterium, assembly GCA_023399815.1. Lineage (GTDB taxonomy): Bacteria > Pseudomonadota > Gammaproteobacteria > Xanthomonadales > Xanthomonadaceae > Stenotrophomonas. The sequence goes on along the minus strand of JAEWOJ010000098.1, from coordinate 8,916 downwards.
AGGGCGCCGGCTTCCCGACCTTGGCCGACCTGGATGCCGCCTTCCCGGATCGCCCGGTCTACCTGGATCGCATCGATGGCCATGCCGGTTGGGTCAACAGCGCCGCGCTGCGCATCGCCGGCGAGGCGGGCAGGCCGCTGTCCGGCGACTGGCAGCCGGAAGGCGGGCGCATCGTGCGCGATGCCGCGGGCAATGCCACCGGCGTGCTGGTGGACAACGCCGCCGCACTGGTGAGCGCCCACATTCCGGCGCCGGACGACGCCACGCGCGAAAAGCGGCTGGAGGCGGCGCTGCGCGAAGCGGTGCGCAACGGCCTGACCGGCGTGCACGACATGGGCGTGTCGCGCGACGAACTGGCGCTGATGAAGCGGCTGGCCGACCAGGGCCGGCTGCCGCTGCGCATCGACGCCTATGCCGACGGCAACCATGAGGCGCTGGCCGACCTGTGCGCCCAGGGCCTGTACCGGCATCCGGGCGGGCGCCTGCAGATGCGCGGGGTCAAGCTGTTCATGGACGGCGCGCTGGGCAGCCGCGGCGCGGCGATGCTGGCCGACTACAGCGACGATCCGCACAACCGCGGCCTGCTGGTCACCTCGCCGGAGGATTTCGAGGCGGCGGTGCGCAAGGCCGACGGCTGCAAGGTGCAGGTCGCCACCCACGCGATCGGCGACCGCGGCAACCGCATCGTGCTCGACACCTACGAGAAGGTGCTGGGCGCGCACAAGGGCGACCACCGCTGGCGCGTCGAGCATGCGCAGGTGGTGGCGCTGGAGGACATCCCGCGCTTCGCCGGGCTGGGCGTGATCGCGTCGATGCAGCCCACCCATGCGACCTCGGACATGGGCTGGGCCGAACAGCGCGTCGGGCTGGAACGGATCAAGGGCGCCTACGCGTGGCAGCGCTACCTGCACAGCGGCGCGCACCTGGCGCTGGGCTCGGACTTCCCGGTCGAGCAGGTCGATCCGCGTCTGGGCCTGTACGCGGCGGTGACCCGCCAGGACCGCGACGGCCAACCGCCGGGCGGCTGGCAGCCGGAGCAGCGCCTGAGCGCGGCCGAGGCCCTGCGCGGCTTCACCAGCGATGCGGCATGGGCAGGCCATGACGAGGCCGACGTCGGCCGCCTGCAACCCGGCCTGCATGCGGATTTCGTCGTCTTCGACCGCGACCCGCTCGATGCCGGCGGCGTTCGCCTGGACGCGCTTAAGGTGCTGTCCACGTGGGTCGATGGCGTGCCGGTGTACGAAGCCGCGCCGTCCGCCCGATAGGCGTCGGCTGCGAGGCGGCGCGTTCCGCCGGAGCGGAGAAGCCCCACGTTGCAGCGTGCGCCGCCGCTCCCGGCGGCGGCGCACGGCCGCCTGCTGAAACCCTGCTGCAACCTTGGCTGCCCATGCTCTGCGCGTTTCGATCCTTCGATCTCGCGCCATCGGCCAGTCCTGGCCGGAGGCCCCTTCCGCGCCAACGCCAAGGCGAATCCATGCAGCCCTGTTCCCGCTCCAACGCCCCGAACCGCAGCCACTCCTCTCTTCTCTTCCCGCGTCGCTCCCCTCTTGCGCAGGCCTGCGCGCTGCTGGTGCTGTCGATGGCCGCCACGACTGCAATGGCGGCCGAACCCGCCGATCCGGCCGCGCGCAGCGCCGCGATCGCGCTGGACACGATCACCGTGACCGCCGAGCGCCGCGAGCAGAACCTGCAGGACGTGCCGGTCTCGGTGGGCGTGGTGCAGGGCGAGGCGATGCGCGCCTATACCGAAGGCGCCGACGACACCCTGCTGGCGCTGTCCGGCAAGGTGCCCAGCTTCTACGCCGAGACCACCACCGGCCGCATTTTCCCGCGCTTCTACATCCGCGGCCTGGGCAACATCGACTTCTACCTCGGCGCCTCGCAGCCGGTGTCGATCATCCAGGACGACGTCGTGCTCGAGCACGTGGTGCTCAAGTCCAATCCGGTCTACGACGTGGACCAGGTGGAAGTGCTGCGCGGCCCGCAGGGCTCGCTGTTCGGCCGCAACACCACCGCCGGCATCGTCAAGTTCGACACGGTCAAGCCGGGCGAGGAATTCGGCGGTCGGGTCAACGCCAGCTACGGCAGCCACGACACGGTGGCGATCGACGGCGGCCTCGGCGGCCCGATCAACGACGTGCTGTCCTTCCGCGTCTCCACGCTGTACCAGCATCGCGGCGACTGGGTGGACAACACCTACGACGGCCCCAGCGCCGACGGCACGGTCAGCCCGAAGAAGAACGCGATGGGCGGCTACGACGACCGCAACCTGCGCCTGCAGATGCTGTTCAAGCCCAGCGAACAGTTCTCGCTGCTGGCCTCGGCCCATGCCCGCGACTACGACGGCACGTCCACGCTGTTCCTGCGCGGCGCGCTGCACAAGGGCTCGAACAAGGTCGACGTGGCGCGCGACCAGGTCGCCTACGACGAGGCCGGCAACAACCCACAGGCTTACCGGACCCACGGCGGCTCGATCAAGGCCACCTACGATTTCGGCGCGACGACGCTGACCTCGATCAGCGCCTACGAGACCACCTCCGGCTACAGCCGCGGCGATACCGACGGCGGCGCCGCGGCGGACTACCCGGCCAATGGTGTGCCGAACGGCTACGGCCAGTCGATGGGGCAGGTGCGCGACCTGGGCCAGTTCACCCAGGAGCTGCGCCTGGCCAGCAGTGCCACCGATCCGTGGTCCTGGCAGGTCGGCGCCTTCTATTTCGACGGTCGCGACACCACCGACTTCTACCAGCGCGCCTGGTTCCTGCAGGGCCCGGCGCGCAACCCGAACAACTGGGTGCGCCTGCGCAACGTCAACACGTCGTGGGCGGGCTTCGGCCAGGTCAGCTGGAAGGCCAGCGACGCGCTGACCCTGACCGCCGGCCTGCGCGCGACCCGCGACGAGAAGAGCACGCGCCTGCTCAAGACCGCCGACACCGCCGCCGGCGTGGTGACCTACACGGGCCGCCACGAGGTGGCGATGTCCGATACCCAGCCCAGCTGGGACCTGAGCGCCATGTACGAGGTGAACCCGGCGCTGAGCGTGTACGCGCGCGTGGCGCGCGGCTTCCGCGGGCCGACCATCCAGGGGCGCTCGGCGGTGTTCAATGCCGATTTCACCACCGCCGATTCGGAAACCATCCTGTCCTGGGAAGCGGGCATCAAGAGCAGCCTGTTCGACAACCGCCTGCGCCTGAACGTCACCGGCTTTACCTACGCGGTCGACGACATCCAGCTCAACGGCAACGACTCCAACGGCAACGGCGTGCTGTTCAACGCCGACAAGGCGCGCGCCTACGGCCTGGAAGCGGACATGGACTGGCGCCCGGTCCCGAACCTGTCGCTGAGCGCCGGCCTGAGCCTGCTGCACAGCAGGATCCAGGACAAGCGCGTGTACGCGCAGGTCTGCGCGCTCAACGGCGTGGTGGTGTGCACGGTCAAGGACCCGACGATCCAGATCGGCAGCAACGTCTACGCGCAGATCGACGGCAACCCGCTGCCGAACGCACCGAAGTACAACCTCAACCTCGCCGCGCGCTACGACTTCCCGGTGGGCGACGATGGCGCGGTGTTCTTCGCCACCGACTGGAACAGGCAGGGCCAGACCCAGTTCGTGCTGTACCGCACCGACGAGTTCCATTCCAAGGGCAACTTCGAGGGCGGCCTGCGGGTCGGCTACAGCGGCGGCTACGGTGCGTGGGAGGTGGCCGCGTTCGCGCGCAACATCACCAACGAGAAGAACCTCAAGGGCGTGATCGAGAACTACATGGCGGCCGTCTACAACGAGCCGCGCATCGTCGGCGTGTCGTTCAACTACAACTGGCGTTGATCGGGGGTTCCCCCGTCCGGCGCCATGGGGCCGGGCGGGGGAATGTTTTCCCGCGCAGGCGTGGCGCCCGCGTCGCTTGCCGGCCGCGACCGGCGGGTCTAGCGGTCGTCGTGCAGGCTGCCGCCGGGCAGGAACACCCAGGTGCGGGTGACCTGCAGGATGTCGATGTCGTCGCTGGTGCGGGGCAGCGGCGGGAATGGCTGCGCCAGCTCCACCACCCGCAGCGCGGCCGCGTCCAGCAGCGGCGTGCCGCTGCTGCGCAGGATGCGGCTGCTTTCCACGCTGCCGTCGCGGCGCACGCCCACGGTGATCACCACCTGGCCGCCGAGGCGACGCTGGCGCGCTTCGTCCGGGTAGTTCAGGTTGCCCACGCGCTCGGCGCGGTCGACCCAGGCGCGCAGGTAGTTGGCGTAGGCGTATTCGCGGGTGCTGGCCGAGACGAACTTGCGGTTCGGGCGCTTGGCGTACTGCTCCGAGCGCAGGTGCACCTCGGCGGCCAGCCGCGCCATCTCTGCGTCGCGCTGCTCGCGTGCGGTCAGCGGCGCGTTGGCGTCGGGGCGCTCGGGCAGGGGCTGCGGCTGCGCATCGGACACCGTCTGCTCGCCGTGCGTGGTGCTGACCACGCGCGTCTGCGGCGGCGGTGGCGCCGCCGCGTCCTGGCGCTGCATCGGCACCGGCGCCAGTCCCTCGTCGGGCTGCGGCACGACGCCTGCCTGGCTTTCGCGCGGCCGCTGCGGCGTGTCGTGGTCGCCGCCGCCCTGCTGGTTGGCCTGGGCCAGGAAGTCGGCCTGCTTCGGCGTCAGCGGCGTGCTGGTCTGGCTGAAGATCACGTCCAGGGTCGGCACCAGCGGCGCGTTGTCGCCGACCGCGAAGCCCACGCCCAGGATCAGCAGGCCGTGCACCAGCAGCGAGAGCGTCAGCGTGGCGCCCAGCCGCTGCTGCTCGGTGACTCTTGCCGGCGGCGGCAGGGCATCCGCGGATGCGCTCATCGCGGCAGGCCGGCCTCGATCGCGTCGAACAGCCGGCCGGCGATGTTCAGCCCGAACTGGGCGTCGAGCTCGCGGGCGCAGGTCGGGCTGGTGACGTTGACCTCGGTGAGGTAGTCGCCGATCACGTCCAGGCCGACGAAGCGCATGCCGCGCCGCTTCATCTCCGGGCCGACCTGGGCGGCGATCCAGCGGTCGCGCTCGCTCAGCGGGCGGCCCTCGCCGCGGCCGCCGGCGGCGAGGTTGCCGCGGAACTCGTCGCCCTGCGGGATGCGCGCCAGGCAGTAGTCCACCGGCTCGCCGTCGACCAGCAGGATGCGCTTGTCGCCGGCGCTGATGTCGGGGATGAAGCGCTGCGCCAGCGCCAGCCGGCGGCCGCCGTCGGTGAGCGTTTCCAGGATGACGTTGAGGTTGGGGTCGCCGCTGCCGCTGCGGAAGATCGAGCGCCCGCCCATGCCGTCCAGCGGCTTGAGCACCACCTGCCCGTGCTCGTGGGCGAAGGCCTTCAGCGCGCGGGCGCTGCGGCTGACCAGGGTCGGCGGGCAGCATTGCGGGAACAGCAGGGCGGCCAGCTTCTCGTTGTAGTCGCGCAGCCCCTGCGGGTCGTTGACCACGCAGGCGCCGGCGGCCTGGGCGACCGACAGCACCTGGGTGTCGTAGAGGAACTCGCTGTCGAACGGCGGGTCCTTGCGCATCAGCACGACCTGGCCGGGGCCGAACGCAGTGCGGCCGTAGTCGCCGAGGCTGAACCAGCCGGCCGGGTCGTCGCGCACCTGCAGCGGCGCGGTCTCGGCGATGGCGACGCCGCCCTCCAGCGCCAGCCCGCCGGGGCGCACGTAGTGCAGGCGGTGGCCGCGCCGCTGGGCTTCCAGCAGCATGGCGAAGGTGGTGTCCTTGGCGATCTTGATGTGGGCGATGGGGTCCATCACCACGATGACGTCCAGCATGATCCATGGCCTTTCAGGTCAGGCGGCGATGGTAGCGCCCCGGCACGACGGGCGCCCAGCGCCATGCGCGGTCCGGTGCGTTGCGGACTGAATGGCCCTGCGCAGCAACTGCGATGGTGTTCACACTGTGCGCGGCGCCGACCCCGTCGTGGCGATGGCCCTTGACAGTTTGCGGCCGGACTGGGATATAGACCGCTTTCGCAGCAGCACCACATTCAGATGGCGCGCTGCCGGACGGCGTGCTGCGCGCCAGGGGATCGCAATGGTTGAAAACATGGCTGCGGGTGGGGAACTCGCAGGGCTGAAAGTGATGGTCATCGACGACTCGAAGACCATCCGTCGCACCGCCGAAACGCTGCTCAAGCGCGAAGGCTGCGAGGTCGTGACCGCGACCGACGGCTTCGAGGCGCTGGCCAAGATCGCCGACCAGCAGCCGCAGATCATCTTCGTGGACATCATGATGCCGCGTCTGGACGGTTATCAGACCTGCGCGCTGATCAAGGGCAACCAGCTCTTCAAGTCCACGCCGGTGATCATGCTGTCCTCCAAGGACGGCCTGTTCGACAAGGCGCGCGGGCGAATCGTCGGCTCCGAGCAGTACCTCACCAAGCCATTCACGCGCGAAGAACTGCTGGGTGCCATCCGCACATACGTCAACGCCTGACCAGGGGGAAAGGCACATGGCTCGAATTCTGTTGATCGAGGACTCGCCCACCGACCGGGCGGTGTTCACGCAGTGGCTGGAAAAGGCCGGGCACGAGGTGCTCGCTACCGACAACGCCGAGGACGGCCTGCAGATGGCGCGCAGCCAGGCGCCGCAGCTGGTGCTGATGGACGTGGTCCTGCCCGGCATGAGCGGCTTCCAGGCCACCCGCGCGCTGTCGCGCGACGACACCACGCGCGGCATCCCGGTGCTGATCGTCAGCACCAAGAGCATGGAGACCGACATGGCCTGGGGCATGCGCCAGGGCGCGTCGGATTATGTGGTGAAGCCGCCGCGCGAGGACGACCTGATCGCGCGGATCAACAAACTGGTGGGTTGATGCGATCTCCCTTCGACATCCTCGAAGCCTACGAACGCCGCAGCCTGGCGCATGCGGTGCAGCTGCCGGAACGGCATTTCTCCACGGACGTGTGGCGCGGCGTCGGTTACCGCGTCGGCAGCCGCCGGTTGGTGTCCGATTTCCGCGAGGTGGTCGAGATCGTGCCGATGCCGCCGGTCATCCCGGTGCCGGGCGCGCAGCCGTGGCTGCTGGGCGTGGGCAACCTGCGCGGCAACCTGTTCCCGGTGGTGGACCTGAAGTACTTCCTGGAAGGACAGCGCACCGTCCAGCAGGAAGGCCACCGCGTGCTGATCATGCGCCAGACCGGCGGCGACGTCGCGCTGAGCATCGACGAGCTCTACGGCCAGCGCAGCTTCGAGCTTTCCGGCCAGGTCCCGGTGGGCGACATCGCCCAGGGCCGCTATGCGCATTTCGTCGAGCGTGCGTTCAACGACGGCAGCCAGGACTGGGGAGTGTTCTCGCTTTCCCTGTTGTCGCGCACGCCTGAATTCCGGCAGGCCGCCGCCTGAGGGCGGCCCTGTCTTTCCGTATCGGATACCGAGGTCGAAACATGAGTACTGCTCCGGACGCCGCCAAGGCCGGCAAGCTTGGCAACGTGAGTACCACTTTCTGGCTGGGCCTGTTGGTGCTGTCGATGATCGTCTTCGGCGCCAATACCGGCGTGGCGACCTGGCAGGGCAGCCGCCTGGCCGGCGCCGGCACCGGTGCGGCCGACCTGCAGGTGCTGTCGCAGCAGTTGGCCAACCAGGGCCGCGAGGCGGTGGCCGGCAACCGCGAGGCCTATGCCGCGTTCAAGGACACCCGCGCCAGGATCGACCGCACGGTGAACGAGCTGCAGGGCCGCTTCGGCGACGAGGCCGGCGTGGCCGCGCCGCTGCGCCAGCTGGTCGAGACCTGGCAGCCGCTGTCCAAGAACGCCGAACAGATCGTGGCCAGCGAGCCGGCGGTGCTGGCGCTGGCCGGCAACGCCACCAGCTTCGCCGCCGGCGTGCCGCCGCTGCAGGCGCAGCTCAACGAGGCGGTGCGCGCGATGATCGCCGGCGGCGCCCAGGCCCCGCAGATCTACAACGGCCTGCAGCAGGTGGTGGTGGCCGGTTCGATGGCCCGCCGCGTGACCGAAATCCGTGCCGGCGGCCCGGGCGCCAGCGGCGCCGGCGACGCGCTGGCGCGCGACATGACGGTGTTCACCCAGGTGCTCGACGGCCTGCGCAGCGGCAACGAGGAAATGGGCATCGCCGCGGTGCGCAACGCCAACGCGCAGGTGGCGCTGGAGCAGTCGGCCAGCCAGTGGACGAAGATGAAGAAGGACGCCGACGCGATCCTGGCCAGCTCGCGCAACCTGTTCGCCGCGCAGTCCTCGGCGGTCGCGCTGGGCACCGGTTCGGACAAGATGCTGGCTGACAGCAAGAAGCTGTTCGAGGCGTTCTCGGCATTCGGCTCGACCCGCGACACCCGCATCTTCCCGAACTTCTGGTGGAGCGTGGTGTTCGGCGGACTGTCGCTGCTGTCGATCATCGCCTTCGTGTGGAGCACGGTGCGCAGCCGCTCGCGCGAGCAGGAACTGCGCTACCAGACCCAGGTGGAGTTCAACAGCCGCAACCAGCAGGCGATCATGCGGCTGCTGGACGAAATCAGCTCGCTGGGCGAAGGCGACCTGACGGTGAAGGCCTCGGTGACCGAGGACATGACCGGCGCCATCGCCGACGCGATCAACTACGCCGTGGACGAGCTGCGCCACCTGGTGACGACGATCAACGACATCTCCAGCAAGGTGGCGGTGTCGGCGCAGGAAACCCAGGCCACCGCCATGCAGCTGGCCGAAGCGGCCGGCCACCAGGCCGACGAGATCACCAGCGCCTCGGACCGCATCGGCGAAATCGCCTCGTCCATCGAACAGGTGTCGCGCAACTCCAGCGAGTCGGCCGAAGTGGCGCAGCGCTCGGTGGTCATCGCCACCGAGGGCGCCGGCGTGGTGCGCCAGACCATCCAGGGCATGGACCAGATCCGCGACCAGATCCAGGAAACCTCCAAGCGCATCAAGCGCCTGGGCGAGTCCTCGCAGGAGATCGGCTCGATCGTGGAACTGATCAACG
>JAEWOJ010000095.1 GCA_023399815.1 Pseudomonadota bacterium | reverse complement strand
TCGTAGAACTCGCGCTTGCGGGTCTCGGCCAGCACGCCGGCCTTTTCGCAGGTGCGCTTGAAGCGGCGGAGCGCAAACTCGAAAGGTTCGTTCTCGCGGACTTTGACGCTGGGCATGGAATCTCCGGGACACAGTGATACCGGGTCACGCCCGGTGAGCCGCGCATTATAGCCGCTTTGAAGCCGGGTGCAAGTGGGGCGGGTAGGCGGGGCCGCCGGAGAGGTTCACAATGGCGCCATGAAAGTCCTCGGCATCGAATCCTCCTGCGACGAGACCGGCGTGGCGGTGTACGACACCGCGCTGTCCGGCGCCGCCGCCCTGCGCGCCCATGCGGTCTACAGCCAGATCGCGCTGCACGCCGAATACGGCGGCGTGGTGCCGGAGCTGGCCAGCCGCGACCACGTGCGCAAGACCCTGCCGTTGATCCGGCAGACCCTGGACGAGGCCGGCATCGCCGTCTCCGAGCTCGACGGCGTGGCCTATACCGCCGGCCCCGGGCTGGTCGGCGCGCTGCTGGTCGGCGCCGGCGTGGCGCGTTCGCTGGCCTGGGCGCTGGACGTGCCGGCCATCGGCGTGCACCACATGGAGGGCCACCTGCTGGCGCCGCTGATGGAGGACGACCCGCCGGCGCCGCCGTTCGTGGCCCTGCTGGTCTCCGGCGGCCACACCCAGCTGGTCGCGGTGGACGCCATCGGCGAGTACCGCCTGCTCGGCGAGACCCTGGACGACGCCGCCGGCGAGGCCTTCGACAAGACCGCCAAGCTGATGGGCCTGCCGTATCCGGGCGGTCCGCAGCTGGCGAGACTGGCCGAGGTCGGCACGCCCGGCCGGTTCAGGTTCGCGCGGCCGATGACCGACCGGCCGGGGCTGGACTTCAGTTTCTCCGGGCTCAAGACCCAGGTGCTGCTGGCCTGGCGCGACAGCGACCAGAGCGAACAGACCCGCGCCGACATCGCGCGCGGCTTCGAGGACGCGGTGGTCGATACGCTGGCGATCAAGTGCGGGCGCGCGCTGGACGAAGCCGGTTGCGACGTGCTGGTGGTGGCCGGCGGCGTCGGCGCCAACAAGCGCCTGCGCGCGAAGCTGGAAGAGGCGGCGCGGCGCCGTGGCGGCCGCGTCTGCTTCCCGCGCCCGGCGCTGTGCACCGACAACGGCGCGATGATCGCCTTCGCCGGCGCGCTGCGGTTGCAGGCCGGCCAGCACAGCCCGGCCGAGGTGAAGGTGGTGCCGCGCTGGGACATGGCCACGCTGCCGCCGTTGGCGGCAGGGAATGGGGAACAGGGAACGAAGGGGGGCTGATCGCGGCGAGCGGGCGATGTTCCCGTGCCGTTCCGGCCATGGAATCGGCACGTCGGCGCTTCCTGCCGGATTCGCGGCTCTCTGCTTCCCTTGACGCGCCAGCACGTAACATTCCCAGTTCCCCAACCCCGGTTCCCCGCTTCACATATGGACAAGGTATTCATCGAGGGGCTCGAAATCGACGCCCTGATCGGCATCTACGACTGGGAACGGCGCATCCGCCAGGTCCTGGTGTTCGACCTGGAGATGGGGTTCGACAACCGCCGGCCCGCGGCGACCGACGACATTGCCGACACGCTCAACTACAAGGCGGTCAGCAGGCGCCTGCAGGACTACGTGCGCGGCTCGGACTTCGGCCTGGTGGAAACGCTGGCCGAGCGCTGCGCGCAGATCGTGCTTGACGAATTCGACGTGCAGTGGCTGCGGCTGAAACTGAGCAAGCCCGGCGCGGTGCGCGGCGCGCGCGCGGTGGGCGTGGTGATCGAACGCTCGCGCGGGTAACGCCCGCGCGTCGGCCCCGGAGAGCGGCCGCCCGGTAGTGCCGGCCGCCGGCCGGCAACCCCAAGAACTAACGAGCAACGCAACAGAGCAGGAGACAACCGATGGTGGATGCGGCGGTGGCGGCACAGTGGCTGGAACGATTGCAGAGCACACTGGAGCCCTATCCCGGCGCCTACCTGGCGGTGATGATCTCGGCCCTGCTGGTCGCGGCCGCCCTGGCCAACTGGATCACCAAGCGCATCCTGCTGCGTGGCCTGCGCCGCCTGCTCAACCGCCTGCCCGGCGCCGAGACCGGACGCGGCAGCCACCTGATGCGGGTGATCGCGCGGCTGTCCAACGTGGTGCCCAGCCAGGTGATCGCCGCCGGCATCAGGCTGGTGCCGGACCTGCCGCCGGGGCTGGCGGGCTTCGTCGTCGGCGCCTGCCAGGCCTGGGCGGTGCTGACCGTGGCGCTGGCGGCCGCGCACGCGCTGGATGCCGCCAACGACCTCTACGAGCGGCGCCCGGACGCGCGCGACAAGCCGATCAAGGGCTACCTGCAGGTGGCCAGGATCGTGATCTTCGTGGTCGCCGGCCTGTCCATCGTCGCCACCCTGGCCGGCGTGGACCTGCGCTACCTGGTCACCGGGCTGGGCGCGGCCACCGCGGTGCTGATGCTGATCTTCCAGGACACGATCCTGTCGCTGGTGGCCAGCGTGCAGATCAGCGGCGACGGCCGCGTGCGCATCGGCGACTGGATCGAGATGCCCAGCCAGAACGCCGATGGTGACGTGATCGACATCGCCCTGCACACGGTGAAGGTGCAGAACTGGGACAAGACCATCACCACCATCCCGACCAAGAAGCTGGTCACCGAGTCGTTCAAGAACTGGCGCGGCATGCAGGAGGCGGGCGGGCGCCGGATCAAGCGCTCGCTGTACCTGGACCAGCACAGCGTGCGCTTCCTCGACGCGCCGGCGCTGGCGCGGCTGGAACGGTTCGGCCTGCTCGACGACTACCTGGCCGGCAAGCGCGCCGAACTGGAACTGTGGAACGCGCAGGTCGCGCGGGCGCATCCGGAGGCGGTCAACGCGCGCCGGCTGACCAACCTGGGCACGTTCCGCGCCTACGTCGAGCGCTACCTGCGCAGCCACCCCGGCATCCACCAGGGCATGACCCTGCTGGTGCGGCAGATGGCGCCGACGCCGCAGGGGCTGCCGCTGGAGATCTACTGCTTCACCGCGTCGACCGCCTGGGCGCAGTACGAGGCCACGCAGTCGGACGTGTTCGACCACCTGCTGGCGATCCTGCCCGAGTTCGGACTGCGCGTGTTCCAGGAGTCCAGCGACGCCATGCTGATGACGGTGCGCGGCCTGCCGGCGGCCTCGGACTTCACGGCCGCGGCGCTAGAATCCGCGCTTTGAAAGCGTTTCCATACAAGGACCGCCGGTGGCTGCCGACCGCATCGAATCCCTGATCGCCCGCATGACCCTGGAGGAGAAGGCGGGCCAGCTGAGCGTGTTCGCCGACATGGTCCGCCCGTTCGCGCCGGACGCGGCCGTACTCGATGTAAACCCCGAGGCCAACGTGCGCAACGCCGGGCAGGTGCTGGAACAGGTGCGCGCCGGCCGTGTCGGCAGCCTGTTCAACGGCGTCGGCGCCGCGCTGGGCCGGGAAATCCAGCGTGTGGCGGTGGAGGAGAGCCGGCTCGGCATCCCGGTGGCGCTGGCCGCCGACGTGATCCACGGCATGCGCACGGTGTTCCCGATCCCGCTGGGCGAGGCGGCCAGCTTCGAGCCGGAGCTGGCCGAGCGTACCGCCCGCGCCACCGCCGTCGAGGCCACCGCCGCCGGCATCCACTGGACCTACGCGCCGGCGGTGGACATCGCCCGCGACCAGCGCTGGGGCCGTGGCGCCGAGGGTGCCGGCGAGGACGTGGTGCTGGGCTGCGCCTTCGCCGCCGCGCGCGTGCGCGGCTTCCAGGGCGATGACCTGGCCGCCGCCGATTCGCTGCTGGCCACGCCCAAGCATTTCGCCGCCTACGGCGCGGTCGCCGCCGGCATGGAATACGCGCAGGTGGACCTCTCGCCGCAGACCCTGCACGACGTGCACCTGCCGCCGTTCAAGGCGGCCCTGGCGGCCGGCGCGCGCGCGCTGATGAGCGCCTTCAACGACATCAACGGCGTGCCGGCCAGCGCCAACCGCTGGCTGCTGACCGACCTGCTGCGCGGGCAATGGGGCTTCGACGGCGTGGTGGTCTCCGACTACACCGCCGACATGGAGCTGATCGCGCACGGCTACGCCGCCGACGAGGTGGACGCCACCGCCAAGGCATTCCTGGCCGGGCTCGACCTGAGCATGCAGAGCGGCTTCTACGCCGCGCACCTGCCGGCGCTGGTGCGCAGCGGGCAGGTGCCGATGGCGGCGCTGGACGCGTCGGTGCGCCGCATTCTGCGCCTGAAGGAAGCCATCGGCCTGTTCGACGATCCCTACCGTTCGCTGGACCCGGCGCGCGAGGCCGACACCTCGCACCTCGCCGCGCACGATGCGCTGGCCCGCGACGCGGCGCGGCGCTCGATCGTGCTGCTGAAGAACGAGGGCGCGCTGCTGCCGCTGCGCAGGGCCGGGCAGAGGATCGCGCTGATCGGCCCGTTCGCGCAGGACCGCGACAACATCGAAGGCTGCTGGACGCTGTTCGGCGACAAGACGCGCTACGTGACGCTGGAAGCCGGCGTGCGCGCGGCGCTGGACGACGCGGCGCTGCTGGAGGTGGTGCCCGGTTGCGCGCTGGAAGCGCCGCTGGACGGCGGCATCGAGGCGGCCGTGGCCGCCGCGCGCCGCGCCGACGTGGCGGTGCTGGCGCTGGGCGAGCCGCAGCGCTACAGCGGCGAGGCGCAGTCGCGGGTGGAGATCGTGCTGCCGCCGGCGCAGCAGGCGCTGGCCGAGGCGGTCGCCGCCACCGGCACGCCGGTCGTGGTACTGCTGCGCAACGGCCGCGCGCTGGCGCTGCACGGCGCGGTGCGCGACGCGCAGGCCATCGCGGTGACCTGGTTCCTCGGCACCCAAACCGGTCCTGCGGTGGCCGACGTGCTGTTCGGCGACTACAGCCCGTCCGGCCGCCTGCCGGTCAGCTTCCCGCGCCATTCCGGGCAGCAGCCGTACTTCTACAGCCACCCGCGCAGCGGCCGCCCCGAGCTGCCGGAGATGTCCGAGTTCAAGGCGCGCTGGCGCGAGATGCCCAACGCGCCGCTGTACGCCTTCGGCCATGGCCTGGGCTACACCACCTTCGCCTACGGCACGCCGCGGTTGAGCGCGCCGCAGCTGGACTGGGACGGCGAACTGGTCGTCGCCACCACCATCACCAATACGGGCGCGGTGGCCGGCGAGGAAGTGGTGCAGCTGTACGTGCACGACCGCGTCGCCAGCCGCGTGCGCCCGGTGCGCGAGCTCAAGGCGTTCGAGAAGGTCCTGCTCGCGCCCGGCGAGGCGAAGGACGTGGTGTTCCGGCTCGACCGCGGGCAGCTCGCCTTCACCAACCCCGACGGCGTGTTCGCCGCCGAGCCGGGCCTGTTCGACCTGTGGGTGTGCGCCTCGTCGGCGAGCGGCGAGCCGGTACGGTTCGAGCTGCTGGCGCGTTGACCGCGCCGTCCCGGCCCGGGCGATGGCCGGCAACGGATGACCACCGGCACCTTGCGGCGGTGGCCGGCCGTGCGATGCTGCCTGCCCGTGTCCGCCGGAGAACGCCGATGTCCGCCCCGATGCCGACCTACCTGCCGTGGCTGATGACCGCCGGTTTCGGCTGGATGTACTACCGACGCCTCCGCCGCCACTTCGGCTGGCAGCCCTGGCAGCCACGCCGCACGGTGGTACGCATCGTGATCCTGGCAGTGGTGGCGGCGATGCTCGGCCTGGCGGCGGCGTTCGTGCCGCACGTGGCCGCCGGCATGGCCGGTGGTGCGCTGGCGGGCATCGCGTTGGGGTGGTTCGCGTTGAAGCACACCCGTTTCGACGTGCGCGACGGCCGGCGCGGCTACACGCCCAATCCGTGGATCGGCGGCGCGTTGTCGCTGCTGCTGGTCGCTCGGCTGGCCTGGCGCTGGCACGACGGCGCCTTCAGCCAGGGCATGGCGCCGGGCGCGGCCAACGCCAGCCCGCTGACCCTGGGCCTGGCCGCCGCGCTGGTCTGCTACGGACTGGTGCAGGCCAGCGGCCTGTACCTGCGCATGCGCCAGCCGGCGTGAAGCGCGGCGGGGCGGCAGGCGCCGGGACGGCGGCGCCCGCCGGTGGCGCGGTCAGGATTTCGGCGTCAGCCTGAGCAGGCGCGCGTCGCTGCCGTCTTCCAGCAGCCACAACGCGCCGTCCGGGCCCTGCGCCACCGCCCGGATGCGCTTGCCCATGTCGAAGCGCTCGGCCTCGCGCGCATGCTCGCCGTCGAAGGCCACCCGCACCAGCGACTGCGACGACAGCCCGCCGATGAAGGCATTGCCGCGCCAGCGCGGGAACAGCGCGCCATCGTAGATGATCAGGCTGGACGGGGAGATCACCGGCGTCCAGCTGACCTTGGGCGCGACGAATTCCGGTCGGGTGTCGTGGTCGGGAATGTGGCGGCCGTCGTAGTGGTCGCCATTGGAGACCAGCGGGTAGCCGTAGTTGCCGCCGCGCTGGACCAGGTTCAGCTCGTCGCCGCCCTTCGGGCCCATCTCGTCTTCCCACAGCCGGCCGCGCGCGTCGAAGGCGAGGCCGAGGATGTTGCGATGGCCGAGCGACCACACCTGGTCGGCGGGCGCGCCCTGCGCCACGAACGGGTTGTCGGCCGGCACGCTGCCGTCGTCGTTCAGGCGGATGATCTTGCCGAGGTTGCCGGTCATGTCCTGCGCCGGGTCGAACTTCTGCCGCTCGCTGGAGCTGATCCACAGCTTGCCGTCGGGCCCGAACAGCAGCCGGTGCCCGTAGTGGCCGTTGCCGCTCACCTTCGGCGTCTGCCGCCAGATTACCTGCGCGTCGGCCAGGCGGCCGCCGCCGTCGGCATCGAGTACCAGCGTCGCGCGTGCCACCGCGGCGCCGCGGGTGTCGTCCGCGCCTTCCTCGGCATAGCTGTAGTAGACCAGCCCGTTGTGGGCGAAATGCGGGTGCAGGGCGACGTCGCCGAAGCCGCCCTGGCCGCCGTAGGCGACCTTCGGCACGCCGGCGATCTCGTGCCGGCGGCCGCTGGCCGGATCGAAATGGATCAGCCTGCCGGCCTTCTCGGTGACCAGCAGGCTGCGGTCGGGCAGGAACGCCATCGCCCAGGGTTCGTCGAAGCGGGCAGCCTCGGTGGCGGCGAACGGCCACTGCGCCGGCTTGACCGCCGCGTCGGCGGCCGGGTCCGCGGCGCAGGCGGCGGTGAGCAGGATGGGCGTCAGGCCAAGGGCCAGGCTGAGCAGCAGGGAGCGGGGCATGGCGTTCTCCAGGGCGGGAAGCGGAATGCGGTGGAGCCCCCACCATAGGCGAAGGCGGCGCGCGAGGCACGCCGGGTCGCCGGGGCCTGGAGCGCCGGAGCGACCCAGGCCGACGGCAGGGTCAGGCCTCGTCCGGCGGCGCCATGCGCTTGGCGACGATCGAGGTGGCGGTCATGTCGCCGGTGGTGTTGCCGATGGTGCAGAACACGTCGGGAATGGTGTCCACCGCCAGCAGCACGCCCAGCGGTTCCACCGGCAGGCCCAGGCTCTGCGTGACCGGCATGTTGTTGGTCATGAAGTTGGCCTGGCCCGGCAGGCCGGTGGAGCCCATGCTGATGGCCGCGGCCAGCAGCACCGCCACCGCGTACTGCGAGAACGAGATGTCGATGCCGTACAGCCAGGCGATGAAGCTGGCCACGGCGATGTACTGCGCCGGGCTGGTCACGCGGAACAGCGAGACCGCCATCGGCAGCACCAGCGAGGTCAGCGCGGTGGGATAGCCCAGCCGGTTGCGCGCGCTGTCGATCATCGCCGGCAGCGAGGCCAGCGACGACTGCGTGCTGCCGGCGATGACCTGCACCGGCACCAGCGCGGCGGCGAAGCGGCGCAGGCCCTCGCGCGCGGCGAGCACCGCCACCAGGTACAGCAGCAGGGTGATCAGGATGTAGACCGCGCACATCAGCAGGATGTAGTAGCCGAGGATGCCGAGCACGCTCATGCCGACCTCGGCGCAGACCACCAGCACCAGCGCGAACACGCCCAGCGGCGCGGCCCACAGCACCCAGCGCACGATGGTGATCATGGTGTCGCCGACGATCCTGACGATCTCCAGGATGCGGTCGCGGCGCCCGGCCTCCTGCCGGCTCAGCGCGAAGCCGAAGAACATGGCGAACACCACCAGCGGCAGCATGGCGTTGGCCGAGGCCACGGCCAGCACGTTGCTGGGGATCAGCGAGGCGATCCACTGCGCGGCGGTGGGCGCGGTGGACAGGTTCTCCGGCGCATGCAGGGCGGCGCGGAAGGTCTGCATGGTGGCGCTGTCGTGCGGCACCAGGCCCAGCAGCGCCGGCGTGATGACGGCGGAGAAGCTGGCGGCGGCGACCAGCAGCACGATGAACACCACGATCGCGTTGCGTGCCGTGCGCCCGGACGCGGCGGCGTTGCTGGCGGTGTTGACGCCGACGATCACCAGCGCGGTGACCAGCGGCACCACGGTCATCTGCAGGGCGTTGAGCCACAGGCGGCCGATGGGCCGGGCGAGGGCCGCGACCTGCAGCGCAAGCGCCTGGTCGTAGTGGGTGAGCGAGAGTCCGACCACCGCGGCGACCAGCAGCGAGATCAGCACTTTGACGGGAGCGGAGAGCCGGAAGCGTCGGGCGGGTGTGGTCATGCGATGGCCAGAAAAGGAGGGTAGGAGCGACGTGAGTCGCGACCGGAGCGTTGCGGGCAGAATGTTGTCGCGACTGGCGTCGCTCCTACGGGCCTTGTGCCGGCAGGTCCCAGCTCAGCCGCAGGCGCACGTACTCCGCTTCGGGCAGCAGCACGAACAGCGGATGCGCGGCCGGGTCGAGCCAGCCGAGCAGCCCGTCCATGTGCTCGGGTTCCATCGCGGTGCAGCCGGCGGTGGGCTCGCCGGGCTGGCGCCACAGGTGGGCGAAGATGCAGCTGCCCTGGCCGGGTTCGGCCCTGGGGTTGTGCTCGATCACGAAGCCTTCGCGGTAGCGGCGGTCGCCCTGGTTGTGCAGGTCCAGCCGCATCGGCTCGCTGGAGCCTTCCACCGCCTCGCTGCCCACCACCTCGGCATCGACGATGCGGTTGTACAGTGGCGAATCGGGAACATCCATGCAGTAGCTCGTGGCCAGCATCGGCCGGTAGGGCATCGCGCCGTCGATGCGCGCGGCATAGCCGAACGCCTCGCCGATGCCGAACACGCCGGCCGGGCTGCGGCCGTCGCCCTCGCGCTTCTGCGGGCCGTCCTGCTGCGCTGGATGCAGGCCCAGGCCCCAGGCGCTGCCGTTGCGGCCGAGCGCCACGTCGAAGGCGGCGCCGTGCGGTTCCCAGCCCTGCGCGGTGCGCGCATAGGCCTGCAGGCGTCCGGATGGCGCGTCCCACGACGGCGTGGTGACGACCACCAGCTGGCGCGCGTCGTGCACGGGCGTGGCCGGTGGCGAGGCGGACGCGGCGGACGCCCCCATCGCCACCACGACGGACAGCGACGGCAGCAGGCGTCGGGCAAGGGAGCGGAACAGGGAAGGCATGGCGGCGGCTCCGGCAATCAGTTGTCGATCAGTTGCTGGATGCGTTCCTGGTTCAACGCCAGCTGGCGCTGGCGGTCAGGGTTGGCATGGCACAGCAGCACGAACACGAAGTCCAGCAGGTACTGCAGCGAACAACGGTACAGCAGTTGCGCCACCGGCGGCTGCGGGTCGTGCGCGCAGATCGCCAGCGAGGCGTCGGCATGCGCGCGCAGCGGATTGGCGGTGTGGCGGGTGATCGACACCACCTTGCCGCCCATTTCCTGGAACTGGCGCGAGAGCTGCCACAGCTGCGGCAGCTTGCCGAATTCGGAGAACACCAGCAGCACGTCGCCGGGACGCGCTGCCGACAGGTTGGCGGTCATCAGGATCGGATCGGCGTGCTGGACGGTGAGGATGCCCAGCAACGCCAGGCGCATGGCGAACTCGCGCGCGTACAGGCCGTCGTCGCCCAGGCCGTAGACGAACACCTTGGGCGCGGCGTCGATCAGCGCGATCACCGCCTCGACCTCTTCCTGCGGGTTGGCGACGCGGGTTTCCTCCTCGGCCGCGGCCTTGCTGCGGCGCAGGCCCTCGGCGACCTGCAGGTAGCCGCGCGGGTCGCTCTCCGGCGGCCACTCGGTGACGTCGCCGTTGCTGTTGTTGGCCAGCGCCACCGCCGCGCCGACGGAGTACTTCAGGTCCGGATAGCCCTTGAACCCCAGCTTCTGGCTGAACTTGACCACGCTCGACTGGCTGATGCCCAGCGCGTTGGCCAGCTGCTGGGACGAGTAGTCGCGCAGCAGGTGGGCGTTGTCGAGGATGAAGTCGGCGATGCGCCGTTCGATCGCCGACATCTGTTCGCGTTCGGAGCGGATTTTTACCAGGGGCGGCATGGGCGGGATGTCGGCGGCGAAGGGGTGACTCTAAAAGGATTCATCGAGTTTTTCTCCTCTCCCTGCATACAGCGCAGGGGAGAGGATCGAGGTGGAGGGGGGCTTGGCTATTGCTCCGGCTGTTGCTTTTGTTCTTGGCTTCAGGGGTCCCCTTCCGCAGCGACGGAGCTGGCGGACAAGACCCCGCAGGGGCGACGTGCAGGGATGCACGTCGTTTTTCGACGAGACAGGGATGTCTCGTCGAAAAATCCCGCCGGCGGAGTGGACCCACGGCACGCAGTACCGTGGGCGCGGAGGCAGGGGCGTGCTTTCTTTGGGCCACGTTTCTTTGCACGAGCAAAGAAACGTGGCTCGCTCCTGCGAAGCAGGAGTGAAAGCCTTGCTTTCAATCTTCCGCTTGCGCGACTTACGTTCAGACGTTGCCCTGAAACCTTGGTTCTCCCGCGAGTCCCTAAAAGAGGCAGAGGCAGGATCAAAGGCTTTCGCTCCCCTTCGGGGCGCGAGCTACTTTGACCAGCCATTCGGCTGTTGAAAAGGCTCCTCTTTGCTCGTGCAAAGAAAAGATAGCCAAAAGAAGCGCTTTTCCAACAGCCGAATGGCTGGTCAACACGGGCCGGACGCGATCCGATGCGGCTGCGCCGCATCGGTCCCCTGCGCTCCTCGCGTGCCGAGGGGACGGCGCGCAACTCGCTTCGCTCAGACACGTGCGCCTCTTCGCCCCTCGGCCCGCTGCGGTGCTCGGCTCGCTTTACGGCCGGGAAAGTCAGAAGCCGTAGAGCAACGGCAGGAGCAACGGCACCCCTCCCTGGCCCTCCCCTGCGCTGCGCGCAAGGGAGGGGAATAGCAGCAACAGCAACGACAGCGGGGCGGGGTGCTGTCGCCATGCCGGTCACGGCTTCAGCATCTCCAGCCCGCGGACCTCGGTGATGCCCAGTCCCGGCGCATCGGTGATGCTGATCTCCGACTCGTTGAAGATCACCCCGCCCTCCACCGGGTTGAACAGGCTCAGCGACGGGCCGTCCAGGTCGACCTTGGTGATCGCGCCGGACTTGGCCACCGCCAGATGCACCGCCGCGGCCACGCTGATGCTCGACTCGAGCATGCAGCCGATCATGCACGGGATGCCGTACAGCGACGCGATGTCGGCGAGCTTGATCGCGTTGGAGAGGCCGCCGGTCTTCATCAGCTTGATGTTGATGATGTCCGCCGCGCGCTGGTGGATCAGGTCGAACACCTGGTGCGGGCCGAACACGCTCTCGTCGGCCATCACCGGCGTGTTGACCCGCTCGGTCACGTACTTCATGCCGTCGATGTCTGCAGCCTTGACCGGCTGCTCCAGCAGCTCCAGCACCACGCCGGCGTTCTCCAGCGCGTGCATCGCGTACACCGCCTGCTTGGCGGTCCAGCCCTGGTTGGCGTCCAGGCGCAGCAGGGCGCGGCCCTCGACCGCGGCGTGGATCGCCTTGACCCGCTCGATGTCCAGGCCGATGTCCTTGCCGACCTTGATCTTCAACGACTCGAAGCCGCGCTCGATCGCCGACAGCGAGTCGGCCACCATCTTGTCGATGTAGTCCACGCTGATGGTGATGTCGGTGGTGATCACCGGGTCGCCGCCGCCGAGCATCTGGTACAGCGGCGCGCCGTGCAGCTGCGCCCACAGGTCGTAGACCGCGATCTCCACCGCCGCCTTGGCGCTGGTGTTGCGCTCCAGCGAGGACTGGATCAGGCCGCAGATGCGGTTGAGGTTGGCGATGTCCTCGCCGATCAGGCGCGGCTTGATGAAGTTGTCGATGGCCTCGATGATCGAGCCGTGGGTGTCGCCGGTGATCACCGCGGTGGCCGGCGCCTCGCCGTAGCCGGTGTGGCCGCTGTCGGTGCGCACCAGCACCACGATGTCCTCGACCGATTCGACGGTGCGCAGCGCGGTCTTGAACGGGGTTTTCAGGGGCACGCGCAGCATGCCCAGTTCGATGTCGGTGATCTTCATTTGGTGGTTCGCGGGCGGATGCGCTGGATGTTGGTGATGCGGTCGACGTAGCTGGCGGTGTCGCTGGCCATCATCGGCTGCAGCGGCGTCACCGAGACGCCATTGAGGTGGGCCGGGATCCGCTTGCCGTCGGCGCCGAACCAACTGCCGCCGGAGGTGTCGTGGATCATCCAGGCCATGCCGTCGGCGTGGCCGATGGCCATCATCACATGGCCGGGGATGTAGACCAGGTCGCCCACCTGCAGCGCGTCCACCGCCGCATCGCGCCGCGCCTTGCCGTCCTTCTCGCCGAAGGCGATGCGGTCCAGCGCCGGGCTCACCGCCTGCGCGCTGGTATTGCGCGGCAGCAGCACGCCGAAGCTGCGGTAGACCTCGGAGACGAAGCCGCTGCAGTCGCGGGTGTCGTAGGAGTGGCCCCAGCCGTAGCGTTCGCCGAGGAACTTGAAGGCCTGGGTCAGCAGGTTGCGCGGGGTCAGCGCCAGGTAGTCGTCGCTGCTGTCCTGCGAGCGCGGCAGCAGCGCCGGCAGCAGCGCCAGGCGGCCGTCGTCGTCGCGCACCGGCAGCTGGATCACATGGCCGGCATGGCCCTGCTGGCCGTTGACCGCCTCCAGCGCCGGCCAGTCGGCCAGCACCGGCACGCGCACGCCCATGTCCAGCTGCAGGCGCGAGACGCGCGGCTCTTCCGGCGTGTAGGCGGTGGTGGCGGTGGCGCCGGTGATCACCCGGTACGGGCCATGGGCGCCGTAGCCGAACACCTGCTGCGCATCGCCGATGCCGACGAAGCGCTTCTCCACCCAGGCGACGTAGCGCTCGCTGGCGACGAACAGCCAGTCGCCGTCGGCGCTTTCGTGCAGCACCGCCACCGCGTCGCCGGGGAACAGCGCCGATTCCTGGAAGCGGTCGATGTCGGTATCGCCCTGGCTGGAGAACGCGCGCAGGTTGGTGGGGAAGGCGCGCAGCGCGGCACGGTGCACGACCAGGCCGTAGTGCAGCGGGCGGCTGTCGGCGATGCGGTCGAGTGCGAGGTTGTCGCCGATGGCGCGCAGCTGCGCGGCACCGATCTCGTTGCCCTGCACGTCGTACAGCGTGCGCGTCGGCATGC
Organism: Pseudomonadota bacterium; assembly: GCA_023399815.1. GTDB lineage: Bacteria > Pseudomonadota > Gammaproteobacteria > Xanthomonadales > Xanthomonadaceae > Stenotrophomonas. The sequence goes on along the minus strand of JAEWOJ010000095.1, from coordinate 47,111 downwards.
GCGAGATCGCATCGATCCGCTCGCGCACGAAGTTCCGCGTCACCGTGGCGGGCAGGGCGCGCAGGTCATGGATGGCGGTATCGAGCTGGCGCATGCGCGCGTTCTGCGCGTCGATGCCGGCGCGGTCGAGGATCACGCGGTCCGGATCGGACAGCTGCGCGATCCAGTGCGCGGCCGTGAGGTAGTCCTCGCGCAGGCCGACCACGCCGGCGTAGTCCTGCGGCGAGGCGACGACGGCTCCCAGCGCGAGCGCCGGTGCCGCGCACAGCGGTGCGGCGAGCAGGAAGGACCAGCAGGCCCGGGCGAGACGCCGGCGCCGTGGCCGGACAGGGATGGCGTTCATGAGGACTTCCTCTGGATGCATTGGAATACTTATTCCTTTCTTCCATGAAATCAAGAATAAATTATTGACCTGCTGTCATGCACGTGTTACACAGCCGTTAACCCGCCAATACGTGGAAGTGTTGCCGTGGATCCAGCATTCCGCCAAGTCCCCGTCGCTTTCAGGCCAGTCCGTCATCGGTTCGCGGTCGGCCTGCTGTGCCTGCTGGCGGCGGCCGTGGCGACAGCCGCCGAGCCGGTGGAGCACAAGCCAGTGGAGCAGGTGGCCGCGCGCGTGGACCGCGGCGATTTCGCCGGCGCCCGGGCGCAGATCGACGCTGCACTGCAACAGCCGGCGCTGGACGCCACGCAGCGCGACGCCTACCTGTTCCAGCGCGAACGCATGCGCCGCATGCAGCTGGATTTCAGCCTCGACCGCGAGCACGCGATGGCCGCCGTGCGCCGCTTCATCCCCGACCTGCGCGAGGACGAGTTCCGCGCCTGGGACGAGGCGGGACTGATCGAGCACCTGGACATCGATGGCCAGCGCCGCTGGTTCAACCGCGCCCCGTCCAACCTGTTCCGGGTCAGCGATGCCGCGGTCGCGCGGCGCTCGCCCGCGATCGAGCCGCCGGCGCCCGGCCCGTTCGAAGTGGCGACGCCGCACCACCTTGAGGTACTCAAGGCCGCGCAGGCCGATGGCGCCACCAGCGTCGCGCCGCGACGGGTGCGCGTCACCCAGTCGCTCACGGTCAAGGCCGATGCGGTACCGGCCGGCGAAACCGTGCGCGCGTGGATTCCGTATCCGCGCGCCATCCCCGGCCAGCAGGAGGACATCCGCTGGCTGGGCAGCGTGCCGGCCGGCGCCCAGGTCGCGCCGGAGGCGACGCTGCAGCGCACCGCCTACCTGGAGCGCAAGGCGGCGGCCGGCACGCCGACCGAGTTTTCGATCAGCTACGAAGTGACGGTCTACGCGCGCCACATCGCCATCGACCCGGCCAAGGTGCAGCCGACGCCGGACGATCCCGCGCTGGCGCCGTACCTGGCGCAGCGCCCGCCGCACATCGTGTTCACCCCGGCGCTGCGCGCGTTCTCGCGCAGCGTGGTGGGCAGCGAGACCAACCCCTATTGGATCGCGCGCCGGCTGTTCGACGCGGTCGACCGCATTCCCTGGGGCGGCGCGCGCGAGTATTCGACCATCGGCAACATCAGCGACTACGCGCTGCATTCCAACCATGCCGACTGCGGGCAGCAGACGCTGCTGCTGATGGCGCTGCTGCGGCTGAACGGCATTCCCGCGCGCTGGCAGTCGGGCATGGTGTATTCGGACAACGTCACCGGCTACAGCAACCTGCACGACTGGGGCGCGCTGTACCTGGCGCCCTACGGCTGGGTGCCGATGGACGTGACCACCGGCACGCTCGACAGCCCGGTGCCGGCGGTGCGCGACTTCTACCTGGGCGGGCTGGACGCCTACCGCATCGCGTTCAACGACGACTACGCGCAGCCGCTGGTGCCGGCCAAGCGGCACTTCCGCTCGGAAACGGTGGACTCGCAACGCGGCGAGGCCGAGTGGGCGGGCGGCAATCTCTATTTCGATCAATGGAACTACGACTTCCAGTGGCAGGTACTGGCGCCGCCGGAAAGCTGAGGGTTTGCGACACGCTGTATTTCACAACATCTGCAGGAGAGGGCAGGGGATGAACACGAAAATGCTGAAGAAGGCGGCGCTGAGCGTCGCGTTGGGTGCGTGCCTGGGGGCGCTGGCACCTGTCACCATGGCGCAGAGCGTCACCGGTGCCGTGGCCGGCCGCGCCGCGGCCGGCGATACCGTCACCGTCACCAACAGCGCCACCGGCCTCAGCCGCACGGCCACCGTGGGCAAGGACGGCAGCTACCGCATCGGCCAGCTGCCGCCGGGCGACTACAAGCTGGTCGCCGGCACCGGCGAACCGGTGTCCGTCAGCGTTTCGCTGGGCGGCACGACCACGGTCAACCTGGCCAACGATGGCGCGATCAACCTGGATGCGGTGCAGGTGGTCGGTTCGCGCGTGGTCAACCGCGTGGACGTGCGCTCGACCGAGACGGCCACCAACATCAGCCGCCAGGAGCTGGCGCGGCTGCCGGTGGACCAGAGCATCTCCTCCGTCGCGCTGCTGGCGCCGGGCGTGGTGTCTTCGGGCGCGACCTTCGGCGGCCTCACCTTCGGCGGCTCGTCGGTGGCCGAGAACGCGGTCTACATCAACGGCCTCAACGTGACCGACCCGTACCGCCGCCAGGGCTTCTCGTCGGTCCCGTTCAACTTCTACGAGGAATTCCAGGTCAAGACCGGCGGTTATTCGGCGGAGTTCGGCCGTACCACCGGCGGCGTCATCAATGCGATCACCCGCTCGGGCGGCAACGAGTTCCACGGCGGCGTGCAGGTGACCATGGAGCCCTCCGCTTGGGCCGCGCCGAAGAACGACCACTTCCATCGCGACGGCACCATCGACGAGCGCGACCGTACGAGCCGCGACAAGAACCCGCTGTTCAAGACCAACGTGTGGGCGTCGGGCCCCATCGTGAAGGACCGGCTGTTCTTCTTCGCGATGTACGAAAAGCGCGATGCCGACTCGCGGGACGTCGATACCAGCGAAGCGTGGACCACCAAGAGCGACAACGACTTCTGGGGCGGCAAGCTGGACTGGCAGATCAACGACGACCACCTGCTGGAGCTGCTGGCCTTCTCCGACAAGGCCGATTCGACCACCACCAGCTACGACGACTACGACTGGAACACCAACCAGTACGGCGATCCGTCCGGGCAGAGCAGCTACGGCTCCGGCGGCGACAACTGGTCGGCGACCTATACCGGCCACCTGACCGACAACTTCGTCGCCAAGGCGATGTACGGCGTCAACAAGCGCAGCGCCATCAGCGGCAGCCCGCTCGACGGGGACTGCAGCATCATCACGCTCGCCAGCAGCTACACCCGGATCTACGGGCCGAAATCCAACGAGGGCTGCCATCCGACCAACAGCAGCATGAGCAGCCGCTACGACAAGCGCGAAGCGACGCGCCTGGATTTCGAGTGGACGCTGGGCGACCACCTGCTGCGCTTCGGCCTGGACCAGGAAGTGATGGATTCGGACAGCTCGGTGGTCTATCCGGGCGATGGCGTGAGCTACCAGGCCCAGGCGGCGACGCCCGGCGGCCAGCTGCCCAACGGCGCGCTGATTCCCGACGGCGTCACCCGCATCATCGACGCGCGCCACTACATCACCGGTGCGCCGGTCTCCACCAAGGCGCAGGCGTTCTATCTGGAAGACAACTGGAACGTCACTCCCAACCTGCTGCTGAACCTGGGCGTCCGCTTCGACCAGTTCCACAACACGCTGGCGTCGGGCGTGACCTTCGCCAAGAGCAAGTTCAACGACATGGTCTCCCCGCGCCTGGGCTTCAGCTGGGACATGAAGGGCGACGGCACGACCAAGGTGTTCGGCAACGCGGGCCGCTACTACCTGCCGCTGACCAACAAGCTCACCGACTACTTCGGCGGCGGCACCACCGACGAACATACCTACTACGTGCTCAACGGCTGGCTCGAGAAGCAGAACCCGGCCAACGGCGCCACCTACCTGGTGCCGGACCTGGGCGCGCAGATCGGCGCCGTCAACACCGACGGCAACGCGCCGGCGCCCGACGACGTCCGCACCGCGGTTTCCCGCGACCTGAAGCAGGTCTTCCAGGATGAATTCATCCTCGGCTTCCAGCAGGCGATCAACCAGGCATGGTCGTATGGCGTCAACGCGACCTACCGCAAGATGACCCGCGCGGTCGAGGACGTGCGCATCAACCACGTCGACGGCTGCGACTGGTACTCCGGCGACTGGCCGATCATCAATCCCGGCGAGACGAACACCCTGTGGTGCCCGAGCACCAACGACTGGGTGACGTTCGATTCCTCCAAGGACGGCTACATCGCTTCCGGCAGCGGCGCCGTGATGGGCTACAAGAAGCCGCGCCGCACCTACAAGGCCGTCGAGTTCCAACTGGACCGCGCGTGGGACGACAAGTGGGCGTTCAACGCCAGCTACATCTGGTCCAAGTCCGAGGGCAACATCGAAGGCCCGGTGAACTCGGACACCGGCTATGCCGACACCAACCTGGTGCAGTACTACGACCACCCGGCCGTCAACGAGCGCTTCGGCGTCCTGTTCAACGATTACCGCCACCAGATCAAGCTGCGTGGCAGCTACAAGCTCAATGAGCAGTGGGCGTTCGGCAGCACGCTTTCCGCGCGCTCCGGCGGGCCGATCACCGCCTTCGGCGTGGTGTGGCCCAACGACAATCGCTCGGCGGGCGGCCCGGGCGAGTTCAGCGGCGGCGGTTCCGGCTGGCTGTGCGTGGCCAACTGCTCGGACTGGAGCAAGCGCGAGCTGGTGTATTCCGAGCGCGGCGCCTTCGGACGCATGCCCTGGGTCTTCGACCTGGGCGCGAACGTGACCTGGACGCTGCCGGTGGAAGGCGTCGACCTGAAGGCGCGCTTCTCCGTCTACAACCTGCTCAACCGGCAGACGGTCGTCAACGTGCATTCGCGCTACGAAGGCCAGCCCGGGACCCCGCTTCCCTACTTCGGCGAAGGCACGGTCTGGCAGCCGCCGCGCTACATGAACCTGGTCGTGACCTGGAACTTCTGATCCGGCGCCACGGCAATGATGTTTGAACGGCGGTACTGAGTTCCTCCTCTGGCGGCCCGTGCATGGGGCCGCCATCTTTTTGGAGCAGTGATTTGGCAATGGGATCGACACGGCACAGCGTGCCCGGGTTGCCGGATGCGTTCCGGCAGGTGGACCTGCCGGCGCTCGCCGCGCGCGAGGGCACGCCGCTGTATGTGTATTCGGCGCCCGCCATCCGCCAGCGGGTGCGCAGCCTGCGCGACGCGCTCGCCGGCCTGGACGCGGGCATCCGCTACGCGGTGAAGGCCAACGGCAACGGCGCGGTGCTGCGCCTGCTGGCCGAGGAAGGCGCCGGCGCGGACATCGTTTCCGGCGGCGAGCTGGAACGCGCGCTGCGGGCGGGCATCGCCGCGGCCGACATCGTGTTCTCCGGCGTGGGCAAGTCCGACGCCGAGATCGCGCTTGCGCTGGACGTCGGCATCGGCCGTTTCAACATCGAATCGCGCGCGGAGCTCGATGCCATCCAGCGCATCGCCGCGGCGCGTGGCGTCACCGCCGCCGCGTCGGTACGGATCAATCCCGACGTGGACGCGCGGACCCACGCCAAGATCTCCACCGGCAAGGCCGAGAACAAGTTCGGCGTGTCCATCGCCGAGGCGCGCGGCTGGTTCGATGCCGCCGCGCAATGGCCCAACGTCCGCCTGGACGGGCTGCACATGCACATCGGCTCGCAGCTGCTGAGCCTGGACCCGGTGCGCGAGGCGCTGGCGCGCATGGCCGCGTTCTGGAAGGAACTGGAGGCGGCCGGCCACGCCATCGCCAGCATCGACGTCGGCGGCGGCCTGGGCGTGCGCTACCGCGAGGGCGAGCAGGCGCCGGACGCGCGCGAGTACGCCGACGCCATCGGCCAGGCGCTGGCCGGCTTCGGCGGCCGCATCCTGGTCGAGCCCGGCCGCTGGCTGGTGGCCGAGGCGGGCATCCTGCTGACGCGCGTGCTGCTGGAAAAGCAGGGGCAGGCGCGCCGCTTCCTGGTGCTGGACGCGGCGATGAACGACCTGCTGCGGCCCAGCCTGTACGACGCCTGGCACGACATCGTGCGCATCGGCGACAACGCCGGCCGCGAGGTCCTCGACTACGACGTGGTCGGACCGGTCTGCGAGACCGGCGACACCTTCGCCACGGTGCGCCCGCTGCCGCGCTGCGAGGCCGGCGACCTGGTGGCGATCCTCGGTGCCGGCGCCTATGGCGCGTCGATGGGATCGACCTACAACTCGCGCCCGCTGCCGGCCGAAGTGCTGGTCGACGGCGAGCGCCATGCGCTGGTGCGCCGCCGCCAGAGCTTCGACGAAATGCTGGCCGGCGAGCAGCCGGCGACCGACTGGAGACGCGCATGAAGAGGCTGGGAACGAGTGTGGAGGAACGGGGAACTAGAGAAGGCATGGGGGACGTTGGGGGTGATGGCGGAGGTGCCGGTTCGAATGGGGCGCGGGCACGCCGCTTTCTCTCGTTCCTCGTTCCTGCCCTCTCGTTCCTGCTTCTCACCGCCTGCGCGCACCACAACCCGCTGGCGAAGTGGGAGCGTTCGCCCAACTTCGACACGCGCCGGCCGGTGCTGGTCGTGCTGCACTACACCGCCGGCAAGACCGCCGAGGAAAGCCTGCGCACCCTGCAGACCGCCAACAGCGACGGCCCGGTCAGCTCGCACTACCTGCTGGGCAAGGACGGCACGCTGTACCAGCTGGTCGACGAGGGCAAACGCGCCTGGCACGCGGGCGACGGGCGCTGGGGCACGATCACCGACCTCAACTCCGCCTCGATCGGCATCGAGATCGACAACGACGGCTACACGCCCTATCCGGACGTGCAGATCGACAGGCTGATCGTGCTGCTGGACGATCTCACCCGGCGCCTGGGCATCCCGCGCCAGCAGATCATCGGCCACGAGGACCTGGCGCCGGGGCGCAAGATCGACCCGGGTCCGCTGTTCCCATGGAAGCGCCTGCACGACGCCGGCTTCGGCATCTGGCCCGACCCGGCCGCCGGCGAGCCGCCGGCGGATTTCGACGGCTGGATGGCGATGGCCGCCATCGGCTACCCGCTCGACAACCGCGCCAACGCGCTGCAGTCCTTCCGCCACCGCTTCCGCGGCATCCAGAGCCAGGGCGCCGAGCTCGACGCCGAGGACCTGCGCATCCTCCATGGCCTGACCCGTTCGCTGCTGCGAACGCCGGACTGAGCCGCGCCCGGGCCCCGGGTCCGGCGTCGCAAGGAACAGGAGAGATACGGCCAGGGAAGGCCCGTGTCGCTGCAACACCTCGCTGCACCTCCATCCTTCCACCAGACCGGGAAACCGGAGAGAGGTCCGTAATGCCAGTCCGTCACGCACAACCGCAGCGGCGCCGCCTCGTCGCGGCGATCATCATGGGGCTGGCCGTACCGGCCATGACCCTGGCCGCGAGCGCCGCTGCGGCCCCGCTGCAGCAGTCCACCGACGCCGATCCGCCGGCGCCCGCCGACAAGACCGCGCGCACCCTGGACAAGGTCGAAGTCACCGGCTCGCGCATCAAGCGCGCCGAGGTCGAAGGTCCCTCGCCGGTGGTGGTGATCACCGCCGAGGACATCAAGAAGGAAGGCTTCACCACCGTCGCCGAGGCGCTGGGCACGCTGACCCAGTACACCGGCGCCGTGGTCGGCGGCGAATGGAATTTCGGCAACCAGGCGCCGGATGCGTCCTATCTCAACTTGCGCGGCCTCGGCGTCGGCTATCAGCTGATCCTGCTCAACGGCAAGCGCATGGCCGACTATGCGGCCGCGTCCACGCCGTCGGATACCGGCATCAGCATCGGCAGCATCCCGGCCGCCGCCGTGGCGCGCATCGAGGTGCTCAGCAGCGGCGCCTCGGCCATCTACGGTTCCGACGCGGTGGCCGGCGTGGTCAACATCATCACCAAGGAGAACTGGGAGGGTAACCACCTGCGCATCCGCGGCGGCACCACCACCGCCGGCGGCGGCGACACCGGCAACCTGCAGTTCAGCGGCGGCAAGGCGTGGGAGCGCGGCAGCATCACCTATGCGTTCGAGCAGCTGAACCGCGAGCCGGTCTATGCCTGGCAGCGCTACGACAAGGGGCTGGGCGACCCGCGCCACGCACCGCAGCAGAGCAGCGACCTGGACCACCCCACCTATACGCCGACCCGCGGCCTGGCGCTGTACCTGTACAGCACGCCGGGCGGCTACATGCACTACAACACGTGGATGAACCAGGCCGGCCAGCTGGTCACCGCTTCCCCGGCGTCGCCGGACGCGGGCGGCGCGCTGCAGTACAGCTGCGGCAATGCCAGCTCGGTCTACCTGCCGTACTACCCGTATGCGGCCGACGGCAATACGCCGTCCAGCTGCGCGGCGATGAACTACTACGACTGGGCCACGCTGTCGAACAAGTACAACAAGGCCTCGGCCTACGTCGCCGGCACCTACCGCTTCACCGACGCCGTCGAGGGCTACGGCCAGCTGCTGGTGACGCATTCGCGCGACCAGATGACCAGCCGTGCCAGCCTGTACGTGTTCAACCAGGGCAACGCCACCGACGTGAACCTGGGTTGGTTCGAATACCAGCGCGTGCTCGATGCCCAGCAGATCGGCGGCATGCCGCAGCGCATGTACGAGGACACCGCGCTGAGCGCGAACCTCGGCGTGCGCGGCAACGTGTTCGACCGCTTCGACTGGGACGCCAGCGTCACCGTGTCCCGCGACGACATGAAGAGCTCGTGGCGGCAGGGCCTGACCAACAAGGTGCACGCCTGGCTGTTCGGCGAGGCGGTCGGCACCGCCAACGACGGCCCGCTGTACAACCTGGGGCCGGAACAGTTCCAGCACATGTTCGGCCCGACCTCGGCGGCGGACTACGCGGCGATGACCGACATCGTCCGCAACAAGAACACGTCCTCGGCCACCTCGGCGCAGTTCGTGTTCAGCGGCCCGCTGTTCAGGCTGCCGGCCGGCGAGGTGGAGATGGCGTTCGTGGCCGAGGCCTCGCATTCCAAGTACGAGCTGGCGCCGGACGTGCGCTCGCGCAACTCCTATGAAGGCGAGGACCACACCTTCAACTACAACGCCACCTGGGGCGGCGGATCGCGCGACCGCTACGGCACCGGCCTGGAGCTGCGCGTCCCGGTCCTGGACAGCCTGACCGCGACCGTGGCCGGCCGCTACGACAAGTACGACGACATCTCCAACATCAGCGGCGCCTTCACCTGGGCCGCGGCGATGGAATGGCGGCCGCTGCGCAACCTGCTGCTCCGCGCCAACCACCAGACCAGCTTCCTCGCCCCGAACCTGATGTGGGTGTATGGCGGGCCGGTGTCGTCCTACGGCAACTTCATCAACGACTACCAGTGCCGCCGCGCCGGGATGGACCTGTCGACCTCGGCCGGCCGCGACCAGTGCGACAACAGCGACTACGTCGACGGCCTGTGGTGGCTCGCCGGCGGCAAGAACACCCAGCTGCACGAGGAAACCGCCAAGTCCGACGGCATCGGCTTCGTCTGGGACGTCGCCGAGCGGCTCTCGGTCAGCGCCGACTACTGGAAGATCCAGCTCAGCGGCAAGAGCACGCTGTTGAGCGTCTACGACATCCTCGAAGGCAACACCGACTGCCTGATGGGGTCCAGGCCCAACGGCGAGCAGGTCGATCCGAATTCCGGCAAGTGCGCCATGTACGCCGGCTACGTGCAGCGCGACGCGGACGGCCACATCACCGGCCTGAGCGCCGGCGCGATCAACCAGGCCGGGGTGCGCACCGACGGCTTCGACGCCAGCGTCAAGTACGCATGGAGCTGGGGCGGCCTGGGCGACTTCAACCTCAACGCCGGCTTCACCCGCGTGCTCGGCTACGACGAGCAGGTCGCCGCCGGCGATGCCTGGGACGATGCGATGAACTGGACCTCGCGCGTGGCCTTCCGCACCCGCACCAACTGGACGCTGGGCTGGAACCGGGACGACTGGAACGTCAACCTGTACGGCTACCGCAACAGTTCGCGCATGAACTACTTCGCCACCGCCAGGCTGCGGCCGTTCGTGCAGTGGAACGCGAACGTGTCGAAGAAGATCACCGAGCACATGCGGCTGGGCGTGGACGTGGTCAACGTGTTCGACAACTACGGCCCGAAGGACGACACCTATACCGCCTTCCCGTACTACCAGGGCATCTACGGCCTGATGGGACGCGCGGTGTACGTGAACCTCGACATCGATTTCTGATGCCGGACCGGGCCTTTCGGCACCTGCTGCCGCAGCGCCGGCTGCGGCAGCATTCCGGCGGTGGACTTCCGCCGCCGGTCATGGGACGCACGCTGATGAAACGATTCCTGCTCTGCCTCGCCCTGTTGCCGGGCCTCGCCCAGGCCGCGGAGGACGATGCGGCGTTCGACGCGCGCATGGTCCAGCAGGCCTTCGACCACTATCACCTGCCCGGCATCGCGGTGGGGGTGATCGAGGACGGCAAGGTCGCCCACACCATTGCGCGTGGCGAGCTGGCGGCCGGGGAAGGGCGGCCGGTCGATGCCGACAGCCTTTTCAAGATCGCTTCCAACACCAAGGCGATGACCGCGGCGGTGCTGGCGCGGCTGGTGCAGGCCGGCACCCTGCGCTGGGACGATCCGGTGACGAAGCACCTGCCGTCGTTCCGCATGTACGACCCGTGGGTGACGCGCAACATGCAGGTGCGCGACCTGCTGATCCACAACAGCGGGCTGGGCCTGGGCGCCGGCGACCTGATGCTGTGGCCGGAGCCCAATCATTTCACCCGCCAGGACATCGTCGCCGGGCTGGCGCACCTCAAGCCGGCCGGCAGCTTCCGCGCCGACTACGCCTACGACAACCTGCTGTACGTGGTGGCCGGCGAAGTGGCCGCGGCGGCCGCGGGCAAGCCCTATGCGACGCTGGTCCGCGAGCAGCTGTTCCAGCCGCTGGGCATGGCGCGCTGCCAGGCCGGGCAGTGGTCGCCGCAGGCCGTCGGCAACGTCGCCCAGCCGCACGTCTGGAAGGACGGGCGCAACCAGGCGGTCGCGCGCGACGGCCAGTTCGCCGCCGATTTCCCGTCGATGGCGGCCGGCGGCGTGCGCTGCAGCCTCAACGACATGCTGCGCTGGATGCGGGCGCTGCTCGATCCGGCGCAGGCGCCGGGCTGGCTCGACGCCGGGCAGCGGCGCGCGCTGTGGACCGCGCACATGCCGATGCCCGTCGGCCAGCGCCTGCGCGACTGGGACAACACCCACTTCCTTGCCTATGGCTACGGCTGGCGCCTGTCGGACATGGACGGGCAGTGGAAGGTCGCCCATACCGGCACGCTGTCGGGCATGTATTCCTCGCTGGCGCTGCTGCCGGACCGGCGCAGCGGCGTGGTGATCCTGATCAACGGCGAGGGCGAGGACGCGCGCACCGCGCTGATGCAGGCCCTGCTCAAGCGCCGCACTGCGCCGGCGGCCGGCCTGGACGTCCTGCACTACACCGGCCTGCTGGAGCGGGAAGCGGCGCAGCGCCGTTCCGACGGCCACGCGCGCCCGGCGTTGTCCGCCGGCACGCCGCTGGCGGCGGCCGCTTTCGCCACCGATGCCGGCGTGTGGAGCGATCCCTGGTTCGGCCGGATCACGCTGTGCCCCGCCGATGGTGGCATCGCCTTCGCCGCGGAGAAATCGCCGGCCATGCGCGGGCGGGTGATGGTGTCCGCCGGCCGGCCCTGGGTGCAATGGCGGGGATTGGGCGAGGATGCCGACGCCTGGCTGGAGTTCGGCGGCGAGGGAGCGCAACGCACCCTGCGCATGCGCGCCATCGATCCGGACATCGACTTCAGCTACGACTACCAGGACCTGGAATTCCATCGCATCGGCGGTTGTCCGTGAGTACGCTGGGGCCGGCTGCGCCAGCCTCGCGCCCGTCGCGTCGCCTTCTTCATGGCCGCCTCCGGCAGGGGGCGCGGGAGTGTGTGCGGGATTGTGCGGTGCGTCACGAAAATATTTTATTTCCGGGATTGCCGACCTCTTGGAATAGTTTATTGACCGCTGGATTCGGCACGTGTTAAACAGTTGTGAACCCGGGTTGGACGAAGGCGCGGACGCGCCGGCCAGCCACTCCGTCTCTCCTCCGATCCGCACGATGCGGCCGGCGGGAGCGGAAGCCCGGGTCGGGCAGGCCCGCCATCGGGCCTGGCATGTCGCAGGCCGGAAGACAGGGACGCTCCCCGGCGCAGTGCAACCAGGGAAGGAAGGATGCGGCACCGGGGAGGTGGACCGCATCCCGTTGGTTTGGCGGAATCGTGCCGCCCCTGGATGACGGAACGATGCAGGATCGCCTACCCCGCCGACGCGGGCGTGGAAGTGGATCCGCATCGCTCCCGCAGCAACCACCGTAACGCGCCCCCTTTGGAGAGAGAGCATGTCCGCCTTGTCACGTTCCCCACGGCTCCACCACCTGAGCGCCGCCCTGTTGCTGGCGCTGGGTACCCCGCTCGCCGCGCAGGCCCAGACCCAGCCCGCGGCCACTTCGTCGTCGCCCGAGGCACGCACGCTCGACCGCGTTTCGGTCACCGGCTCGCGCATCCAGCGCACCGACGTCGAAGCGGCGCTGCCGGTCACCATCATCCAGAAGGCCGAGATCGAGGCGCAGGGCATCACCTCGGCCGAGCAGCTGCTGCAGCAGCTGAACATCGCCAGCAGCGGTCCCGACAGCCTGGCCGCCAACAGCGGCATCGCGCCGCCCGGCACCCGCGGCAACAACGGCGTGTCCGGCGCCAACCTGCGCGGGCAGGGCGCCGATGCGACCCTGGTGCTGCTCAACGGCCGCCGCGTCGCCGCGCACGGCCTCGCCGGCCAGGTGGTCGACCTGAACTCGATCCCGTTCGCCGCCATCGAGCGCGTCGAGGTACTGCGCGACGGCGCCTCGGCCGTGTACGGCACCGACGCCATCGGCGGCGTCATCAACTTCATCACCCGCGAGAACTACCAGGGCATCTCGCTGACCGCCGGCGCCGACGTCACCGAGGAAGGCGGCGGCAACATCTACCAGGCCGGCGTGCTCGGCGGCTGGGGCGACCTGGACAACGACCGCTGGAACGTGTGGGCCGCGCTCAACGTCAAGAAGAACAAGATCCTGCGCGGCGACCAGCGCGACTTCGCCAACAGCTTCCAGCCCGACCGCGGCCTGTCGCCCGATACCCGCGGCACCCCGTACGCCAACGTCGTCAGCGCCACCGGCAGCATGATCGGCGGCGGACTGCGCGACCCGGACAGCGGCCTGACCAAGACCACCATCAGCCCCCTGGACCTGCCCGGCGGCGCCGGCTGCGAGAGCGGCGGCGACATGATGGGCCCGTACGACGACAAGATCTGGGCCAGCCCCGGCGCCAGCTTCGGCTGCGCCTGGGACTACGGCCGCGCGCGCACCATCCAGCAGCCGGTGGACACCGTGCAGGGCATCGGCCGCGCCACCTTCAAGGTCGGCGACAACCATGAATTCTTCGCCGAGTTCATGGGCTCCAAGGTCACCTCCCGGCGCCAGTTCGAGGCGCAGCAGATCAGCAGCAGCATCAACGCCAGCGCCACCCAGCTGGACGCCTACGAGCTGAACGCGAACACGAAGGCGACCTACGACGCGATCTACAACCAGCTGCACGACTACTTCGGCGACCAGGCCAACCTGGCCTATGGCAGCCCCATCACCTACCGCTGGCGCTGCGAGATCTGCGGCCCGCGCAAGCTGGAAACCGAGACCAAGGCCTACCGCGTGCTGCTCGGCATGACCGGCACCCTCGGCACCTGGGACTACAACGTCGGCCTGTCGCGCGCCGAGAGCCGCGCCCAGTCGGTGCTGGCCGGCGGCTACTACTACACCCCGCAGCTGAAGGAGGCGCTGAAGAGCGGACTGCTCAACCCGTTCCTGCTGCCCGGCCAGGACCAGTCGCAGGCTGCCTACGACGCGATGGCCGCGGCCGACGCCAGCGGCCTGCTGCTGTACAAGGGCACCTCCACCACCACCACCTTCGACGCCAGCTTCAGCGGCAGCCTCGGCTTCCGGCTGTGGAGCGAGGAAGACGTGCAGGCGGCGGTCGGCGTGGACGTGCGCCGCGAGGAATACGAGTTCGGCGGCCCGTCGGAATGGGCCGCGGGCAACGCCTTCGTGTTCGGCGCGCCGGGCGACGCGGCCAACTACATGTCGCCCAAGCAGCGCAACGTCAAGGCGGCGTTCGCCGAGTTCAACCTGCCGGTGTTCGACCAGCTGGAAGTGAACCTGGCCGTGCGCCACGACCGCTACGACGGCTTCGGCGGCACCACCAATCCGAAGTACTCGTTCAAGTGGCAGCCGATCGACTGGCTGGTGTTCCGCGGCTCCTACAGCACCGGCTTCAAGGTGCCCGACTTCGCCAAGCTGTTCCGCGGCATCACCGAGAGCCAGTACACCGGCCTGGACCTGGCCGACCCGGCGGTCTGCCCGAAGGGCCAGTACAACCCTGACGTGGCCAACTGCAGCGTGCAGATCCGCCCGGACATCATCACCGGCGGCAACCCGAACCTGAAGCCGGAGGAAGCCAAGCAGCGCAGCGTCGGCTTCGTGCTGGCGCCGAACGGCAACTTCAACGTCAGCGTCGACTGGTGGGAGATCGAGCGCCTCAACACCATCCGCAGCGGCTTCAACCTGTCGACGATGACCGCGAACTACGACCTGTACGCGTCGAACTTCATCCGCGACGGAAGCGGCAACATCATTGCCATCGACCAGCGCTACATCAATACCGGCGGCACCCTGACCCGCGGCATCGAGCTGGACGCCAACGTCCGCGGCCAGATCGCCGGCGGCGACTGGAACGTCCACCTCAATGGCAACTACCTGGACACCTTCCGGACCAAGACCTTCGACAGCCTGCCCTACAGCGACAACCTGGTCGGCGAGTACGAGCGTTACTACAACCTGCCGATCCGCTGGAAGCACACCCTGGGCGTCGGCTGGGCCAAGGGCGACTGGGCGCACACGCTGACCCAGGTCTACCGCGGCGGCTACAAGGACTGGCAGCCGGGCGGCATCGTCAACGGCTACGTCCCGCCGAACTGGGACCCCAAGGTCGATGCCTACATCACCTACAACTACAGCGTCACCTGGACCGGCATGGAGCACCTGAAGGCGACCTTCGGCATCCGCAACCTGCTCAACACCGATCCGCCGTTCACCGTGCGCTACCTGGACGACGGCGACGGCGCCGGCTGGGAAGCGCGCGTGGCCGATCCGCGCGGCCGTTCCTTCAACCTGCTGCTCGAGTACCGCTTCCAGTAAGCCGGTGCCGGGAGTTCGCTTTGCCCTTCTCCCTCCGGGAGAAGGTGCCCCGCAGGGGCGGATGAGGGGCCGGGCGCACAGCCGAAGATGGTGGGAGCTTTGCCCGGATCCTCACCTTCAAGCCCTCTCCCGATGGGAGAGGGGCTTTGTCCATGCTTCGACCGGATTCATTCCAACCTCATTGCCCATGAACATTTCTACTGCCCGTCTGCCGTTGCTGCTGCTCGCCGCCACCCTGCTCACTGCCTGTGGCCACGCGCCCTCGCGCAATCCGCTGGCGACGTGGGTGCCTTCGCCGAACCAGGACCTGCGCCGGCCCAACCTGGTCGTCATCCACTTCACCGAGCAGCACTCGGTGCAGCAGAGCCTGGACACCCTGCGCAGCGCCAACAGCGGCGGCAAGGTCAGCGCGCACTACCTGATCGGCGCCGACGGCACGCGCTACCAGCTGGTCAGCGACGAGCGCCGCGCCTGGCATGCCGGCGCCGGCAGCTGGGGCCCCTTCACCGACCTCAATTCCGCCTCCATCGGCATCGAGCTGGACAACGACGGCCAGTCGCCGTTCGCCGAGGCGCAGGTGCAGAGCCTGCTGCTGCTGCTGGAGGACCTGTGCACGCGCCTGCACATCCCGCGCAGCCAGATCATCGGCCACCAGGACCTGGCGCCGACGCGCAAGCCCGACCCGGGCCCGCTGTTCCCGTGGAAGCGGCTGGCCGACGCCGGCTTCGGCCGCTGGCCGGCCGCCGACGCGCCGCCGGCGCCGGCAGACTTCGACCCGTGGACCGCGCTGCGCCTGGTCGGCTACCCGCTGGACGACCGCGCCGCCACCGTACGCGCCTTCCGCAACCACTTCCGCGGGCTGGGCGGCACCGAACTCGACGCCGAGGACCTGCGCATCCTGCATGCGCTGGTCTCCCATGACCGGTAGGCCGGGGCGACGCTTCCGACGGAGGGCGTCCACGGCATCCGCAACGTCGGGGACGTGGCCCCGACCTACCACCCATCCCTGAGGGCTGGCATGACCCGTATGCAGCGCACCTTTTCCCCCCGTACCGGACGCATCGCCATGACGTTCGCCCTGAGCCTGGCAGCGATCAGCCCGGCCGTCCTCGCCGCCGAGCGGCTGGGCCTGCCGCCGTCGCCGGCATCGACGGAGTATGTGCAGCAGCGCACCCAGTTCCAGCTGCACACGCTGCTGACCGAGCAGCGCCATCCCCGGACCTGGGACCTGAGCGAAGTGGCGGCGACCGACCCGGCGCAGGCACTGTCGCAGCTGTTCTCGGTGGACGAGGACGTGGCCCGCGCCTTCGCCGCACTGGCCGACGACCCGCAGCGCATGGCCAGCCTGCACGCGGCCTCGGCGGCGGTGCAGCGCGCGCTGCGCGACGGCCGCCGCATCTACTTCTACGGCACCGGCTCCACCGGGCGCCTCGCCGAGACGCTGGAAAGCGGCGTGTGGCGCCCGTTCTGGAACCGGATGCAGGCCGATCCGGCATGGCCGCGCATCGCCGGCAAGCTGCCGGCCGGGCTCGGCGAGCGCGTGCGCGGCGAGATCACCGGCGGCGACCGCGCGCTGATCAGCTCGCTGGAAGGCTTCGAGGACCTGCAGCTGATCGGCGCATTGCAGATGCGCGACGACGGCATCGGCGCCGACGACGTGGTGTTCGCGGTGACCGAGGGCGGCGAGACCTCGGCGGTGATCGGCACCGCGCTGGCCGCCGCCGACCAGCGCGGCGCCGGCAGCGACCGCGTCTGGTTCGTCTACAACAACCCGGACGAAGTGCTGCGCCCGTTCGAGCGCAGCCGCCGCGTGCTCGACGACGCACGCATCAACAAGATCCCGCTGCCGACCGGCCCGCAGGCGATCACCGGCTCCACCCGCATGCAGGCCACCACCACCAGCCTGTACGCGCTGGGCCTGGTGCTGGAGGACGCATTGCGCGCGCTGCTGCTGCCGCAACTGGCGGCGGCCGATGCGCAGCGCCTGGGGCTGGACGCGAAGGACAGCATCGAAACCCGGCTGCGCGGCTTCGCCGAACTGCAGCGCACCGTGGCCGGCAGCGCGCCGCAGCTGGCGCAGTGGACCGTGCGCGAGGCGCAGACCTATGCCGACGGGCGCCATGCCACCTACCTGGCCGGCGAGACCCTGATGCCGGTGTTCGTGGACGTGACCGAGCGCGCGCCGACCTTCCGGCTGGCGCCGCTGGACCGCACCGACACCGCGCCGCCGGCCTCGTGGATCCGCGTGTGGGCGCCGGTGGCGACGCCGCAGGCCGCCTGGGACGCCTTGCTGCACCGTCCGTTCCATGGCCTGGATGCGGCGCAGTACCGCCCGGAATTCGAGCAGAAGGTGGACGATCCGGCGCTGCGCGGCACCGCGTTGCGCAGCCTGGAACGCGCCGGTGCCGAACAGCAGGCGCTGTACGACCTGTCCTGGTCGCCGCACAACCGCGAGCGCCTGCCGCCGCAGTCGGGCGACCTGGGCGTGCTGCTGCGCTACGCCGGCGAGCCGGTGGACGCACTCGCGCGGCAGTGGTGGCAGGCGTTCGGCGATGCCGGCGCCGGCCGGCTCACCGTCACGGTGGGCCAGGGCGCCAGCGCCGGCGCCGCGTTGAAGGGCCTGGACGGTGCCGCACCGGGCATCGCGCTGGACCTGCCGAAGCGGCACGACCCGCTCGGCCTGGACCGCACGCTGGCGCTGAAGATGCTGCTCAACGCGCACTCGACCGCGGTGATGGCGCGGCTCGGGCGCACGGTCGGCAACACCATGACCGCCGTGCAGCCGGGCAATCTCAAGCTGATCGGCCGCGCCACCTACCTGATCCAGTCGCACGTCAACGCCGTGCTCGACGGCAAGCGCTGGCGCGCGCAGCACGGCGCCACCGCGCCGCTGAGCTATGCCGAGGCCAACGCGGTGCTGTACGAGGCGATCGACCAGCGCGCGCGCCTGCCCGAGGCGGCGCAGCTGCCCGAGGTCGAGCTGGCGATCGTCGCCGTGCTCGAACGCCTGGACAGCGGCAAGCCGCTGGACTGGGCCGGCGCCGCGGAGCAGCTGCGCGGCAAGGGCCTGAACGGCTACCTGCGCGAGCGCGACTGAGCCAGGCGACCTGTGTGGGAGCCGGCTTGCCGGCGAATGCTTTCAGAGCCATTGCCTGAAGAGCATTCGCCGGCAAACCGGCTCCCACGAAACCGCACCACAGGAGATTGCCATGCGTACCCGAGGCACCGGCCTGGTCCTGCTGCTGGCCTGCGCAGTCGCGCAGGCGGCGCCCGCGGTGTCTCCGGCCGCCACGCCGGCGCAGGCCGGCATGCTGGACGTGGCCACGCTGGCGCCGGGCTTCTCCTTGGACATGCGCTACGCCGGCAGCGACAACTTCACCGGCCGGCCGGTGCCCGGCTACGACGCGCCGCGCTGTTACCTGCTCGAACCCGCCGCACAGGCCCTGGCGCGTGTGCAGCGCACGCTGCAGGCGCAGGGCCACGCGCTGCGCCTGTACGACTGCTACCGGCCGGTGCGGTCGGTGCAGGCGTTCGTCGCCTGGGCGCACGATCCCGCCGACCAGCAGGCCAAGGCCCGCTACTACCCGAACATCGACAAGAGCCGGCTGCTGGACGGCTACATCGCCGAGCATTCCGGCCACAGCCGCGGCGCCACCATGGACCTGGGCCTGCTCGATTGCCGCCACGGCGGATGCGTGGAGCTGGACATGGGCACCGGCTTCGACCGCTTCGATCCGCTGGCCCATACCGACAGCCCCGACATCACGCCGCAGCAGCGCCACAACCGGCAGCTGCTGCTGGAGGCGATGCGCGCCGAAGGCTTCGACAACTATCCGATGGAATGGTGGCACTACACCTTCCGGCCCGAACCGACGCCCGGCACCGCCTACGATTTCCCGGTGCGCTGACCTTGCCTGTCCCCGTAGGAGCGACGCCAGTCGCGACTGGGCTTTCCCGGTAGAGCCCCATCGCGACTGGCGTCGCTCCTACAGTCCCTCCTGCAGTCGCTCCTACGGGCATCGCGCCTCCGGCTACACTGCGGCTCCCCGTTGCCGCGACCGAGACCGATGAACCTGGAACTGCACTACGGCCTGACCGGCTCGCTGGAAGCGGCCTTGATCGCGCTGGTGATCGGCTTCGTGGTGTTCCTCCTGTGGTGGCAGGTCTGCCGCCGTACCGGCCTGTCGCAGGGCCATGCCATCGCCTGGGCGAGCCTGGCCGCGGTCGCCATCGGCGCCGGCGTGGATATCTGGAACCTGTTCTACCTGGGCATGGTGCAGCTGGATTCGCCGCTCTATGCGCGGCTGGCACTGGCCGGCATCCACGATCCCGACCAGCTGGGCACGCGCGTGGTGCTGGAAGTGGCCGGCGCCCTGGTCGGCGTGGGCCTGGGATGGCGGGCGTTCAGTTCGCGCGCGGCGCGCGATGGCGACAGCAGCGCCGGGTGAGCGCGCCCGATCCAGGCAGGCGTGCCATGGATGGAACGCCCGAATGCCTGCCTTACCTGCGGCTCACGCGACGCTAACCAGGGCGGTAACGGATCGGCCGCCGGCGTTGGTTAACGCCATGTCAGCCGGGATTCCGCGGGGAATGCGCGATTCAGGACAGGCCTGCGAGGGTGGGGCCGTGCGGATTCGCCGCGCTTTCCCCAAACCGCAGGAGAACACCCGATGACCGTTCGCAACCGCAACGCCCTGTTTGCCCTCGTCGCCGCCGTGGGTGCCGCCCTGGCGATGCCCGCCATGGCCCAGGACACGCAGGCGCAGCAGCAGGAGCAGGAGCGCCAGGCGCAGGAACAGGCCGCGCAGGCGCAGCAGGGCACCGCCGCCGACGCCGCGGCATCGGCCAACGGCAACGGCCAGTCGTGGGCCAGCCTGGATGCCGATGGCGACGGCAGCATCAGCCGCGCCGAATCGCAGGCCCACCCCGGCCTGGCGCAGGTCTTCGATGCCGCCGATGCCGACAAGGACGGCAAGCTGACTGCCGACGAATACCGCGTCTACGCCGCCTCGCAGCAGAAATGACGCAGCGGCGATCGTGCCGTGATGCGGAAAGAGAGCGGCCGCCGGCCGCTCTCTTTCCGTCTGCTGTCTGCCATCCCCGCGCCACAGGCCGGTTGCTATCCTGCCGCGCATGGTTTCCCCTTCCGCCACATCCGCCATTGGCCTGGTCGGCTTCGACGGCGACGACACGCTCTGGAAGAGCGAAGGCTGTCGCTGTCAGGTCGAGCAGGATCTCGAGGCCATCCCCGGCCACGCCATCGACCTGCATGAGGCGGCGACCGCCACCGCCGCGCGCTGGCCGGTGGTGCCGGTCACCATGTTCCAGCA
Organism: Pseudomonadota bacterium; assembly: GCA_023399815.1. Classification (GTDB taxonomy): domain Bacteria; phylum Pseudomonadota; class Gammaproteobacteria; order Xanthomonadales; family Xanthomonadaceae; genus Stenotrophomonas. The sequence goes on along the minus strand of JAEWOJ010000095.1, from coordinate 26,482 downwards.
GGAACCCAGGCCATGGACGCGCAGGCGCCGCGCCGGATTCCGCAGGTCATTGGACAGGCGGGGATGGAAAGAGCGCAGGCGACCGTCCACGTTCAGTGCATGTGGTCCCGCAAGGTCCGATGGGGTGTTTTCCTGCCCCGGTTTTTCACCGATTACGGAGGCCGCATGATCCAGATCGTGGGTTTCGATGGCGATGACACGCTCTGGCGCAGCCAGGAGTTCTACGACCGCGCGCAGGACGATTTCGAGGCGATCGTGGGGCGTTATGTGGATCTGGCCGCGGTGGGACTGCGCGCCAAGCTGCTTGCCACCGAGCGGGCGAACCTGGCCCTGTTCGGCTATGGCGTGAAAGGCATGGTCCTGTCGATGGTGGAAGCGGCCATCGACCTGACGGAAGGACGCATCGAAGCGCGCGACATCCAGGCCGTCGTGGACATGGGAAAGGATCTGCTGGCCCATCCGGTCGAGCTGCTGCCGGGCATCGCCGAGGCGGTGGACCAGGTCGCGGCGAAATACCGCGTCGTGCTGATCACCAAGGGCGATCTGTTTCATCAAGAGCGGAAAGTCGCACAATGCGGCCTGACGGCCTTTCAGCGGATTGAAATAGTGTCCGAAAAGGACGTCTCCACCTACCGGCGCTTGCTGCAGGAGTTCGAGGTGACGGCTGACCGGTTCGCGATGGTCGGCAACTCGCTCAAATCCGACATCGCACCGGTCGTCGAACTGGGAGGCTGGGGCGTTTACATGCCATACCACGCCACCTGGGAGCATGAGGTGCTGCAAGGTTTCGACCGGGCAGGGAAGGTGGTGGAAGTGGACGGTGCCGACGGAATCGTTGAAGCCATCGAGCGGATGACCACGATGACGACGATTGCCGGGTAGGAAGCAGCTTCTTCCAGCCATGGGGGTTCCACTCGGCATGTTTCTGGAGTTTCATGCTGGATAAGGGGTTCGATCCGCCCATTCGGCTGGATCCGTGCCGGGCGCGTCCCGGTTTCGAGCAACGATGCCCTGCGAAGGAGGAACGATATGAGCCAGCGCACGATCGAAGCGATCCTGCCGGAGGACCGCATCATCGACGACGGCGACATGCTGCTGCGTCGCGCCCTTCCGGTGGAAGGCCATCCGTCGCTGGGGCCGTTCGTGTTCCTCGATCACTACCGGCATCAAAGCCGGCGCGGCATCGGCGACAGGCCTCATCCACATGCCGGCATCGAAGTGATCAGCTACCTGCTCGACGGGGGCGTGGAACACCGCGACAGCGCCGGCTTCCGCGACACGCTCGGGCCCGGTGATGCGCAATGGATCCGCGCCGGGCGCGGCATGCTGCATGCGGAACAGCCGACGGGCGGACGCCACGGCCTGCAGCTGTGGACCAGCCTGCCGCCGTCCATGAAATTCGCCGAGCCGGACTATGCCTCGTTCCGCGCCGCCGACATCCCCGAACTGCGCCTGCCCGACGCCACGGTGCGCGTCATCGCCGGCACGGTGAACGGCACCACGGGGCCGATGCGCAATGCCACGCCCACGGTGTTCGCGCATATCCAGCTCGAGCCTGGCGCACGGGTGGCGCTGGACATCGATGCCGGGGAACTCGGCTTCTATGTGCTCGAAGGCGAACTGGTGGGCCCCGCCGGTGCGCCATTGGCGCCGGGCACGCTGGCGATGCTGGGCCCGGGCCGCCAGGTGGTGCTGCAGGCGGCCGCCGGGCAGCCGGCCACCGTCGCAGTGCTGGGCGGCGATCCGGTCGAAGGCGAGCTGATCTTCGACGGCCCCTTCGTGATGGACACGCCGGAGCGCATCGTGCAGGCCAAGCGCGACTTCCTTGGCGGCAGGATGGGCCGGCTCGACGGCGTCCCGTTCTGATCCGGCGCGCCCGACCGTCGGACGGACGCGGGCGGCGAAGCGTCGCGACCGTGGTTGCCAGCCGCCGGAACCCGATGCTTTTGCCCTTGCAACAAGCGGCCAACCGGCCACCTCCCGCACTCGCAGATCGATCCGCCGGGGCCCGGGGTGATCGAAGGGATTGCCCATGACGGCCGATGGAAGACCGCTGCTCCCTCCCCGTTCGATCGGCATCGCGGCATTCTCGACGGTCGTCGAGTGGTACGACTTCACCCTGTACCTCTACCTCTCGACCGTCGTGGCGCGCGTGTTCTTCGGCGACGACCAGGCGTCGCTGCTGACGGTACTGGCCGGTTTCGCCGTCTCCTACATGATGCGGCCCATCGGCGCGATCGCGTTCGCGCGGATCGGGGACCGGCACGGGCGCCGGCGCATGATGCTCCTGTCGATGGCGCTGATGGCCCTCGCCATGCTCGCGATCGGCCTGCTGCCGACGCGCGGGCAGATCGGGCCGGCGGCGGGCTGGGCCCTGCTGTTCCTGCGCTGCGTCATGGCCTTTTCCGTCGGCGGCGAATACACCGGCGTGGTCGCCTACCTGCTCGAGGGCGCGCCGGTTCGCCGGCGCGGGCTGATTACCTCGCTGGCGTCCGCCTCCAGCGAGGTCGGCGGGCTGCTGGCGGTCGGCCTGTCGGCGCTGACCGTCAGCCTCATGACGACCGCGCAACTGGAAAGCTGGGGCTGGCGGCTGCCGTTCCTGGCCGGCGCGGTCCTGGCCGGCGTGATCCTGCTGGTCCGCACCTCGCTCGACGAGTCGCCCGATTTCCGGCGCCAGCAGGCCGGCGGAACCGTGCCGTCCCATCCGCTGCGCTACAGCCTTGCGAACTACCGCGCGGGCATCGCCCGCGGATTCGCGATTTCGGCGCTCGGATCGATCACCTACTACGTCGGGATCGCCTACGTTCCGGCCTTCCTGACCTCGACGGGCGCGATGAGCGAAGGCCATTCGCTGTGGCTGTCCACCCTCGCCGCCTTCGTGGTGATCGCGGTGACTCCTGCGCTCGGCCTGCTGTCCGACGTGATCGGGCGTCGCCCGCTGTTGATCGGCCTGGCCGGCATCGGCGTCCTCGTTCCCGCCTCCATGTTCCTGATGATGGGTGGGGGCTCGATGATGCAGGCCATGGTGGGCGCAGTCGTGCTCGCCGCGCTGGGAGGCGGCGTCAGCGCGGTAGGGGCGGTGGCGACGGCGGAGCAGTTTCGTGGCGAGGCGCGCCTGAGCGGACTCGCCTTCGGCGCGACCATGGCCACCGCCATTTTCGGTGGCGTGACGCCCTGGCTGGCGCAATGGCTGATCCAGCGCACCCAATGGGCGGCGGTGCCCGGCGTCATGATCGCGGTGACCGCGCTGTGCGTCCTGCCGGTCTTCGTGCTGATGCGGGAAACCCGGCCCACGGGTCATGGACCGGCCGAGGGTGCATAGAGCGTCCGCCAGAGTGCTGTCGTCCCGGGCATGGCGAGGGATCTCGTCCATTGCCCGCATGCGACACGCGCGATGACATCCTGTCTGTCAGATGCCCACCCGTATCCCGGTTGCTGTTCCGTACAACATGCAGCGGGGCGATTGCATCCACCCGGGGCATACCGTTCGCAGGTCTACACCGTTCGACCGGTGCCCAGCAGGCTTGGGTCCCAATGCGCCGCGTTGGCGCCGGCGGCGTAGGTGGAAGCGAAGAATTCGAGCAGGGCGCCGTCGGGGTGCGCGCACTGGCGCAGGTCGTCGTAATCCAGCAGGAACTCGCCCATGGTGGCGTCCCATCTTGCGGCGTTCGGGCCGATCTTCGCGCGCTCGATGCCCGACGGCTGGGGATAGGTGAACGCGTAGAACGCGGGCCTGGGATACGAGCCGTCCCCGGGCCACCAGCCCATCTCCATCAGTTCGACGTTCATGCAGTTGCGGCGGATGAAGCCGCTGTCGGGCGCCGGCTGGGCGGGCTTGCCACTGTAGAAGGGCAGGCGGATGTCGAACGTTCCCCACATCAGGCCGATGGGCTGGGTCTTGCCGGTGAAGCGCCCCTGGAACGCCTGCATCAAGCGCTGGACGCTGAGCAGGATGCGCCACCAGGTCGCCACCTGCGCCGGGTCGTATGCGCGTGGCTGCGTATCCTCGTCGAACGGAATGGGGTCGGGGATCTCCTGTGGCTTCATGTTGATGCTGGCATCGATGCCGGCATTGCGAAGTCCCTTGAGCAGGCCGTCCACGAACGCGGCCACCGACGTCGGGCCGAAGGCCAGGCAGCCCGACTTCCCCTCGCTCGTCAGCCAATGCAGCTGCTGCGTCACGAAGTCCGCGCGCACCTCGTAGGCGCCACGGGCGTAGGGGATCGGCCCGGTGGTCAGGCCGCGCGCGTTGAGCCAGAGCGGCACCTCGGCCCATTGCGCCTGGAAGGGCTGGGACAACTTCAGCTTGCCGACGGCCTGCAACACCATGTGCAGGAAATGGCGGGTAGGCGCGAAGGCCGGGCCCGAAAGCACCGGCCACGGATCATAGGCGGAATCACTCGTCATGGCGATCGGTCCTGTGCTGTTGTCGGCGGTTGCCGGCGAATGCGTCGCACGCCCTAGCTCTGGCTACTGGTTGAGCAACGACTCCCAGTCGTCGGGCACGCGTCCGGCCGGTCCGGGGGTCGGCTGGTCCAGCGGATGCGACTCAGGCGGCGCGAGCCGCTCGCCCCTGACCTCGGAATTGGTTTCGTAGTTCCAGAACCACGTCTCGCCCGGCTCGAAACTGCGGATGACCGGGTGCCCGGTGGCATGGAAATGCTTCGTCGCATGCTGGTTTGGGGAACTGTCGCAGCAGCCGATGTGGCCGCATTCCGCGCAGCGCCGCAGGTGGAGCCACCACGCCCCCGCGGCCAGGCATTCGACGCAGCCGGTACCGGAAGGTTCGACGGCCGGATTGATCCCGCGGATACGTTCGGTCATGACGGCATGCTCCGATGGGATATCGGCGGGTTGCCTGCGCATCCCGCAGCACTCACACGGTATTGGCGCGGCTCGAGCCCTGTCAACCGCGGCCGCGTCCGCGCGGAAACGCGATGCGGCGGATGCGACAGGTGGCGGCTATGGCCGCTCACGCGTCCTCCGAGCGCAGCACATGCACGCTGAAGTTGGCGCCGGCATCGGTCCAGGTCCGAGCGGTGTTCCAGCCCGCGCTGCGCGCCAGCGCAGCGAATGATGGCACCGAGTACTTGTAGCTGTTCTCGGTGTGGATGGTCTCGCCGGCGGCGAAATCGATGCGCGTGCCGCAGACCTCGACCGTCTGCCGCCTGCGGCTGGCCAGGTGCATCTCGATCCGCGAGTGTTCGCGGTTGAAGAAGGCCTTGTGCTGGAAGCCGTCGAGATCGAAATCGGCGCCGAGTTCGCGATTGATGCGCGCGAGCAGGTTGAGGTTGAACTGCGCGGTCACGCCTTGCGCGTCGTTGTAGGCATCCTCCAGGAGCCGTATGTCCTTGACCAGGTCGACGCCGACGATGAACGTCGCATCGTCGCTGAGCATGCGCGCGGCGTGGCGAAGGAAAGCGGCCGCGCCCCGGGGATCGAAGTTGCCGATGGTCGATCCCGGGAAAAAGCCCACCCGGGGCATCGTCCGGACCGCCTGCGGAAGCGCGAACGGCTCGGTGAAATCGGCCTCGACCGGGAACATGGCGACGCCAGGATATTCGCGGCCCAATCCGGCGACCTGCTGGCGCAGGAACGGTCCCGAGATGTCGATCGGAACGTAGGCGGCCAGGGAGCTGGCGGCGGCCAGCACGATCCGGGTCTTGGTGCTGGAACCGCTGCCGAACTCGACCAGCGCCGCCCTCGGCGGCATGCCGGAGGCGATACCGCCGGCTTGTTGCTGCAGGATGCCGATCTCGCATCGCGTCGGGTAGTACTCGGGCAGCCGCGTGATGCGCTCGAACAGCTCGGAACCGACGCTGTCGTAGAAGTACTTCGACGGCAACTGTTTCTGCGGCGCCGACAGCCCGGCCAGCACATCCTGGGCGAATTCACTTGCGGCCGGCGTATCCGTGATCCCGCTGGCCGACGCCGTCATGACCCGCCCCTGTTGGCCGCCGCCAGCGTGGCGTACCGATAGTCGACGAGCCGGAGCCCGCTGAACTGCCAGCGCGCCGACGGCGGGAAGAAGTTGCGGTAGCTTGCGCGCGCGTGTCCCTGCGGCGTTGCCAGCGACGATCCCCTCAGTACGACCTGGTTGACCATGAACTTCCCGTTGTATTCGCCGAGCGCGCCCTCGGCGGCGCGGTAGCCGGGATACGCCGAGTAGGCGCTCCGCGTCCATTGCCAGGCGACGCCGAAGGCGTCGGCGAGCAGGCCGGCACGCGCGGCCGTCTCCCATTCCGCTTCGGTCGGCAGGTCCTTGCCCGCCCAGCGCGCGAAGGCATCGGCCTCGTAGTAGCTGACATGCATCACGGGCGCGGACGGATCGACCGGCTTCGGCCCCGCGAGCGTCTGCGCGAACCAGGCACCTTCGTGCATGTACCAGTAGCCGGGCGCATTCCAGCCCTGGGCCTGCGCTTCGGCCCATCCGTCCGACAGCCACAGGTGCTGCGTCCGGTAACCACCGTCGGCGATGAACTCCAGCCATTGGCGGTTGCTTACCAGATGCCTGCCGATGGCCGCTTCCGGCAGCAGCACCTGATGTGCGGGCAGTTCGTTGTCGTAACAGAACCCCTCGCCCTGGTGCCCGATGGTACGGATGCCCGCTGCGATGCGCGCTTCGCCGGCGTCCCCATCGGCGCGCGGAAGCGGCCAGCCGGCGTCATAGGCAGGACGGATGGGATTCTGCGCGAACGCGTGCAGGATGTCGGTGAGCATCAGTTCCTGATGCTGTTGTTCGTGGTGCAGTCCAATCTCGAGAACCGGAATGGCCTTGCCGAGCGCGGTGGCATCGGCACTTTCCAGCAGGCGTACCACCTCGCGATCGACATGGGCGCGATAGGCGGTGACGTCGCTGGCATCGGGCCGTGTGATCAGGCCGCGCCTGGGCCTGTCGTGTCTGGGGCCCACCGCTTCGTAGTAGGAGTTGAACAGGAAGCCGAAGCAGGCATCGAACTCGCGGTAGCCGGCGGCGTACGCCTTCAGGAGGAACTGCTCGAAAAACCAGGTGGTATGCGCGCGATGCCATTTCACGGGGCTTGCATCCGGCATCGACTGCACGCCCTGGTCTTCCGCCGACAGCGGTGCAGCACGACGCTCCGTTTCCGCCCGCACCCGTCGGAAAGCGCTGCACCAGTCGTGCCGATCACTCGATTCCGACGCTGCCGATATCAGCTCGTTGGCAAGCGCTTGATTCATCGATTGGCTCCACAGCATGAGGTCGCCGAAGAGGACCTCCGGCCACCTGCCTGAAAACGGATTCAGGAAACACCGTAACAGACAGATGCGAGGCTACCGCGGGCAGGATAACAGCCCGGTTGCCGCGCCACCGAAAAGAGACACCGGGCCCGCGTCCGTCACGGCCGGCACGAAGCAGCCACCGCCCATGCCGATGAACACTTTCGCCACGCCCTCCTGCATCACCACCACGTTTTCGATGGCATGATGGCCCGGTTCGCGCGGTGGGTCGAAATCGGGATCGTCTCCGTGAAGATCCCGCAGACCTGCACACGGGTGCAGGCCGAATTCGGCCTGCCCGCCGGGCACGGCGTTTCCTGCGACGAACCGCGCCTGCGCCTGGCCGACACCGCGTGGCAGTGGCCGGAAGCCGTGGCGGCCAGCGAGGCCGGGAACGAATGACGAGGCAGCAACAGGCAGTGAGCAGGAAGGACGGAGCGCGCGCGATGCGGAAACGGAAACCAACAGGGGCAGGAGCAAGGGCGAAAGCAGCTGCGCTGGTGCTCTCGCTGGTTGCTGGTTCCTCGTCACTGGTTCCTGCGCTGCTGCTGCTTCCCGCCGTGGCGCTGGCGCAGGCCGCTTCCGACCTGCCGACAGACGCCTACACTCCGGGCACCGGCGATGCCTGGCTCGACCGCCAGTTGGCCGACGTCAACCGCTATGCCGAGCGCCACCCCGATGCCTTCATCGACGAAGTGGTGCGCTACGGCGGCGCGCGCCGCGGCTACGTCGAGGCGTTGATGCAGCGGCATGGATGGCTGGCCGGCGACGTCTGGTTCGCCTGCTTCTGGGGCCAGGCCATCGGCGCCAGCTGCCGCGAACCGGTGCAGGCGCGGAGCCGGCATCCGGGCGAAGGCTGGAAGGCCGCGGTGGAAAGCCTGCCGGTGGCGCCGGACAACCTGCACTGGCGCGCCGTGCGCCAGGCGCTGGTCGCCAGCTACGACCACTGGGACCGGCCGATCCGCCTGGACGCGGTGCTGCAACGCCAGCTCGGCGACCGCGCGCAACGCGACGCAGCAGCCCGCTGAGCCTATAGCCCCTCTCCCCGCGGGAGAGGGGTTGGGGTGAGGCAAGGCCAAGGGCAAAGCCTCATGCGGCCTGCGATCACGAAGCTTCGTCCTTGCCCTTGTCCGCTTCCGCGAACCACCCCGCGCCGCGCTTCGACCCCGCGCAATGCGCCGGATGTCCAGGCATGCCCGGATCCGTGGTTCGCAAGCAACGCCTCTTCCCCGCCGCAGGGAGGAAGGACGGCTGATAGCCTCGCGCTCCTGGTTCGGGCGAAAATGGCGGACCTCCCGCTGCCGCGCCTGCGCCCCACGCCATGACCGCCGACCGCTTCGTTTCGCCCGACCACATCCGCAGCCTGTTCTCGCAGTCGATGTCGCACATGTACCGCACCGAAGTGCCGCTGTACGGCACCCTGGTGGAGCTGGTCGGCGAGATCAACGCCGATGTGCTGGCGGCGCAGCCGGAACTGGCCGCGCAGATGGAGCGCAGCGGCGAGCGCGAGCGCCTGGACGTGGAACGCCACGGCGCGATCCGCGTCGGCACCGCACAGGAACTGTCCACGCTGCGGCGGCTGTTCGCGGTGATGGGCATGCAGCCGGTCGGCTATTACGACCTGTCGGTGGCCGGCGTGCCGGTGCATTCCACCGCGTTCCGCCCGGTCGAGGGCGAATCGCTCAACCGCAATCCGTTCCGCGTGTTCACCTCGCTGCTGCGGCTGGAACTGATCGAGGACGAGGCGCTGCGCGCGCAGGCGGCCGACATCCTGTCCCGCCGCACCATCTTCACCGCCGGCGCGCTGCAGCTGATCGAACAGTGCGAGCGCGATGGCGGCCTGGGCGAAGAAGACGCATGGCGTTTCGTGGTCGAGGCGCTGGAGACCTTCCGCTGGCACAACGAGGCCACCGTATCGCTGACCACCTACCACGCGCTGCACGCCGCGCACCGGCTGGTGGCCGACGTGGTCAGCTTCCGCGGCCCGCACATCAACCACCTGACCCCGCGCACGCTGGACATCGACGCCGCGCAGGCGGCGATGCATGCGCGCGGCATCGCCGCCAAGGCGGTGATCGAAGGCCCGCCGCGCCGCGCCTGCCCGATCCTGCTGCGCCAGACCAGCTTCAAGGCGCTGGAGGAACTGGTGCATTTCCCGTCGGGCGCGGACAACGCCGCCGGCACCCACACCGCGCGTTTCGGCGAGATCGAGCAGCGCGGCCTGGCGCTGACCCCGAAGGGCCGCGCGCTGTACGACACCCTGTTGGCGCAGGCGCGCGAGAGCGGTGGCGCCGGCAGCACCGGCGGCGACTACGCGCAGCGGCTGGAAGCGGCGTTCGCCGGTTTCCCGGACGACCACGCCATCCTGCGTCGCGAAGGCCTGGGCTATTACCGCTATGCGTTGACTGACGCGGGTCGCGCCGCACCGGCGGCCGAGCGCGCGCTGCCGGCCGAGATGCTGATCGAACGCGGCCTGGCCAGCGCCGAGCCGATCGTCTACGAGGACTTCCTGCCGGTCAGTGCGGCGGGCATCTTCCAGTCCAACCTCGGCGGCGAGGAGCAGCGCGCCTATGCGGCGCGTGCCAACCGCGATGTGTTCGAGCAGGCGCTGGGGGCCTCGGTGGCGGACGAATTCGCGATCTACGAGCGCCTGCAGGTGGAATCGCTGGCGCAGTTGGCGGCCTGACCCACGGCAGCGACGCTCGTGCCGGGCAAGCCCGGTACCTACAAGACTTCGCCACCCCGTAGCAGCGGGGCTTGCCCCGCTGGCTGTTGCCTTGGCTTTGGCCGTTGCTTCGGCCGTTGTTGTTGCTTCGGCTTTTGACCTCCCGGCCGTAAAGCGAGCCGAGCACCGCAGCGGGACGGGGGGCGAAGAGGCGCACGTGTCTGAGCGAAGCGAGTTGTGCGCCGTCCCCCCGGCACGCGAGGAGCGCAGGGGACCGATGCGGCGCAGCCGCATCGGCTCGCGTCCCGGCTGTGCTTTCTTTTGGTTACTTTTCTTTGCACAAGCAAAGAGGCGCTTTTTCAACAGCCGAATGGCTGGTCAAAGTGAATCGCTCCTGCGGAGCAGGAGTGAAAGCTCTGCTTTCAGGTTCCTGTTTCTTGCTGCTACCTTTTCTCCTTCGGGGAAACAAGACAGTGGCAAGAACAAAGGCTTTCGCTCCCCTTTCGGGGAGCGAGTTACTTCTCTTTGCTCGTGCAAAGAGAAGGTAACCAAGAGAAGCGCCTTTCCAACAGCCGAATGGCTGGTCAAGCACGCCCTGCCTTCGCGCCCACGGCACTGCGTGCCGCGGGTCCACTCCGCCGATGGGATTTTTCGACGAGACATCCCTGTCTCGTCGAAAAACGACGTGCATCCCTGCACGTCGCCCCTGCGGGGTCTTGTCCGTCGGCTCCGTCGCTGCGGAAGGGAACCCGGAAAGTCAAAAGCGCAGGAGCAAAAGCAAAATCATTGGCAACGGCAACGGCAACGGCAACGGCAACGGCCAGCGGGGCAAGCCCCGCTGCTACGAAGTGGTCCGGGGGGTGCGTTGCTGACGGTGTGCCTTGCGCCGCGCTCGCCAGCTGCGCCAGTGCTGCTGCAGGCAGGAGAAGATCACGTACAGCGCCGGAGTGCTCAGCAGGGTCAGGCTCTGCGAGATCAGCAGGCCGCCGATCATCGCGATGCCGAGCGGGCGGCGCAGCTCCGAGCCTTCGCCCAGGCCGATCGCCAGCGGCAGCGCCGCCAGGATCGCCACCATTGTCGTCATCATGATCGGGCGGAAACGCACGATGCTGGCCTCGCGCACCGCCTCGGCCGGCGACTTGCCGTGCTCGCGCTGCGCCACCAGGGCGAAGTCGATCATCATGATCGCGTTCTTCTTGACGATGCCGATCAGCAGCACCAGCGCGATGGTCGAGATCACCGACAGGTCGGTGTTGGTCACCCACAGCGCCAGCAGCGCGCCCATGCCGGCGGCCGGCAGGGTGGACAGGATCGTCACCGGGTGCACCAGGTTCTCGTACAGCATGCCCAGCACGATGTAGACCGTGGCGATGGCGGCGATGATCAGCATCAGCATCGCCGTCGGGTCCAGCGCCTGGCGGAAGCCGCCGGGCTCGGCCTGGCGGATGTCGCCGGGCATGCGCAGGCCGTCGATGGCGGCCTTGACGATGGCGTCGCCCTCGCCGCTGCTCACGCCGGGGGCCAGGTTGTAGCTCAGGTCCATCACCGTGTACTGGTTCTGGTGGGTCACCTGCGACGGCGCCAGCCCGGATTCCTGGTGGGCGAAGGCGGTCAGCGGGATCATCTGCCCGCTGCTGGAGGCCACGTACACATCATTGATGGCGGCCGGGCCGCCGGTCTGTTCCGGCAGCGCGTTGACCACCACGCCGTACTGGTTGAGATCGGCGTAGATGGTGGAGATCTGGCGCTGGCCGAAGGCGCCGTACAGCGCGCCGTCGATGGCGCCGATGCTCACGCCCAGGCGCGAGGCCCGCTCGCGGTCGATGACGATCTTCTGCATCAGCCCGCCCTTGTCCACGTCCGAACCGACGTCGCGCAGCTTCGGGTTCTGCTTCAGCGCTTCCACCAGCTTCGGCAGCCATTCGGCCAGCTGCGCGGCGTCGTTGCCCTGCAGGGTGACGCGGTTCTGCGCGCCCTGGCCGCCACCGCCGCCACCGCCGTCGGAAGGCAGGTCCTGGATCGCGCGCAGGCGCACGTCCAGGTCGGGGAATCGCGCGGCCTTGGCGCTCAGGCGCGCGACCACCATGCTGGTGGCCTCGTGCCGGCCTTCGGCCACGGTCTTCAGCTCGATGTTGAACTGCGCGCTGCTGCCCTGGCGGCTGGAACCCAGCCGCGAGCCGACCATCTTCACCGCCGGGTCGGCCAGGAACATGTCGCTCAGCCGCCGCTGGCGCGCGGTCATCTCGTTGAAGGACACGGTGGCGCTGGAACTGGCGCGGCCCCAGATCAGGCCGGTGTCCTGCTCGGGGAAATTGCCCTTGCTGACCGCACCGCCGAGATAGAACGTGGCGACGATCAGCAGCAGCGGGGTCAGCGCCAGCAGCAGCGCGTGGCGCAGCGAGAAGTCCAGCGCGACCGTATAGACCTTCAGCATGCCCGCGTGCGCGCGGTCGAGCAGGCGGTTCATGCGCGATTCGCGCACGTGCGCCTCGTGCGGCTGCAGGAAGCGCGCGCACAGCGCCGGGGTCAGGGTCAGCGAGACCAGCGCCGAGACCATGATCGCCGCCACCAGGGTCAGGGTGAACTCGCGGAAGAACGCGCCGAGCATGCCTTGGGCGAAGATGATCGGCAGGAACACCGCGATCAGCGAAGCGGTGATCGAGACGATGGTGAAGCCGATCTCGCGCGCGCCGGCCATCGCCGCCTGCATCCGCGGCATGCCGTCGTCCAGATGGCGCATGATGTTCTCGATCACCACGATGGCGTCGTCGACGACGAAGCCGATCGCGATCACCAGCGCCAGCAGGGTCAGGTTGTTGAGGGTGAAGCCCAGCACCATCATCACCACCGCCGCACCGGCCAGCGACAGCGGCACCGCCACCGCGGCGATCAGCGTCGGCGCCAGCCGGCGCAGGAACAGCGCCATGGTCAGCACCACCATCGCCAGGCTGATCATCAGCGTGATCTGCACCTCGGCCAGCGAGGCGCGGATGGTCGGGGTGCGGTCGAAGTAGGGCGTGAGCGTGGTGCCGGCGTCGAGGTAGCCGGACAGCGCCGGGATCTCCGCCTTCACCCTGTCCACGGTCGCCACCAGGTTGGCGCCGCTGCGCAGGTACACGTACATCAGCACGCCGCGCTTGCCGTTGAACCACGCGGCCTGGAACGCGTCCTGCTGGCCGTCGTAGACGGTGGCGATGTCCTTCAGCCGCACCACCGCGCCGTCGTGGGTGGCGATGGCGACGTTGGCGAAGTCCGAGGCCTTGCGCACCTGGTCGTTGAGGATGATGGCGGTCTGGCTGCTGCCGTCGCTGAGGAAGCCCAGCGGCGAGGCCACGTTGGCCGCGCGCATGGCGTTGCGCAGGTTGTCCGGGCTCAGCCCCAGCGCGTTCATCGCGCGCAGGTTGAGGTCCACGCGCACGGCGGGCGTGGAGGCGCCGGCGATATCCACCTGCGACACGCCGGGCAGCTGGCGCAGGCGCTGCGCCAGCAGCGAGTCGGCCAGGTTGTAGAGCTCGGCGACCGACTGCGTTTCCGAGGTCAGCGCCAGCGCGATCACCGGGTCGTCGTTGGGGTTGGCCTTCTGGTAGGTCGGCGTGCCGATGCCGGCCGGCAGGTCGGCCATGGCCGCGTTGATCGCCGCCTGCACGTCCTGCGCGGCGGCGTCGATGTCGCGGCTGGTGTCGAACATCAGGAACACCATGCTGCGGCCGTCGCTGCTGCTTGAGCGCATGCTGCTGATGCCCGGCACCTGGCCGAGGTGGCGTTCCAGCGGCGCGGTGACGGTGGCGGCCATGGTGTCGGCGTCGGCGCCGGTGTTGCTGGCCTGCACGAAGATCACCGGGATAGACAGGTTCGGCAACGCCGCCACGCCCAGCTGCAGGTAGCAGAGCAGGCCGGCGAAGAACAGGCCGATGGCCAGCAGGCTGATGCCGATCGGGCGCTTGATGAAGGGCGCGGAGATGTTCATGCCGTGCGCTTGCCGGCGGCCTGCAGGCGGGCGGCGGCGCGCTGCTCGCGGCGCCGGGCGGCCCATTCGGAGAACCGCTCGAAGTACAGGTAGATCACCGGCGTCGTGTACAGCGTGACCAGCTGCGACAGCAGCAGGCCGCCGACGATGGCCACGCCCAGCGGCCGGCGCAGCTCGGAGCCGATGCCGGTGCCCAGTGCCAGCGGCAGCGCGCCGAGCATGGCCGCGGCGGTGGTCATCATGATCGGGCGGAAGCGCAGCAGGCAGGCGCGGCGGATCGCGTCGAAGGCGTTCATGCCGGTGCGCTGCGCGTCCAGCGCGAAGTCGATCATCATGATCGCGTTCTTCTTGACGATGCCGATCAGCAGCACGATGCCGACGATGCCGTCCACCGACAGGCTCATGCCGCACAGGTACAGCGCCAGCAGCGCGCCGACGCCGGCCGGCGGCAGGGTGGAGATGATGGTCAGCGGGTGGATCCAGCTCTCGTACAGCACGCCCAGCACGATGTAGATCACTGCGATGGCGGCCAGCAGCAGCATCACCACGTCGGTCTGGCTGCTGGAGAACTCGGCGGCGGTGCCGACGAACTGCGCCTGCATCTGCTGCGGCAGCTGCAGCTCGGCCACCGCCTTGTTGATCGCCGCCACGCCTTCGGACAGCGAATAGCCCGGCGCCAGGTTGAAGGAGATCGTCGCCGACGGCAGCTGCTGCTGGTGGCTGACGATCAGCGGCGCGGTGCCCGGCGTGGCGGTGGCGATCGCCGACAGCGGGATGCTGCCGCCGGCGCCCAGCGCGATGCCGGTGTTGCTGTTGCCGATGCCGGTGGCGGTGGAGGAGTTGCTCGAACTGACCTGGCCCAGCGTGGTGGCGTTGCTGCCGGTCAGCGCGCCGCTGCCGTTGCTGCCGATGGCCAGCTGGTTCATCAGCGCGTCGCTGGTGCGGAACTCCGGCGCCACTTCCAGCACCACGCGGTACTGGTTGAGCTGGGTGAAGATGGTCGAGATCTGGCGCTGGCCGTAGGCGTCGTACAGCGTGTCGTCGATGGTCTGCATCGGCACGCCGTAGCGGCTGGCCTTGTCGCGGTCCACTTCCACGTGCAGGGCGCGGCCGTGGTCGGCCAGGTTGTTGTCCACGTCGGCCAGCTCGGGCAGGCGGCGCAGCGCGTCGGTGACGCGCGCGGCCTGTTCGGCCAGTTCCCTGCTGTCCATGTCCGACAGCGAGAACTGGTAGGCGGTGGCGGCCACGCGCGTGTCCAGGGTCACGTCCTGCACCGGCTTGAGGTACAGCGCGATGCCGGGGATGTGCGCGGCGGCGTCCTGCAGGCGCGGCAGGATGGCGTCCAGGCTGCCGCGTTCGCCGCGGTCCTTGAGCACGATGTTCAGCTGGCCCTGGTTGAGCGTGGGGTTCATCGAGCCGGCGCCGATGTAGGCGGCCACGCCGCTCACCGCCGGGTCCTGGCGCAGCGCCTCGGCCACGGCGCGGGTGCGCTGCTGCATCTGCTCGAAGGCCACGTTCTGGTCGGCCAGCACCACGCCGGTGACCATGCCGGTGTCCTGGTCGGGCAGCAGGCCCTTGGGAATGGCGACGTACAGCAGCACGGTCAGCGCCACCGAGCCCAGCGCGATGCCCAGGGTCATGCGCTGGTGGCGCAGCACCCAGTCCAGGCTGCGCTCGTAGGCGTGCACCAGCTTCGACCAGGCGGTGGCCTTGCCCTGCGCGGCGGCGCGCTCGTGGGCGTCGTCGCCCTCGGGCAGCGCGTCGGGCTTGAGCAGGTAGGCGCACATCATCGGGGTGAGCGTCAGCGAGATCAGCATCGAGATCGCCACCGCGATCGACAGCACCCAGGCGAACTCGTGGAACAGGCGGCCGGTCACGCCCGGCATCAGGATCAGCGGCAGGAACACCGCGATCAGCGACACGGTCAGCGACAGCACGGTAAAGCCAATTTCCTTCGCGCCGGTCTCGGCCGCTTCCTGGCCGTCCTTACCCTGCTCGATGTAGCGCACGATGTTCTCGATCATCACGATCGCATCGTCGACCACGAAGCCGGTGGCCACGGTCAGCGCCATCAGCGACAGGTTGTCCAGCGACATGCCGGCGAAGGCCATCACGCCGAAGGTGCCCAGCAGCGACAGCGGCACCGCCACCGAGGGGATCACGGTGGCCCACAGCCGGCGCAGGAACACGAAGATCACCGCCACCACCAGGCAGATGGTCAGGACCAGGGTGAACTGCACGTCGTGCACCGAGGCGCGGATGGTGACGGTACGGTCGGAGAACACGTCCAGCTTCACGTCCGCCGGCAGCATGTTCTGCAGGCCGGGCAGGATCTGGCGGATGTTCTGCACCGTCTTGACGATGTTGGCGCCGGGCTGGCGCCGCACTTCCAGCAGCACCGCCGGCTTGCCGTCGGCCCAGGCGGCGATCTGGTCGTTCTCCACGCCGTCGACCACGCTGGCCACGTCGCGCAGCCGCACCGGCGCGCCGTTCCTGTAGCGCACGATGATGTCGTTGTAGTCCGACGCGTCGCTGAGCTGGTCGTTGGTGGACAGGGTATAGCTCTGGGTCTTGCCGTTGAGCGAGCCCTTGGGTGCGTTGACGTTGGCCTGGGTCAGCGCGCTGCGCAGGTCTTCCAGGGTCATGCCCATGTTGGCCAGCTGCGCCGGGTTGGCCTGGATGCGCACGGCCGGGCGCACGTTGCCGGCGATCGACACCAGGCCGACGCCGTCCACCTGCGACAGGCGCTGCGCCAGCACCGAGTCGGCCAGGTCGTTGACCTCGCGCAGCGGGCGCGTGTCCGAGGCCAGCTTGAGGGTCAGGATCGGCGCGTCGGCCGGGTTCACCCGGTTGTAGACCGGCTGGTAGGGCAGCGAGCCGGGCAGGGTGGCCTGGCGGATCGCCGCCTGCACGTCCTGCGCGGCGGTGTCGATGTCGCGTTCCATCGAGAACTGCAGCACGACCGTCGACAACCCGGCCGAGGAATCGGAGGTCATCAGGTCCAGGCCGGAGATCTGGCCCAGCTGCCGCTCCAGCGGCGTGGTCACCAGCGAGGCCATGGTCTGCGCGCTGGCGCCGGGGTACTGCGTGGTCACCACCAGGCTGGGCGCCTCGATCTCGGGCAGGGCCGAAACCGGCAGGCGCTGGTAGCCGAGGATGCCCAGCAGCATCAGGCCGACCATCAGCAGCGAGGTGGCGATGGGGCGGCGGATGAAGAGAGTCGAGAAGCCCACGGTCGGTTCCTGTGGTGAGAGAGTGCGCGGCGGAAGGCGGTCAGCGCCTGTCCGCGGTCCTGCCGCGCTCGTTCCGTGATCCGCGTGCGGTGCTCACGTGTGCGTACCTGCGCGGCGCCTGTCCCGCTCCGTCGCGCGCCACGGGGTGGCGTCCGCGACGGAGCATGGGCTGCCGGTCAGCGCGGACCACGGCCGCCCCGGCCGGCGCCACCGCGCTTCTGGCTGGCCGCCTTCAGCTGCTCGTCGGTCGGCGCCGGCGGCGCCTGGCCCGGTTGCAGCGGAGTGACCTTGATGCCTTCCTTGAGCCGGAACTGGCCTTCGGTCACCACCTTGTCGCCGGGCTGCAGGCCCTTGCCGATGACCACGTGGCTGTCGTCCACCTGGCCGCTCTGCACCACGTCGCGCAGGGTGACGGTGTTGTCCGGCTTGATCAGGTAGACGAAGTCGCTGCTGCTGCTGCGCTGCACGGCCTCGGCCGGCACCACCACCGCGTCGGGCAGTTCGCTGAGCTTCATCCGCACGTTGACGAACTGGCCCGGCCACAGCGCCTTGTCGGCATTGGGGAATTCGGCGCGCAGGCGGAAGGTGCCGCTGGTGGCGCTGATCTGGTTGTCCACCACCTGCAGCTTGCCGTCGGCGTTGACCACCGCGCCGCCGGCGCGGTCCAGCGTCGCCGTTTCCAGCGGGCCGCCGCCCTGTGCCGCGCGTACCGCGTCCAGCTGCTGCTCGGGCAGGTTGAACAGCACGTAGATCGGCTGCAGCTGGGTGAGGGTGACCAGCGCGGTGCCGGCGCCGACCACGTTGCCCGGGTCGACCGCGCGGATGCCGGCCACGCCGTCGATGGGCGAGACGATGCGGGTGTAGTCCAGCTGCACCTTGCTCTGGGCCATCGACGCCTGTGCGGAGGCGACCGCGGCCTGGTACTGGGCGACCTGGTTGCGCAGCGTGGTCAGGTCGGTCTGCGCGACGTACTGGCGGTAGGCGTCGGAATTGGAGCGTTCGTAGTTGGACTGGGCGGTGGCCAGCAGCGCCTGGTTCTGGCGCAGGCTGGCGGCGGCCTGGTCGTACTGCGCCTGGAAGGTGCGCGGGTCGATCCGGGCCAGCAGCTCGCCCTTCTTCACCATCTGCCCTTCCTGGAAGTTGACGCTCAGCAGCTCGCCGCCGACCTGCGGGCTGACCGTGATCGTGTTGTAGGCGGCCACCGTGCCCTGCGCGGTCAGGTAGACCGGCACGTTCCTGCGTTCGGCCGTGACCGCCGTCACCGGTACCGGGTCGCTGTTCCTTTCCTTGCCGCCCCAGGCGCCAGGGCCGCCGCCCATGGCCGCCGGGCCACCGGCCTTCGGTTGCTTGCCGCCCCCCATCACCCGGTAACCGATCCCTATGACGAGCAGGACCGCGATGACCAGCAGCACGATCTTCCAGAAACGCGACATGCGAAAACTCCTGAGGAACCGGTGGCAGAGAGGAAAAGCGGGCGAGACGGCGCAGAGCATAACGCCGGCCCGTGACCGCCGAGACATGACCGATGGGCCACGCGCTCGGGCCCGTGTTGGTGGTGAACGGTTCCGCGGGACATCGGTTGACCCTCGTCGCCCCCGTCCGTTTGCCCTACATTCACCTGCCAGCCTGTCGATGAGGAGCCCCGGATGATCCGCAAGACCGTTCTGTTGACCGCGCTGTCGTGCGCCCTGGCCGCCGGTTCCGCGGTGGCCGCCGAGGGCCAGCGCCCGGAAGTGGCTGCCGCTGCCGCGCGCCTGCAGCCGCAGGTGGTGGAGTGGCGCCGCGATTTCCACCGGCACCCGGAGCTGTCCAACCGCGAGGTGCGCACCGCCGCCAAGGTCGCCGAGCGCCTGCGTGCGAGGGGCCTGGAACCGCGGACCGGCGTGGCCGTGAACGGCGTGGTGGCGATCATCAAGGGCGCGCTGCCTGGGCCGAGGATCGCCCTGCGCGCGGACATGGACGCGCTGCCGGTGACCGAGCAGACCGGGCTGCCGTTCGCCTCCACCGCCACCTCCGAGTACCGCGGCGAGAAGGTCGGGGTGATGCACGCCTGTGGCCACGACGCGCACACCGCCACCCTGCTGGGCGTGGCCGACGCGCTGGTGGCGATGCGCGACACGCTGCCGGGCGAAGTGATGCTGATCTTCCAGCCGGCCGAGGAAGGCGCGCCGCCGCCGGAGCAGGGCGGCGCCGAGCTGATGCTCAAGGAAGGGCTGTTCAAGGATTTCAAGCCAGAAGCGGTGTTCGGCCTGCATGTGTTCTCCAGCGTCCAGGCCGGGCAGATCGCCGTGCGCGGCGGCCCGCTGATGGCCGCCTCGGACCGCTTCGCGATCACCGTCAACGGCCGCCAGACCCATGGTTCGGCGCCGTGGAACGGCATCGACCCGATCGTCGCCGCCTCCGACCTGGTCGGCACCGCGCAGACCATCGTCAGCCGCCGCGCCAACCTGTCCAAACAGCCGGCGGTGCTGACCTTCGGCGCGATCAAGGGTGGCATCCGCTACAACATCATCCCCGACTCGGTGGAGATGGTCGGCACCATCCGTACCTTCGACCCCGACATGCGCCAGCAGATCTTCGCCGACCTGCGCACCGTCGCCGAGCACACCGCCGCCGCGCACGGTGCCACCGCCACCACCGACATCTACGAGAGCGAGGGCAACCCGGCCACGGTCAACGACCCGGCGCTGACCGCGCGCATGCTGCCCAGCCTGCAGGCGGTGGTCGGCAAGGACAACGTCTACGAGCCGCCGCTGCAGATGGGGTCGGAGGATTTCTCGCTGTACGCGCAGCAGGTGCCGGCGATGTTCTTCTTCGTCGGCTCGACCGGCGAGGGCATCGACCCGGCCACCGCGCCCAGCAACCACTCGCCGAAGTTCCTGCTCGACGAAAAGGCGCTGGACGTGGGCCTGCGCGCGCTGCTGCAGGTGTCGCTGGACTACCTGCACGGCGCCAGGAGCTGAACCAACCCGTAGGAGCGACGCCAGTCGCGACGGGGCTTGCGCGCAGATCCCCCTGCAAAGCCCGCACATCCATGTGCGGGGATTTGAACGGGGAAGCCCATCGCGACGCGCGTCGCTCCTACAATTGCCCCATGAACACTCCCCACGATTCCAGCCTCGGCCGCGAGGTCGCCTATCCCTCGCAGTACGACCCGGGCCTGCTGTTCCCGATCCCGCGCGAGGCCGCCCGTGCCGAGATCGGCCTGGCCGAAGGCCCGCCGCCGTTCGTCGGCCAGGACCGCTGGCACGTCTACGAGCTGGCCTGGCTGGACGCGCGCGGCAAGCCCTGCGTGGCCACGGCCACGCTGTGGGTGCCGGCCGACTCGCCCAACCTGGTCGAGTCCAAGTCGCTCAAGCTCTACCTCAACTCCCTCAACGCCGCGCGCTTCGACACGGCCGACGCGGTGCGCGAGCGCATCGCCGCCGATCTTTCCGCCTGCGCCGGGGCCGGGGTCACGGTGGAGTTCGGCCTGCCGCCCGTGGCCGAGGCCGAAGGCGAATCGATCGACCGCCTGGAACTGGACATCGACCACTACGGCCCGCCGCAGGCCGGTTTCCTGCAGGGCGATGCCGACGACGTGGTCGCCGAGACACTGGTCTCGGCCCTGCTCAAGTCGAACTGCCCGGTGACCGGCCAGCCGGACTGGGCCAGCGTGAGCATCCGCTACCAGGGGCCGCGCATCGACCGTGGCGGGCTGCTGCGCTACCTGGCCAGCTACCGCGACCATGCCGAATTCCACGAGCAGTGCGTGGAGCGCATCTTCCTCGAGCTGCTGCGCCACTGCGGCTGCCGCGCGCTGGACGTGGAGGCGCGCTACACCCGCCGCGGTGGGCTGGACATCAACCCGCGCCGTTCGACCGCGGACTTCGCCGCCGGCCATCGCCCCTTCCGCGATCCCCGCCAGTGATCGGCTGAACCGTCTTCCGGATATACGCCGGTTTTACGTCGGCGCGATGGTTCCTTAACGCGGGCAGTGCAATCGTTCCCCCAGCCGAGGAGGAACGACCCGATGAGCAACGACAAGAAGGCCGATTTTTCGGATGTGACTTCCCAGGTGGACAGCACCGCCGAGGTCGTGCCGAAAGCGGATTTTTCCGACGTGACGGCGAAGGTGGATTCCACCGCGCAGATCGTGGGCGAACAGCAGTACACCGTGCAGAAGGGCGACAACCTTTCCAGGATCGCCAAGAACCTGCTGGGCGACGCGAACGCGTGGAAGCGGATCTTCGAGGCCAACCGCGACGTGCTCTCCGACCCGGACAAGATCTTTCCGGGGCAGACGCTGAAGATCCCGCCCCGCCAGGACTGAGGCCGCCAGGCCGCGCAGCCCTTCCATCCCTTTCCGGAGCATCCCATGAAGAAGACTTCGCTCAGCAGTGTCCTGATGATCGCCCTTGCCGGCACGCTCGCCCTTGCCGGCTGCAAGAAGAAGGAAGAAACCGTACCGCCACCGGAAGCCAGCGCGCCGGCTCCGGCGCCGATGAGCGAGGCGACCCCGGCAGCTCCGGTGCTCAGTGTCACCTCGATCACCGTCGGCAACGCGGCCGCGGCCGACAAGTCGGTGGCGCCGGTGGCGATCATCGGCGGCAAGGACAAGATCATCGTGTCGGTGAATACCGACGGCGCCGCGAGCAATGCCACCGTGGGCGCCAGGCTCACCTATCAGGACGGGCAGGTGGCTGGTGAGCAGAGCGCCACGTTGAACACCACCGGTGCCGAGACCACCAATATCGAGTTCAGCAAGGCAAGCGCATGGCCCGCCGGCAAGTACCGCGCGGACGTGACCCTGGATGGCCAGCCGGCCGGCACGACCCAGGAGTTCGAAGTGAAGTAGCAGGAGGGCTTCCACCTGTTGCCCTCTCTCCCGACGGGTGCAAGCCATGGCGCAGTCGCAAGACTGCGCCTTTTTGCTGCCGCTTCCATGGCGGCGATCTGACAGGCCATCGGCAAGCGGCGTACAGGCTCGCTTCCGACGCTTCCGCGTCCGTCCGGGCCGTCGCAGCGTACGTGTCCCGCTGATGCGGACCACATGAAGAAACGCCATGAACGCCGGCGGCAGCCGACGCCAGTGAAACCGTACCCGCCCGTTTTGCCCGAACCGCGGCAAAGCGCGACAATGCGCTGCTGACTTTCCAGCCTCTACTTCCGACGGAAACCATCCCCCATGTCCGATACGCCGAAGATCATCTACACGCTCACCGACGAAGCCCCGTTCCTGGCGACCCAGTCGCTGCTGCCGATCATCGACGCGTACGCCACCACCGCCGGCATCGCGGTGGAGACCCGTGACATCTCGCTCTCCGGCCGCATCCTGTCGCAGTTCCCGGACTACCTGGAAGACGCGCAGAAGATCAGCGACGACCTGGCCGAGCTGGGCGAACTGGCGACCCGGCCGGAAGCCAACATCATCAAGCTGCCGAACATCAGCGCCTCGGTACCGCAGCTCAAGGCCGCGATCAAGGAACTGCAGGACCAGGGCTACGCGCTCCCCGACTACCCCGACGAGCCGTCCACCGACGCCGAGAGAGACGCCGCTTCGCGCTACGACAAGGTCAAGGGCAGCGCGGTGAACCCGGTGCTGCGCGAGGGCAATTCCGACCGTCGCGCGCCGCTGTCGGTGAAGAACTACGCGCGCAAGCACCCGCACCGCATGGGCGCGTGGAGCGGCGACTCGAAGTCGCACGTCGCGCACATGGACGCGGGCGATTTCTACGGCAGCGAGCAGTCGGCCACGATCGCCACGGCCGGCAACCTGAAGATCGAGCTGGTGCAGGACGACGGCAGGACCGTCGTGCTCAAGGAGAAGACCGCGGTCAAGGCCGGCGAGATCGTCGATGCCTCGGTGATGAGCCGCAAGGCGCTGGCGTCCTTCATCGCCGCGCAGATCGCTGATGCGCGCGCGCAGGGCGTGCTGTTCTCCGTACATCTGAAGGCGACCATGATGAAGGTCTCCGACCCGATCATGTTCGGCGTGGTGGTCGAGGAGTTCTACAGGGACGTGCTGGCCAAGTACGCGGCCGAGCTGAAGCAGGCTGGCTTCGATCCGAACAACGGCATCGGCGACCTCTACGCGCGCCTGCCGTCGCTACCGGAAGCCACGCAGGAGGCGATCAAGGCCGACATCGCCGCCGAGTACGCCAAGCGCCCGGCGGTGGCGATGGTCAATTCCGACAAGGGCATCACCAACCTGCACGTGCCGTCGGATGTGATCGTCGATGCCTCGATGCCGGCGATGATCCGCGACAGCGGCCGCATGTGGAACGCCGAAGGCAAGCTGCAGGACACCAAGGCGGTGATCCCCGACCGCTGCTATGCCGGCGTCTACCAGGCGGTGATCGAGGACTGCAAGGCGCATGGCGCGTTCGACCCGGCGACGATGGGCAGCGTGCCGAACGTCGGCCTGATGGCGCAGAAGGCCGAGGAATACGGCAGTCACGACAAGACCTTCCAGATCCCGGCCGATGGCGTCGTGCGCGTCACCGACGACGCCGGCAACGTGGTGTTCGAGCACAGGGTCGAGGCCGGCGACATCTGGCGCATGTGCCAGGCCAAGGACGCGCCGATCCAGGACTGGGTGAAGCTGGCCGTCTCCCGTGCGCGCCTGAGCAACACCCCGGCGGTGTTCTGGCTGGACGCCAACCGCGCCCATGACGCGCAGATGATCGCCAAGGTCGAGAAGTACCTGAAGGACCACGACACCAGCGGCCTAGACATCCGCATCCTGTCGCCGGAAGAAGCCACCCGGTTCTCGCTGGAGCGCATCCGCCAGGGCCTGGACAC
Organism: Pseudomonadota bacterium; assembly: GCA_023399815.1. Lineage (GTDB taxonomy): Bacteria > Pseudomonadota > Gammaproteobacteria > Xanthomonadales > Xanthomonadaceae > Stenotrophomonas. The sequence continues at coordinate 2,595 of JAEWOJ010000095.1, read as the reverse complement.
CATCTCCGTCACCGGCAACGTGCTGCGCGACTACCTGACCGACCTGTTCCCGATCCTCGAACTGGGCACCAGCGCCAAGATGCTGTCGATCGTGCCGCTGATGGCCGGCGGCGGCCTGTTCGAGACCGGCGCCGGCGGCAGCGCGCCGAAGCACGTGCAGCAGTTCGTCGAGGAGGACTACCTGCGCTGGGATTCGCTGGGCGAGTTCCTCGCGCTGGCCGCTTCGCTGGAACACCTCGCGCAGCGCTACGACAACAGGGCCGCCGCGGTGCTGGCCAAGGCGCTGGACGAGGCCAACGGCAAGTTCCTCGACAACGACCGCTCGCCGGGCCGCAAGCTCGGCACCATCGACAACCGCGGCAGCCATTTCTACTTGGCGATGTACTGGGCGCAGGCGCTGGCCGCGCAGGACGAGGACGCCGCACTGAAGGCCCGGTTCGCGCCGCTGGCCGAGGCACTGGCCGGGAGCGAGCAGAAGATCGTCGAGGAACTGGTCGCGGTGCAGGGCAAGGCCGTGGACATCGGTGGCTACTACCGGCCGAACCTCGACAAGACCGGCAAGGCGATGCGTCCGAGCGCGACCCTCAACGCCGCGCTGGCCGCGCTCTGATCGCAGCCCGCAAGGTGGATTGACCGAACCTGCATCGCTCCGGCGATGCGGGTTTTTCGTTTGCGGACAACCACCGGAATTCCTTGCAGGAGCGTTGCAGGAGCGACGCGAGTCGCGATGGGGCTTTCCCAGTGAAGCCCCTCGCGACTCGCGTCGCTCCTGCAACGCTCCTGCAAACCAGCCCGGCTGCGGTAGGGTGAAGCCCGGCCCCGACTCCCTGCAATGCCGATGCCCACCGAATCCGCCCATGCCATCGCCACCTGCATCCGCGACGGCTTCGCCGACTACAACGCACGCTTTGCCGCGATCACCCGCCGTGCGCGGCAACGCTTCGAACGGCGCGACTGGGCCGCGGCGCACGCCGATGCGGTCGAGCGCATCGAACTCTATGACCTGTGCATCGGCGAGTGCATGGCCCGCCTGCAGGCCATCGCCGGCGATACGCCCGAGCGCGGGGCGTGGACGCAGGTGCGCGCGGCGTTCGCCGGCCTGCTCGAAGGGCTGATCGACGGCGAACTCTACAAGACCTTCTACAACACCCTGACCCGGCGGCTGTTCGCCACCCATGGCGTGGACGATGCGATCGAGTTCATGGCGATCGACATCGAGCCGTCCGACGCCATCACCCACCCGGTCGCGCGCCACGTCTATACCGTGTCCGAATCACGCCCGGCCGATGCCTTCGAGCGCATGCTGGCCGACTACCGCTTCGACGTACCTTATCGGCACCGCCTGCGCTGCGCCGCCGCCATCGCGGTACGCCTGCAGGACGATCTCGCACACTGGGGACCGCACCCGGTACGCGCCATCGAACTGCTGGAAACGGTGTTCTACCGCGAGCGTCGCGCCTACCTCGTCGGCCGCGTGTTCGGCGAGCACCGTTTCTCGCCCTGCGTGATCGCGCTGGTCAACGACGGCGAGGGCCTGCGCGCGGAGGCGGTGCTCAGCCGCCGCCGCGACGTGGCACACCTGTTCGGCGTGTCGCGCAGCTATTTCCAGGCCGACCTGCCCACCGTCGCCGACGCGGTGGTGTTCCTGCGCAGCCTGCTGCCGGGCAAGCCGGTGGACGAGATCTACACCGTGCTCGGCCGCGCCAAGCAGGGCAAGACCGAGCGCTACCGCACCTTCTTCCGCCATTTCCAGCAGCAGCCGAACGAACGGCTGGTGCACGCCGAAGGCACGCCGGGCATGGTGATGGCGGTGTTCACCCTGCCCAGCTATCCGCTGGTGTTCAAGCTGATCCGTGACCGCTTCGGCTGGCCCAAGACCATGAGCCGGCAGGACGTGGAAGACCGCTACGCGCTGGTGTTCAACCTCGACCGCATCGGCCGCCTGCTCGACGCGCAACCGTATCGCCACCTGCGCTTCCCGCTGGCCCGCTTCGCACCGGAACTGCGCGACGAACTGCTGGAGAGCTGCGCGCGCAGCGTACGCGTCGAGGGCGACGACCTGGTGATCTCGCTGTGCTACGTGCAGCGCCGCTTCCGCCCGTTGAACCTCTACCTGCGCGAGCAGACCGCCGAGGCCGCGCGCGCAGCGGCGCTGGACTATGCCCAGGCCATCGCCGACATGGCGCGCAACGACATCTTCCCCGGCGACATGCTGCTGAAGAATTTCGGCGTCTCGCGGCATGGTCGCGCGGTGTTCTACGACTACGACGAACTGTGCCGGGTCAGCGAGTGCAACTTCCGCGACTGGCCGCAGCCGCGCAGCGCCGAGGAGGCGATGGCCGCCGAGCCGTGGTTCCACGTCGCGCCCAACGATGTGTTCCCCGAGCGTTTCCCCCTGTTCATGGGCCTGCCGAAACCGCTGCTGGAAGCGGTGCGCGAAGCCCATGGCGAACTGTTCGACCCGGCATGGTGGCGCGGCCTGCAAGCCGCCTTCGCCCGCGGCGAGTTTCCCGACAACCCGCCGTATCCGCGCGCGCTGCGCCTGGCATGACGCCACCCTTCTCCCTGTAGGAGCGACGCCAGTCGCGACGGGGC
>JAEWOJ010000089.1 GCA_023399815.1 Pseudomonadota bacterium | reverse complement strand
GTACTGGCTGTCCGGTCTGACCTGCACCGAGCAGAACTTCATCACCAAGGCCGGCGCGCAGCGCTATGCCGCCGAGCACGGCATCATCCTGGTCGTGCCGGATACCAGCCCGCGCGGCGACGACGTGCCCGATGCCGAGAGCTACGACCTGGGCAAGGGCGCCGGGTTCTACGTCAACGCCACGCAGCAGCCGTGGGCATCGCACTACCGGATGTACGACTACGTCGTCGCCGAGCTGCCCGCGCTGGTCGAAGCGCATTTCCCGGCCAGCGACGCGCGCGCGATCAGCGGGCATTCGATGGGCGGACACGGCGCGCTGGTCGTCGCGCTGAGGAACCCGGGGCGCTACCGCAGCGTGTCGGCGTTCTCGCCGATCGTGGCGCCGTCGCAGGTGCCGTGGGGCGAGAAGGCGTTCGCCGCCTATCTCGGCCAGGACCGCGACACCTGGCGGCAGTACGACGCCACCGCCCTGGTGGCGGAGGCGGCCGAACGCCTGCCCCTGCTGATCGAGCAGGGCGGGGCCGACGAGTTCCTCGCCGAACAGCTGCGCCCGCAGCTGCTGCAGGACGCCTGCGCGGCGGTGGACCATCCGCTGCAGTTGCAGCTGCGGTCGGGCTACGACCACAGCTACTACTTCGTCGCCAGCTTCATCGGCGAGCACATCGCCCATCACGCCGCGGCGCTGCGCGGCTGACGCGGCCTAGCCGGCGCGGGGCTTGCCCAGCTCGCGCCAGCTGCGTTCCTCCACGTCCACCTGGTGTTCCCGCGCCGCGGCCAGGATGCGCTTCCAGGCCTGGTCGCGCTCGCCGTCGCTCACGTCCTCCACCTGGTCGAAGCGCGCGATGGCATTGCGCACGTGCGCGGCATCGTGGATCGGCAGCTTGCGTTCCTCCGGAAAGGCGAAGTCCGCCGTGTCCAGGGCGTTGCGCTGTCGGGTGTCCAGTTCGCTCATGGCCGATTCCTCCGCTGGGAAGTCCCCAGCCTATGCCGGTCCGGCGAAAACCGGCGTCACGCCGGCATGAAATCCGTGTAGGCGTAGCGCGCGTCGCGCAGCACCGTGGCGCCCAGGCGCAGCTCCAGCGGCGCGCGGAACATCGGCCCGGCGCTGACGCAGGTGTGGAACTCGCCGTTCTCGCCGCAGGCGTCGATGCCGGCGGGCAGCGCATCGAGCAGGGCATGGTCGAAGGCGCGGCCGGCGAAGGCGGCATCGAGCATCCGCGTGTCCACGCAGCACAGCCGTGCGCGCAGGCCGGCATCGATCATCTGCCGCGCGAGCGCGGTGGTGTCGCGGCCGAACAGCGGGAACAGGCAGTCCCAGTCCAGCGCCGCGTACTGCTGCCGGCGCCACTGGCGGATGTCCTCCAGCAGCAGGTCGCCGAAGGCGAGCGTGCGCAGCGCCGGCCAGCGCAGGCGCGCGGCGTCCAGCGCCTGCGCCATGCGTCGCAGGTAGCTGGCGTTGTCGCATTCCTGCGGAATCCAGGCTTGCAGCAATGGCAGGCCGGCGGCGCCGGCCTGCATCCGCAGCACGGCATCGCGCACGCCCTGCATCGATGCGCGGTCATGGCCTTCGGTCAGGGTGCTCAGCAGCGCGACGACCTCGACGTCGTCGCGCTGGCGCAGGACGTGCAGCGCCCAGGCTGCATCCTTGCCGCCGCTCCAGGACAGCAGGACGGGCTGCATCGGCTCAGCGCACGTCGCGCAGTTCCCAATGGGGGCCGGCCAGCCAGCGCAGGCGCAGCTTGAGCACCTCGCCGGGGATGCGGGTGACGGCGACCAGGTCGATGCGCAGGTCCGATTGCCTGCCGGTCACCGTCGCCTCCGGGTCGGTCGCGCCCCAGGCCGGGTCCACGTCGTCGGGTTCTTCCTGGGCGGCGCGCCAGCGCTCGAACAGCGCCGGCGTGCGCAGGGCGTCCTGCAGCTGTTCGGCGAAGGCCTCGGGGCCATTGGCGGTGAAGGACAGCTGGGGGTCGGCGCCGCGGGCGGCGGCGGGATCGGGCAGCGAGATCGAGTAGCGAACGGGCATGCGGGGGTCTCCTTGGGAAGGCCAGTATGGTGCGGCGGACGTCGCGCCCGCGTCCACGCCGGCGCATGGCGGGCGCGGGATCAGGCGTCGAATTCGTGGGGGACATCGGCGAAGCCGACCGTCACCGCGCCCTTGCCGACGTTGACCATGCCGGTCAGGCTCATCACGCTTTCGAGCAGGGCCACGCCGTGCGCCTCGCAGGCCTCGCGCAGGGTGGCGTAGCCGGGCAGGGCGCGCAGTTCGTCGAGCGGGCCGCCGTAGCTCACGCACACCACCGGCGTCAGCAGGCCATGGGCCACGCGCCGGCCGGTGAAGTCGAACAGCCGCTGCACCGCGTTGTCGAAGCCCTTGATCTTGGCCACCGGCGCGGTGTCGCCGCGGTAGCCGTGCAGCACCGGCTTGATGTCCAGCGCGCTGCCCAGCGCGGCGGTGAGCAGGCCGACGCTGCGGTCGCCCTTGTGGCGCGCGCGGGCGCGCATGTAGTACAGGTCGCGGGTGATCATGTAGCCGTGCACGTTGCCGGCCAGTTCCTCCAGCCGCTCGCGCATCTGCGCCACGCCGGCGCCGGCATCGCGCAGCCGCACCGCCTCCACCGCGGTCACCGCCTGCGCGGCGAACAGGTTCTGGGTGTCGAGCACGCGCAGGGCGAACGGCGAGTTGTGCCCGGCGGCCTGGCGGACCGGCCGGTACTCGTTGAGGATGGCGAAGCTGGCCTGCAGCGCGTTGTCGTGGATCGGGCTGCGGGTCTTGGTGATGGTCAGGCAGAACACGTGGTCGTAGTCGATCACCAGGCGCTGCAGGAACAGGTCGCGGATCTGGTTGACGCTGAACGGAATGGTCTCGGCCTCGGCGCCGCGCTCGGCCACGTGGGTGTCGAGGAAGTTGAGCGTGGCGTCTTCCTCGCGGTGGTCGGCCAGCACCGCTTCGCCGATGCGGACGGTGATCGGCAGCAGTACCAGTTTGTGCTCGCGGATGAAGTCGGCCGGCAGGTCGCAGGCCGAATCCACGACGATCCCGATGCGCATGGTCGAATTCTCCCCGGTACATTGCGTGGCTGCGATCACACTAACCCAAAACCATGGTCGAGGCAGTCGGGGCAACGCCTTGGCGCGGGTCGGACGCTCCCGGCGGCGCGCCGGGAGCGTGGCGGGAACCTCAGCGGCGGTAGGCCGGCAACGCGGAGGTCTCGCGCAGGTAGCGGTCGCGCAGCTCGGTCTGGCGCGAACGCATCGGCACCGCGCGCCCGCCCAGCCACATCCGCTCGGCGTAGTGGGCCACGTCCAGCGGGTCGCCTTCCCACAGCACCAGGTCGGCCTGCTGGCCGACGGCGATGCTGCCGATGCGGTCGGCCACGCCGAACGCCTGCGCCGGCACCTGGGTCAGCCCGGCCAGCGCCGCGTCCCAGGGCAGGCCGTTGGCCACTGCGTTGCCGGCCAACTGGCGGATCTTGCGCGCGTTGTGCGAGGCGTCGCCGTCCTGGCTGAAGGCCACCGCCACGCCGGCCGCATGCAGGCGCGCGGCGTTCTCCAGCGTCGCGCCGATCTGGTCGAAGCTGGCCGGCAGGTTGGACAGCGCGTCGACGAACACCGGCACGCCGGCGGCGGCCAGCTGCGGCGCCAGGCGCCAGGCCTCGGTGCCGCCGGCGATGGCGATGCGTACCTGCTCGCGCCCGGCCCAGCGCAGCAGCTGGCGGATGTCGGCGGCGCGGTCCACCCGCACCACGATGTGGCCGCTGCCGGCCAGGTAGCGGGCCAGGGTGGCGCGGCCGGCCGGAGTGAGCAGCGCGTGCGGCGAATCGGCGGCGATGCGGCCGCGCGCTTCGGCCACCATCTGGTCGAGCAGCATCCACTGCGCGGCGCGCGAACTGCCGGACAGCTCCGAGCCGGCCGCGCCCATGCGCACGAACAACATGCGCGGGCCGATCGGGTCGGCACTGCCGTCCAGGCGCACGACGCCGCCCTGGCCGGCGATGAAGCCGCCGCCGCTGTTGGCGCCCAGCGCGGTGAAGCCGATGCCTTCCACGCGCGCGACCGGGATCAGCACCGAGTCGGGGTTGAAGGCGAGGGTGACGTCGAACTCGGGGCGTTGCGGCTGGTCCTCCAGCTTCACCGCGCTGTCCACCGTCGCCGCTTCGCCGGAGACTTCCTCCACGCCGATGTCGGTGATGCCGCCGAACAGCGCCGGCGTCAGCGGGCGGCCGCCGGCATCGACCACCTCTACGCCGGCCGGCGCGGCCAGCGCCGGGCCGATGGCGCGGATCACGCCACCCTGCACCAGTACGTCGGTGTTGGCGAGCGTGCCGCGCGCGGTGGCGGTATGCACGGTGGCATTGCGGACCAGCACGTCCTGGGCGGCGGCTAGGACGGGGAGGGCGGCGGTGGCGGCCAGCAGCGCCAGCCGGCGGATCAGGATGGATGCGCTCATGGCAGTGCCTCCTGGCCGAGCATGAAGTCGCTCAGCGGTTGCCGCCCGCGGTCGCCGCGGTCGTAGGCCTGGAAGCCATCGACGTAGACCTTCTCGGCCAGCGCGTAGGAGCTGAAGGGATTGCCGTTCCACACCACCACGTCGGCCATCTTGCCCGGCTCCAGCGTGCCGGTGCGCTGTTCGATGCCCAGCGCGCGCGCGGCGTTGGCGGTGAGCCAGCGGATGGCGTGCTCGGGCGTTATCTCGCCCATGCCGGCACGGCGCGCGCTGGCGATGACCTTGGCCGCTTCCTGATTGAGGCGCTGGATGCCCTCGGGAGAATCGGAATGGACGATGGCGCAGCTGTTGGCCGGGCGGTCGACCAGCGCGATGTTCTCCTGGATGCCGTCGAAGGCTTCCATCTTGAAGCCCCACCAGTCGGCCCACAGCGCGCCGCAGACGCCTTCGGCGGCGAGCCGGTCGGCCAGCTTGTAGGCCTCCACGCCGTGGTGGAAGGCGGCGACCTTGAAGCCGAATTCCTTGGCCAGGTCGAGCATGGTCGCCATTTCGTCGGCGCGGTAGCAGTGGATGTGCACGCGGATGTCGCCCTGGATGGCGCCGGCCAGCGTGTCCAGCTTGAGGTCGCGCTTGCCGCCGCTGTCGCCGGAACTGTCGCCGCCGTCGTTGCCGCCGAAGCGGCGCTTGCGCTTGACCGGCGCGGCGCTGTTCTTGGCGATGTACTCGCTGGCGTCGATGAAGGCCGCGCGGTAGCCGGCGACGTTGCCCATGCGCGTGGCCGGCGCGGTGCCCTTGCCGGCGCCATACACGCGCTTTGGGTTCTCGCCGCAGGCCATCTTCAGGCCCCATGGCGCGTCGGGGAACTTCATCGCCTGGTAGGTGGTGGCGGGCAGGTTCTTCAGCGTCACGCCGCGGCCGCCGACCAGGTTGGCCGAGCCGGGCAGCACCTGCATCGCGGTCACGCCGCCGGCCAGCGCCGCGGCGAAGCCCGGGTCCTGCGGCCACACCGAATGCTCGGCCCAGACGTTGGCGGTCACCGGCGCGGTCATCTCGTTGCCGTCGCCGTGCGCCTGCACGCCGGGGCTGGGATACACGCCCAGGTGCGAATGCACGTCGATGATGCCGGGCGTGACCCACTTGCCGCGGCCATCCACGCGCACCGCGTCGGCCGGCGCCTGCAGCGCGGTGCCGACGGCGACCACGCGGCCGTCGGCCAGCAGCACGTCCGCATCCTCCAGCCGGCGCCCGGTGCCGTCGAGCACGGTGGCGTGGCTGATCAGCACCGGCGCCGAGGGAACCGGCCGGTAGGTGCTGGGGTAGGGGTCCTGCACGAAGCGCGAAGCGGCGGAGGCGAGCGCGGGCTGCGCGCAGGCCAGCGCCAGCCCGAGTCCGGCCAGCAATCGATGTCGCATGGGATCTCCATGTGCGGCGTGGATGGTGCCTGCACGCTAGCCATGGCTCCGGGTTTTGCCAAGTGCGCGGATTGGCGTCGCTGCACGCGCGATCCGTGCGCTCGTCCACATCCTCCGTCCCGGCCATGGCCGCGGTGGTATCCAGACGCGGGCCGGCCGCTTAAGCTGCACCGTCGCGGGCGGCCCCGGTGCCGCTGGTATCGCCTGGTGGGCGGCCAAGCAATCAGGGATGGGAGTGATGGAAGCAGTACACGCGGTGGTGGAATTCTGGCGTTCGGCGGGGCCGCGGCGATGGTTCGCCCGCGACGACGCGTTCGACGACGCATTCCGCCGGCAGTTCCTCGACCTGCACTACCGCGCGGCCCGGCGCGGTTGCGAGGAGTGGCTGTACAGCGCCGAAGGGGCGCTGGCCCTGCAGATCCTGCTCGACCAGTTCCCGCGCAACTGCTTCCGCGGCACCGCGCACGCCTTCGCCACCGATGGACTGGCGCGGCACTACGCCATGCGCACCATCGAGGAAGGACTGGACCGCGAACTGACGCCGCAGCTGCGCGCCTTCATCTATCTGCCGTTCGAGCATTCGGAAGACCCGCAGGACCAGGAGCGCTCGGTGGCGATGTTCGAGGTGCTCGGCGACCTG
>JAEWOJ010000011.1 GCA_023399815.1 Pseudomonadota bacterium | reverse complement strand
GCGCGGGTCGGCGGTGGTGGCGGTTGCAGCGGCGGCCGGCCAGGCCGGTTCCGGCGGCGGAGCGTCGATGGGCAGCAGGGCGGACAGGCCAGGGGGCGGCCACGGCAGGTCGTCGGCGTCCTCCGGGGCCTGCCGCGTCGTCTCCCGCGCCGTGGAGGCCGCCGGCTTTTCGACGCCGTCCTCGGCGTCCGCGGACGCAGCCGATGCCGGTTCAGGGGTCTCGGCGGCGCTGCCGGAGTGGTTGCCCGCCTCCGCGTCCTGCCTGCCGGGCGATGCCTTCGCCGCGGGTTTCGCGGGCTGGGACGCCGGCTGTGGCTGCGGCGTGGACTGCAGCAGGGTGTCGAAGCCGCTGGCCTCCTTGCCGGCGGTACGACCGGCCGAGGGGGAAGCGCCCACAGCGCCTTGGCTGGCGGCGGACGATCCGACGGAAAGCGAGGTCGTCATGGCGTTTCATCCTCGGACGACAGCTTGGCCTGGCGGGCGCGCCGCGCGCCGAGATCGTCCATCTCGCGCTGGTCGCGGCGTTCCTCGACCTGCTTTTCCTGGGCGCGATAGCTGGCAGCGAGCTGCTCCAGCACCTGCTTGTCGCGGCTGGCCAGCAGCAGCCGGGCGCGCTCGGCGTCGACGCGCTCGCGGTTGCGGTCCACGGTCTGGCTCTGCTGCTGCACGGCGCTGTCCAGGCGGTCTAGGAAGGCGCGGCGGTTCATCAGTTGCGACGGGCTGGTGGCGGCCATCTGCGCGCCGGCGTATTCCTCGGCGTAGCGGCGCAGTTCCTCCAGCCGCGACAGGTGCATGTCCAGCGCCTGCTGGCGCTCGGCCAGGGTACGGGCGACCTCGTCTTCGTGATCCTGCGCGCGGCGCAGCAGTGGGTCCAGGCGACGGGATTGCTTCATGGGACGTTCTCGCTTTCGACCAGGCGTTTCAATGCGGCAAGGCTGTGGGGTAGGTCGGCGGCCAGGCTGACGTCCTGGCCGAGGAATTCGAGGATTTCCGGCCAACGCTCCAGCGCTTCGTCGGTGGCCGGATCGTTGCCGCGCTGGTAGGCGCCGATGGCGATCAGGTCGCGGTTGGCAGAATACGCCGCCACCAGCCGCTTGAGCTTGCGGATGCGCAGGCGCCAGGCGTCGTCGGCGATGTCCTGGACCACGCGGCTGACCGAGGATTCCACGTCGATGGCCGGGTACAGGCCGGAATCGGCGACCCGGCGCGAGAGCAGGATGTGGCCGTCGAGGATGGCGCGGGCGGCGTCGGCGATCGGATCCTGCGGGTCGTCGCCTTCGGTGAGGACGGTATAGAAGGCGGTGATCGAACCGCGCCCCTTGGCGCCGTTGCCGGCGCGCTCGACCAGCGCCGGCAATTTGGCGAACACGCTGGGCGGGTAGCCGCGGGTGGTCGGCGGTTCACCGACCGACAGGCCGATCTCGCGCTGCGCCTGGGCGAAGCGGGTCAGCGAGTCCATCAGCAGCAGCACGTTCAGGCCCTGGTCGCGGAACCATTCGGCGATGGCGGTGGCGCGGTAGGCGCCGTGCAGGCGCGCCAGCGGCGGTCGGTCGGCGGGGGCGGCCACCACCACCGCGCGGCGCAGGCCTTCCTCGCCGAGGGTGGTCTCGACGAAGTCGCGCACTTCGCGGCCGCGCTCGCCGATCAGGCCGACCACGATCACGTCGGCCGAGGTGAAGCGGGTCATCATGCCCAGCAGCGGCGACTTGCCGACGCCGGAGCCGGCGAACAGGCCCACGCGCTGGCCGCGGCCGATCGGCAGCAGGGCGTTGATGGCGCGCACGCCCACGTCCAGCGGCTGGATGATGGGTTCGCGCGCCAGCGGGTTGATCGAGGCGCCGGCCATGCTGGCGCTGCCCTCGGCGCGGATCGGGCCCTTGCCGTCGAGCGGCACGCCGTCGCTGTCGATGACCCGGCCGAGCAGGCCTTCGCCGACCTCGACGCCGCCGCGGCGGTACGAGGGCACCACGCGCGCGTTCGGCAGCAGGCCGTGCAGTTCGGCGCTGGGCATCAGGTAGGTGCGCTCGCTGGCGAAGCCGACCACTTCGGCATCGACCCAGCCGCCGTCGACCTCGACCTTGCAGGTGGCGCCCATCGGCGCCTCGCAGCCGACCGCCTCCAGGGTCAGGCCGACCGCGCGGCGCAGCACGCCCTCGCGGATCAGGCCGCGGCCATGGCCGGATTCCATGTGGATGGCGTCCAGCCGCGCGGCCAGGCGCAGGTTGCGGGCGGCCGACCAGCCGCCGGGCGAGGAGGGAGCGGGCGTGTCCGTGGCCGGTGTGTTCATTGCGTGGCTCCGGCCTTGCGCATCACCGCCGACAACGCCGCGCGCAGGCGCGCGTCGAGGGTGCCGTCGATGCGCACGCTTTCGGCGTGCACGCGCAGGTCGCCGCGGCTCAGGCCCGGGTCCGGGCTCAGGCGCTGGCCCGGGGCCAGTTTCAGCAGCGGCGCCAGCGCGGCGATGTCGTCCGGGTGCAGGCGCACCTCGACGTCGCGGTTGCCGCCGCCGACGGCTTCAAGCGCCTCGTTGACCAGGTCCTGCAGCAGGGCGGGTTCGGCTTCATAGGCGCGGCCGAGCAGCTGCCCGGCCACGCGCACCGCCAGCTCGCCCAGCGCGAGCACCACCTCGTCCTCCAGCCGCACCAGCGGCCGGCTGAAGTTGTCGAGGATGCCTTCGATCTGCGCGACCAGCCGGCGCACTTCGGCCTGGCCCTGGGCCTGGCCGTCGGCATAGCCCTCCGCGTGGCCCTGTTCCAGTCCTTCCTGGCGCGCGGCGTCCTGGATCGCCTGGATTTCCTCCAGCGTCGGTGGCTGCGGCAGTGGTTCGGCGGGCAGATCCTCGACGCCGAAGTCGACGTCGATCCCCGCCGCCTGCGCCGGTTCCGGCGCGGCGGTGAGGTCCGGGGCCGTCCAGCGCACGACGGGGCTCACAGCATGGTCTCCGCGTTGCCGCCGATGGTGATGATGCCTTCATCGGCCATGCGCTTGACGATGGCCAGGATCTCGCGCTGCGCGGTCTCGACGTCGGACAGCTTGACCGGGCCGCGCGCTTCCATGTCTTCCAGCAGGATCTCGGCGGCGCGCTGGGACATGTTGCGGGTGATCTTGTCGCGCACCTTGATGTCGGCGCCGCGCAGGGCCAGGCCCAGGCGCTCGCCGCTGACTTCGCGCAGCACCAGCTGCATCTCGCGGTCGTCCAGGTCCACCAGGTCGTCGAACACGAACATCAGGTCCTGGATGCGGCTGCCCAGCGGCGCGTCGACCTGCGCGATCGCGCCGAGGATGGCCTGGTCCTGGCCGCCGTCCATGAAGTTGAGGATGTTGGCCGCGCACTGCACGCCGCCGATGTTGGACGACTTCAGGTTCTGGTTGCCGGCGAACTGGCGCTCCATGATCTCGTTCAGCTCGTTCAGCGCGTTCGGCGGGATGCCGTCGAGCGTGGCGATGCGCAGCAGCACGTCCACGCGGGTGCGCTCGGGCAGCAGCTTCAGCGCCTCGGCGGCCTGGTCGTTCTCCAGGTGCGACATGACGATGGCGATGATCTGCGGATGCTCGTTGCGCACCAGGTCGGCGACCGCGCGCGGGTCCATCCACTTGAGCGTGTCCAGGCCGGTGGTGTTGCGGCCGAGCAGGATGCGGTCGATCAGGTTGTTGGCCTTCTCGTTGCCCAGCGCCTGCACCAGCATGTTGCGGATGTAGTCGTCCGAGCCGACGCTGAGCGAGGTCTTGTTGCCGAGTTCGTTGCTGAACTCGTCCATGACCAGCTGCACCTGCTCGCGGCTGACGTCGGTCAGGGTGGCCATGGCGATGCCGATCTTCTGCACCTCCTTGGGCTCCATGTGGCGCAGCACCTCGGCCGCGTCGGTTTCGCCCAGCGAGAGCAGCAGGACCGCGGCGCGCTGCACGCCGGTCAACGGGATCGTGGTGTCAGTCATTGGCCACCCATCCCTTCACGACCTGGGCCACGCGCTTGGAATCGGCCTTGACCGCTTCGCGCGCCATGCGCAGGCGCTCCTCGTAGGCATCCAGCGGCAGCGCCAGCGGCTCGCCGCCGCCCAGGTGGAGCTGGTCCTTCGCCAGGCCGGGCAGGCCGTCGGCGCCCTCGACCAGGTGCACGTCGGCGTGGAGCGGGTCATCGTCCGGGCCGGCCAGGGCCTTGGGCGGGGCGGAAATCTGGCGCAGCGCCGGGCGCAGCACGCCGAACAGCAGGGCCAGCACCACGATGGCGCCGAGCACCAGGCGCAGGCCGTCGCGCACCTGCGGGATCTCCCACCACTTGGGCGCTTCCACCGGCGTGGCGTCGCGCACGAACGGCGCGTTCATGACCGACACGGTATCGCCGCGGGCGGCGTCGAAACCGACCGCCTGCTTCACCAGCGCCTCGACGCGGGTCAGTTCGGCGGCGCCGAGCGCCTGGTCGCTGACCTTGCCGTTGCTGCCGGCGCGCGGCACGTGGTCGACCAGCACCGCCACCGACACGCGCTTGACGCGCCCGGCGGGCTGGCGGGTGTGCTGCAGGGTGCGGTCCAGCTCGTAGTTGCGGGTGGCGTTCTTGCTGGTCTCGGTCGGCGTGGACGCGGTGGCCGGCGCGGCCTCCGGGCCGGGAGGCGTGTTGCTGGCGGCGCCCGGGACGCCCTGCGGGCCCTGGGTACTGGTGGTGTTCTCGCTGATCTGCTCGCTGCGCACCTTCTGCGGCTCGCCGTTGTACAGCTCGCGCGCTTCCTCGGTGATGGAGAAGTCCATGTCCACGCTGACTTCCGGGTTGACCCGGCCCGGGCCGGTCATCGGTTCGAGCAGTTCGCGGATGCGCTGGTTGTAGGAGGTTTCCAGGCGGCGCACCTGGTCGAACTGGGCGGCGTTGAGCGCCGCGTCGCTGTTCGGGTCGGCGATGGTCAGCATGCGTCCGCTCTGGTCGACCACGGTGACCCGCTCCGGCGCGAGGTCCGGGATGCTGGAGGCGACCATGTGCACGATGGCGTCGACCTGGTTGCGCTCCAGCTGCTGGCCCGAGCGCATCTCCAGCACGACCGAGGCGCTGGCCACGTCGCGCTGGCGGGTGAAGGCGCTGGGCTTGGGAATGGCCAGGTGCACGCGCGCGTCGCGGACCGGGCGCAGGGTGGAGATGGTGCGCACCAGCTCGGTTTCCAGCGCGTGCTGGTAGCGCGCGTTCTCCATGAACTGGCTGACGCCGAAGCCGGGGTCGCGCTCCATCAGCTCGAAGCCGAGCCGGCCGCTGTCGGTCAGGCCGGAGCCGGCCAGCTTGAGGCGGGCGTCGTGGATGTTCTTCTCCGGCACGCTGATCGCGCCGGTGGCCGCATCCAGCTCGAACGGGATCTGCGCGGCGCGCAGCAGGTCGGTGGCCTCGGCGGTCGCCTTCTGGTCCAGGCCGGTGTACAGCGGCACCATCGGTGTCTTCTGTGCCCAGAAGAACACGAACAGGCCTGCCGCGACGGCAATCGTGATCATCGCCATCAGGCCCAGCCGCCGGGTGATCTGCAGGCTCTGCAGCCGGTCGAACCAGGCGCCGGCCTTTTCCGAGTTGAATGTGTCCTTGGACAGCGCGAGTGCCATGGCGACCTGTTCCTTACAGCGGCATGTTCATCACGTCCTGGTAAGCCTGGACGAGACGGTTGCGGACTTCCACGGTGGCGCGGAACGCCAGCTGGGACTGTTGCGAGGCGACCATGACCTTGGCCAGGTCGGCGCCGGGCTCGCCACGCTCGAAGGCGGCGGCCAGCGCGCCGGACACCTGCTGGGCCCGGTTCACGTCGGCCAGCGCGCCCTGCAGCGTATCGGTGAAGCTGGTCGCCGGCGTGGACTGGATTCCGGCCAATCCGTCGATGGCGTTGCTGCGCGGGACATCGGCGATCGGCAGCGTCTGGCTCACCTGGGTCTGGTAGCTGCGGATCTGGGAAAGGATGGACGTGACGGAGTGGGACATCGGCAGGTTTCCGAACAGGGGGTTGCTGCCCGTTCATCTGCAAGTCGCGTGCCGGAACCCGAACGAGGGGAAAGCCGGCGGGAAGGGCCCGATGGTACGCGGGCGGAAGCGCCGGCGACGGTTTTCCGTCGGGAGAGCCAGGGAATCGTGGCGGAGCGCCAGAAGGCTGAACGGGTGGCGCCCAGCGCAGTCACAAGGGGTAGTGCCGGCCGCTGGCCGGCAACCGCAACATGCAGGGAGAACCACAACATGCCGGGAGGTGCGCGGCGGGTCGGGGGAGTGCGAGGCTGGTTGGGAGGTGCGAGGTTGCCGGCCAGCGGCCGGCACTACCTGGTGCGGCGCGCCGGGCAGGTCGGGGCCTTGTCGCCGACCTGCCGCGCCTCCGGGGCCGAGGCGTTGGTGACGCGATCCTAACCTAGGGCAGCCAGGCGGCCTGCCATTCTGCCAGGCCGGCGTCGGCCAGCATCCAGTCGCGGTGCACCACCGTGCGCAGCGCATCGCCGGCGGCGGCCCGGGCGTCGGCGTCGGCCAGGTGCGCGCGGATCGCCCCGACCCAGTCGCGGTGGCGGTTGCGGACCTGCGTCACCGGCAGTGCGCCGCCACGGTAGGGACCGACGTCGCTGCACACCACCGGCACCGCGCAGGCGCCGTATTCCAGCAGCCGCAGGTTGCTCTTGCATTCGTTGAAGCGGTTCTGCTCCAGCGGGGCGATGGCCAGGTCCAGGTTCAGCCGGGCCAGGAAGCGCGGGTAGGCATGGATGTCGACGCCGGGATGGTATTCGGCCACGTGCGGGCGCAGCCGGTCCGGGCACATGCCGAAGAACACCCAGTCCACCTCGCCGGCCAGTTCGGCGACGACGTCGGCCACCATCTCCAGGTCGCCGGTATGGCCGATGCCGCCGGCCCAGCCCACCCGCGGGCGCGGGCCGGCATTGCGGCGCGGGGCGGGCAGCCCGTTCCACCATGAGGGCGGCAGGCGGTTGCGGGCGATGCGGATGTCCGGGTGCAGGCCGGCGAAGGCCTCGGCCAGGGCCGGGGTGGAGACCACGAAACGGTCCACGGTGGCCATCACCTGCCGCAGCGTGCGCAGGATGTCGCGCGGCATGTGCTCGCGGTGCGCACTCTTGACCGGCAGGTTCGGCAGGTAGTCGTCCAGCTCGTAGATCCTCAGCGCACGCGAGAAGCGCGGCATGCGCCGCATGCGCTCCAGGTCCTCGTCGGAAACCCGGCGCTGCATCACCACCACGTCGGGATCGATGCGCGCCTGCTCGACGGTATCCAGCAGCGTGGCGTAGAGCGCGCCTTCGGCCTGGCCGGCGGCCTTGAGCGCCTCGAACGGCTGGATCACGCGGTACTGGCCGCTGCCCCAGGGATCGGCCGGATGCGCGAGCACGCGCGGGATCGGCCGCCACGGCAGCGGTCGCCACGAGAAATCCGACTCGCCAAGGCGGAAGCCGCCGGGCACGTCCAGCCGCAGGCTCGGGTTGTAGGCCGGGTCGTGGGCGAGGGCGGGGAGCCAGCGCTCCAGCAGGGCGTCGCTGGCGGCCTCCGGCAGGGGCGCCGGTTCGAGCGAATGCAGCAGCAGCGCATGCGGCGTCCATACCGTCAGGTAGCCGAGCTGGCGCGCGCGCAGGCACAGGTCGACGTCGGCGCCTGCGTCGGCGAAGGCGGCGTGGTCGAAGCCGTCCAGTTCCGCGAACACGGCCTTGCCGACCAGCAGGCAGCTGTCGGCCACGGCCGAATAGTCCTGCGCCACCAGCAGGCGGTTCATGTAGCCGGGCGCATCCATCGGCGAACCGGCAAAGGTGCGGCCGCCGCTGGACAGCATCCCGGGCACCAGCCCGGCGTGGGTGATCCGGCCGTCGGCGGAAATGGTCCTGGCGCCGACGATGCCGACCTCGGGGCGGAGGCCATGGTTGAGCAGTTCGTCCAGCCACTGCGGCTGCAGCGCCGCCACTTCCGGGCGCAGGAACAGCAGGAATTCGCCCGCGGCCTGGGTGGCGGCCACGTTGCAGGCGGCGGCGTGGGACAGCGGCGGGTCGAAGGCGAACGCACGCACGCGGCCGGCGGCCAGCGCCTCCACCTGCTGCATCCACTGGCGGGTGTCGGCGGTGACGCCGTTGTCGACCAGCAGCAGTTCGTAGTCCGGATAGCCGGTCTTCTCCAGCACCGACACCACGCAGCGCTCCAGCGCCGCCAGCGCCACGTCCGCCTGGACGATGACGACCATCGACACCGGCGGCTGCCGTTCATGGCCGTAGTGGATGCGGTGCAGGCCGGTGCCGCTGCTCTGGACGCTGGCCCGCGGATACCCGGTCCGTTCCAGATACCTGGAAATGGCCTGCCGCTCGGCGGCTTCGTCCGCTGGCACCGGGCTCCATGAAATCAACGGCTCCGCCATGTGCTGGAACGCTGCCGCAGTGTGCTGCGCCATCACCTCCAGCGCCAGGTCGAGGCCCGGGACCGCGCCGGCCGCCGGGTCGATGGCCGGCGCCTCCAGCAACGCATCGCGGTGGAACAGCCAATGCCGCGCGAATACGGACGGGTTGCCCAGCACCAGGTCCGGATTGAAGTCTGGCAGCACCAGCGGAGCGGTCTGCAGGTCGGCGCTTACCTGCCAGCCATCGGCATACAGGACGCGGCAATGCCGCAGTTCCGGCAGGGTCACCGCCAGGCGCTGCAGACCTCCGCTGCAGAAGTAGACACCGGCCTGCACCGACAGCAACCAGTCGATCCCTTCGTCGGCCATGGCGCGCAGGACCGTGCCCGGGGAGGCGGACACCCGCGCACTGAATCCGGCGCCGTCGAATTTCCGGGGGATGGCATCGATGCCCGCCACGACCACCTGCAGGTCGATGAGCCCGGCATGCGCCGCAAGATTGGACAGGGTCAGGTCCAGCATCGCCGTCGGTGTCTGCGCGTCGGCCAGCACCACGATGCCCAGCCGCGCCTTCCCGCGCGCCTCCACGTGTTCGATGCCGGCTTCGCGCTGCACGGGATTCCAGCGGCGCGGCTGCCGCCACCCGTGCAGCTGTTGCTGCACGCTCGCCAGGGACTCGGCGGCGGCCAAGGCCTGGACCAGGTCGAATTCGGCCGCCGGCGCACCCGGCTCCAGCGTGGAAACGGCGATGCCGGCCTCGCCGGCGTCGTCGTCGCTCCACCCCAGCCTGCGCAGTCCTTGCCGGAAGTCCTCCAGGCCCTGGTCGCCGATCCCCGGCAGCTTGCGGCCGATCTGGCTGAACTGCTGCGCGGAAACCCGGAAGCTGCTCAGGCGCGCGTCGAGGAACGCCAGCCCACCGTGCCGCAGGAGCTTGGCATACAACGCCAGGTCGCCGAACCAGCGGATCGGCACGCCATCCAGGTCCATCAGGCGGTCGCCGAAACCGAGCAGGTCGGCGCGCCTGCACAGCACCGCACTGGGTTCGCCGATGAAGTTCGCGGTGTGCCGGCCAAGGAAACGCACCAGTGAGGCTCCCTCGATGAACACGTCGCCGGCGAACAGCCGCGCGGTGTGTACCGTGTCGGGCAGGGGATGGCCCATCGCGTTGATGCGCCAGCGGCGCGAGGAGACCAGGGCGACATCGTCGCGGCCGTGGATCGCCGCCACCTGCGCGGCGATGCAATCCGGATGCAGCAGGTCGTCGTCGTACAGGAACTTGATGTATTCGCCCCGCGCCAACTGCACGCAACGCGCCGCATTGCGCGATTCGTACAGGCGCTCGGGATTGCGATGGTAGTGGACCGGAAAGCCCACGGTCCCTGCGAAAGCCTCGACCTGTTTCCGCACCTGTTCGTCGCGGCAATCGTCGCAGACCACCAGTTCGAGATTCGGCCAGGCCTGCGCGCGCAGGCTCTCCAGCGCGGCGGCAAGGTAGTGCGGCTTGTAGGCCGGCATCGCCACGCTGACCAGCGGGTGGGCGGTGGGCGGCAGGGTGGTGGGCAGGGCGTCGCTCATGGGAACAGGAGGTCCAGCGTATCCACGTCGAACACGGGGACGCCGCAACTGCTCGCGACTTCCCGGCGTTCGGGGAAATGGTTGTCGATGAAGATGGCCGATGCCGGCACGTGCAGGGACTTGGGTTCGCCCTGCCGCAGGTGGACGATGCGCTCGAACAGCGTGGCCGGAATCCTGGCCGCCGCCAGCGTCGGCAGCGGGTCCTGCGGGTGCCGGGTCAGCAGCACCAGTTGCTTGCCCAGTTGCAGCAGCCGGTAGGCCAGGCGCATGGCGCTCGGGTTGGCCGTGCCGTCGCAGATGAGCGTGTCGTCCAGGTCGAAGCAGGCCGTATCGAAGGAATGGTCCAGCACGGCGGTGGTGGCCAGCCGCCGTTCGACCACGGTCACCCGCGCTTCTTCCAGGACGCCCAGGTCGCGATCCAGGTGATCCTGCACCGCCATCAGCGGCAGGTTCACGCCGGCCGCCCGCTGCACCACCGAACTGCTCGAGAGCCGGCAGCTCAGTTCCAGCAGTTTCCATTGTCCCTGCCGGTCGCACTTGACCTGGAAGAACCAGGGGCCGCGCAGGTGCAGGCGCCGGTTGATGTCGCCGGCGATGGCCCGGATTCCGGCATCGGCCGCGACCCGGCGCGAACGCATGGCGATGCCGCCGACGACCCGCTCGCGGCTGCGCGGTCCCAGGTGGAGCAGGCGGCCATGACGGTCGGTGAAGCAGTCCACGGTCAGTTCCTCGCCGGGCAGGTATTCGCACGCCAGCGGTTCGTCGGTCGCGGCCAGCGCCGCGGCAAGGTCGGCGGGCGTGTGCACGAGGCGGAAACCCTGGCCGCCCTGGCCCCGGTCCGGCTTGACCGCCACCGGCCAGGTGTCGATGCGGTCGTCCGCCGAGTACTGCCGCGGCAGCCAGTCGCTGCCGGCGAACAGGGCGTACGTGGCCGATTTGCGCCGCGCCGCGCCGCTGGCCTCGGGATCGCCGTTGACCAAGCGGCTTCCCCAGGCCGCGATGCGCGGCGCCAGGTATTCCTGGACGCTGTCATGGGTCGCGAACACCAGGTCGATGCGCCACTGCGCGAGCAGCCGCGCGAAACAGGCATCGAAATCCGCCGAGGCGATGTTCGGCACTTCCGCATGGCGGGGGAACGCCAGCGCACCGTGGTCCTGGCGGCTGGAAGCCCCATGCAGTTCCACGTGCACGGACCGTCCCAGCGCTGCCGCGATCTCCAGCCCGACTTCGTTGCCGTCGGGAAAGACCAGGACCCGGACCCTGCTCATTCGGAGGGCGCTACGTGGTGGTCGGCGAAGTACTGGGCGATGCAGTCGCCTACTTCCAGGTCACGGTAGAAGAAGATGTAGCGCTTGCGGGAACTGGCCCCCCTGAAGGACATCGCCGGGGTCCTGAAATCCAGCCGGGTTCCGTCGCCCCGGCGTTCGCAGATGCATTGCAGCGACCTTCCGGAATAGTAGGAGGTGTGGCCAACCTCGAATGGGTAGGCCACCCGTTCCAGCGGCGGCCTGCCGTTGTGGACATGGGTGCCTGCGATGACCAGGCCGCCGTCGCGCACCTTCGACAGGAGGTTGGAGAAGTCTTCCAGGAGATCGTCGGTGAAGTGCTCGATGACTTCGGAGGCGATGACGAGGTCGAACTCCGGCTCGCGCGAGCCCATGGCAACGAAATCCGGGGCCGACTGGAAATTGTCGAGATCGGAAACCGCGACCCTCGATACGGGGAAGCGCCTGGCGATCAACTGGTGGTCCCTGGACATGCCTGCACCGAACACCAGGACGTCGGAGGCCCGGTTGCCTTTGCGGCGCAGGATGTTCAGGCCCATCTCCGCCATCAGGAACTCACGACCGGGGGTCTCGCCGTCGCCGACCCGTGCACTGTTGCTGGTGAGGTTGGTGCCGGCCTCGAATCCGGAATCCTCGCGGAAATCGTGATGGTTTCCCGGGTTGCTGATGAACCGGCAATGCCTGCAGATGATGAAGTCGGCATGCTTGCCGTGCAGATGGCTTTCGACCTGGCAGGTCGCGGAACGGATGAGCAGGTCTTCGCTGCCGCATGCTCGACAGATGGGGAGGGACATGTAGGGACTCTCGGGTCTGCGGGATTCTGGTGGATCGACTGGGCAAGCCCGGGATCAGCCTCGTACGCCTGCGACGCGCATGCCGGGGGCCTCCCGGTCGCGCGCGGCGATCGAACGCATGGCCTGCTCGAAAGCGCCCGAAAGCGTTGCCTTGGGCGTGATGAAGTAGTCGCGCGCCTTGCGGCGCGCCTCCGCCAGCCAGTCGTCCCCGTTGACCACCCTGTCGAGCTTCCGGCCCAGTTCCTCCGCGCTGCTGAACGTATAGGCGTAGTCCGAATACGACAGGCGGCTGTTGATGATGCGCACCTGCTGGTCGCGGGGGATGTAGACGAATATCGGCCGGTCCATGACCAGGCATTCGGAGACGGTGGCGGAAATGTCGCAGATGTAGATGGCGGCCGGATCGAGCAGGTCGGTCAGCTTGCCGTGGCGATCGACGAAGCGCAGCTGCGAGGCGTCCAGCCCCAGCTGCTTGGCGATGCGCTTGTCGCTGTTGCGGTACTCCTCGCGAACGGCGCCGGTGACCGGATGCAGCTTTCCGATGATCGGCAACCCGGAGACGCGGTGCGCGGTTTCGAGCAGCGATGCGGCCAGCGCCAGCGAGGAATAGTTCTGGTCCGCGTAATATCCCTCCCAGGTCGGGATGTAGATGATGTGCGGAGCGCCACGCTGGCGCTGCTCCAGGCCGGCGAGCAGCGGCCGGCTGTCCGGCCTGCCGATGATCCTGAAGTGCATGGCCGAGGCGTCGAAGTCCGCCGCGGCGAAGCGATCGATGTGCGCCTGTCCCGCGACGAAGATCTCGTCGTAGGCCTTGAACAGGCGGTTCATGCTGGCGTGCTTGTCGCTGTCCCCGTGGCCGAGGAACACATGCCGGTAGCCTGGATAGCGCAGGAACTGGTTGCAGTTGGCCGTGTTCGACAGGTAGAAGAAGCCCGCCAGCGAAGGGAACGCCTCCAGCAGCGCATCGGCGTCGGCGGAGCTCTTGACCAGGGACGTACGCACATGCGGATAGTCGACGGTCATCCGCTCGTACACGTCCATCATCCGGGTGACGACGATGTATTCCATGCCGAGCGCATCGAGCAGCGGAATCCACGGCTTGAGGTGGTCGATGCCGCCGCCCTTGAGGGATGCGCCGGTATGCAGCATGAAGACAGGGGCGGATGCCCCGTCGGGAACCACCCTGGCCGAATGCGGGTTGTTCTTCGCCAGGTAGCGCAGCGATTTCTCATAGAGGAATCGCGCAGCCGGAACTCCGATCTTTTTCAGCATGGTCCTGTTTCCTTTGAATGGCGATGCGGGCACCGCCTTGTCCGCCACCGGCATGGATGCCATCGGCCTGCGCGGGGGAGCCTCGGCTCCGGGAACGCATGCCGGCATGGGGCGCTTCGGGTGCGGGTCGTTCTTCATGCGGGCGCATGCCCGGCGAGTTCCCGCAACGCCTTCTCGAAGGCGCGATCGCCTGCCGAGGCGGGGCTGATGAAATATTCGACGGCCTCGGCCCTGGCGGGAGCGAGCGGGTCGTTGCCGTCCAGGACGTCCAGGAGCTTCAGGGAAAGCTCTTCGGGCGTGCTGAACGTGTAGGCATAGTCGCCGTAGCTCATCCTGCCGCTGGAGATGTGCACGTGGCCATCAGGCGGCATGTAGACGAAGATCGGCGCGCCCGTGCTCAGGCAGTCGGAGACGACCGCCGACACGTCGCAGATGTAGAGGGTCCCGGACGCCAGCAGTTCGCCGACCTTCACGCTGCGGTCGATGAAGGTCAGGCGGTTTCCGGAAACGCCGTCCAATGCCTGGCCGATGGCGCGCTCGGCGTCCTTCCAGCGGGCATCGAACGCACCGGTGGCCGGATGCAGCTTGGCGTTGACCGGAAGACCGCTGCGCAAGGCTGTCCCCAGCACGTCCCGGGCCATCGCCAGCGACGAGTACTGCTGTTCCGCATAGATGCCTTCCCAGGTAGGCAGGTACGTGATGGAGGTGGGCCTGGAGTCTTTCGCCGCGCGGGGCATCGCGGGCGTACCGGGGCGTCCCACGATCCTGAAGCGCAGCGCCGACGTGTCGAAGCTGGCGTGTTCGAAGCGGTCGATATGCGCCTGGCCAGCCACGAATATCTCGTCGTACACCTTGAAGATGCGCGTCATGCTGGAACTCTTGTCGCTGTCGCCATGGCCCAGCGAGATATGCCTCGCCGTCGCGCAGCGCTGGAAGTGGGCGTTGTTGATCGCATTGGAGACATAGAAGAACGCGCGCAGCGACGGGTAGGCGCGCACGATCGTGTCGGTGTCCTCCACCTTCCTGGCCAGGCAGACGGAAACATCGGGATGGGCCTGCCGTATCGCGTGGTACAGGTCCGGCGAGCGCGCGATGACGATGAACTCGAAACCGGCCTCGCGGAACAGCGGGATCCACGGCTCGACATGGTTCAGGCCGCCGGCCTGAGCGGTCGTTCCCGAATGCAGCGCGAATACGGGAGCACGCGCGGACGGCGCCAGCACCGGCAGCGGGGCCGGCGGCAGCTTCGGCGGGATGGGGTTGTGCACCTTCAGGTAGCCGAGCGCTTTCTGGTGGATCTTCCGGACCAGCGGGACCCCATATTTTCTGTGGAAAGCTTGCATGTCATGTCCGGCAGTCAATGGGCGTGCCCGCGGATCGCGGGAACCAGCGCTGCCGTTCTTATCCTGTGGCCCGAGTGGCGCTGTTCTTCGGCCGGCATCCGCATGAAATCGCCATAGACATGACGCAGGTAATCCGCGGGGTGCGCGGGTGCGCGGAATGCGCTCCCCCGGAACTCGACCATGCTGCCGTCGCCGAATATCCCTGCCGGCACCTGTTCGCGCTGCCCGTAGAGTCCGTACAGATTCCCGACCTGTCGCGGCGCGCGGTTGCCGGCGCCGGATACCCATGCGTCGTAGGCGCCGAACAGCATCCGTCGCGGCATGGCGGCCGCCAGCAGGGCCAGCAGCGCGAAGCGGAGGCGTTGCCGCCATGGTGCGGAGCGACGGTAGTAGCCGCCCTGCTTGTTCATCGTCATCGCCCGCAGCAGTGCGATGCCGCGCCGCTGCACCGCGCGGCCAAGACCGGTGCGCGGCACTGCGTCGAGCGGGAACACGTCGACGCCGACGCCGCGGTCGTAGGGGCGGGCGTAGTCGATCACCAGGCTGGAAGCCGCATCGCTCACGACCAGGAACGGGTAGGGCGTGAGCGGATCGACACGCGGATGGGCGGCCTTCAGGCCCGCCGGCAGGCGCGCCAGGCTGTCCAGCAGGCGCCGGTAGTCGGCGCGCGGGACGACGATGTCGATGTCGTCGTCCCACGGGATGAAGTCGCGATGGCGAAGCGCGCCAAGCAGCGTCCCGCCGACGAGGAAGTAGCCGATGCGCTCGGCATCGAGGAAGCCCACCAGCGCGCACAGCACCTCGAAGGCGCGCTGCTGCACCTCGGCCAGGGGGACCGATCCCACCAGCCGTAGCGGCTCAGCCGTCATGGCGCCGCACATCGAACACCACGCCGGTCAGCGCGGAACAGACCGCCTGCAGGGTGGTGCGCGCGACCACGCCCGGCTCCAGCAGGCTGCCTTCCGGTTCGGTGCCGAAGTTGCTCAGGCGCATGGGCGTGCGGGTGCGCTCGGGGTTGATGCAGACCACGCGGATGCGTTCCGGCGCCCATTCCTCGGCCAGCGCCTGGGTCAGGTTGACCACGCCGGCCTTGGTCGCGCTGTAGGCCGCGTAGAAGGCGCGCCCCCGCGTGTAGGAACTGGAAGCGAAGTTGACCAGGCAGCCCTGGCTCTGGCGCAGGTAGGGATACGCCGCCTGCGCCAGCGTGAAGGCGCCGGTGAGGTTGGTGGCGATCACCTGGCCCAGTTCCACGGCGCTGAAGGTGGTCAGCGGCTTGCGAATCAGCAGGGCCGCGGAATTGACCACCGCGTCGATGCGGCCTTCGCGCGCGGCGACATCGGCGAGCAGGCGTTCCAGGTCGTCGCCGCGGGTGATGTCGATGTTGCCGCAGCTGCGTCCGGCGCGGTGCACCCGCGCGCCATGCGCTTCGGCCAGGGTCGCCACGGCCGCGCCGATGCCATAGGAACCGCCGACCACCACGATCACGCGGCCGTGCAGCAGCTCCAGCAGCCCGTCGTCGCGCGCGGTGCAGGTGCCGCGGGTCTGGATCAGCTTTTCGGCGATGTACAGGTCCACGCCGTCGGTGATCTTCAGGTTGGAGGGCGAGCCGGCCACGGTGGCGATCTCCAGGTCCGGCAGCTCGCGGCGGACCACGCCGCAATCGCAGGTGACGCCGGAAAGGCCGCGTGCCATGGCCCGCCGGTACGCCTCGCGCAGCACGCCCAGGTGGAAGCCCTGCGGGGTCTGGCCGCGGCGCAGGCGGCTGCGGTCCGGGATGTCCTGGATATGGCCCTGCTGCCCCACCTCGACGATGGTGTCGCTGGCGGGGACCACCACGTCCACCGCGCCATGGCCGGCCAGCGCATCGAGGCAACGCTCGATGGTGTCCCGGTCCAGCAGCGGGCGGGCGGCGTCGTGCACCAGCACGCGGCAGTCATCGCTCTCCTGTTCCAGGGCGGCCAACGCCGACGCGGTGGAGTCGGCGCGGTCGCGGCCGCCCAGGACGACCTTGTCCAGCTTGCGCCAGCCGCTGCGGACCGCCGCTTCCCACACGGTTGCCTCGTATCCCGGCGGCGCCACGACGACGATCCGGTCGATGGCCTCGCAATGCTCGAACACCTCGATGGTGTGTTCGATCACCATGCGCCCGGAGAGCTTGACGAACTGCTTCGGGAGCTCGCTGCCGAAGCGGGTGCCCCGGCCGCCGGCGAGGATGACCGCGATGACCGGGACGGCCGCAGGCGACGGCCTCCGGGCGGGCGCCTGCTGGACGAGCGCGTTCATGCCGCGTCCTTGAGCGTGGCGTCGCCGAGCATCCGTCGCACGGCTTCGGGCGGGTTGTGCATCAGTACATCGATCATGGACAGTCCCGGTATGAAATCGGCCTCGCCACCCTGCCGGTAGGCGGTGAAGCGGGGTTGCAGGAAGCGCAGGCGCACGCCCGCCCGTCGGAAGGCGTCCGCCGCATACAGTGCGCGGCCGCCCGGCGGGTTGTGGTAGGCCTCGGCGCCAGCCTGGCGGCACAGCGCGAGGATCCGTTCCTGGCCTCGGCCTGGAACGGCCAATGCCGAGGCGTCTTCGGCGTGCAGCGGCAGCGCAAGGTAGGCGAACACGGCGCGGATCGACGCGCTGCAGACCGCCGCGACATTGCCGTCGCCGGCGTTGCAGGCCGCTTCCACCAGCCGGCAGGTCTCATCGAAGTAGGGCGCGCGCGCATAGCCATGCCGCAGCTGCTGCAAGAAGCGTGCAAAACCGCCGGCGAACCGGTGTTCCACGATGCTGCGGTTCTGGCTGGCATGGGCCACCGGCAGGGTGAACCGGTAAGGTTTCCCGTCCAGCAGTATCTGGTTGCGGTGGATGAAGCCCCGGGTGATGAAAGCGGCATCGTCCAGGAAGACGAAGCGATCCACCCCCGCCGCCAGCTGGTAATAGCCCAGGTACGGGAAAAAATAGGGCTGCATCGCCGCAAGCCTCATGCGACGGCGGCCATGCCCGTGGGGTGCGGCCGGCTGGCGCGCGCGACCAGGTCGCAGATGTACTCGACCTGCGCCTCAGTGAGGTCGGGGTAGATCGGCAGGCACAGGATGCGCTGGGATGCCGAGCGCGCGACCGGCAGGCGCTCGGGCGCCGCCGAGGGCAGGCCGCGGTACATCGGGAAGTCGCTGATGAGGGGATAGAAGTAGCGCCGCGCGTGGATGCCGTTGTCCCGCAGGTATTGATACAGGGCATCGCGGCCGAGCGGGAACTCCGGGCCGACGAGGATCGGGAAATAGGCATGGTTGGCGCGGGCCTGCGTGTCGCGCGGCGGCATGCAGCCGATGCCGCGCAGGCCGCACAGGCGCTCGCGGTACATGCGGTCGATCTGCGCGCGGCGCGCCAGGGCGTCGTCGATGTAGCGCAGCTGCAGCAGGCCGAAGGCTGCGTTGACCTCGCTCATCTTGCCGTTGATGCCTGGCGCGACGACGGTGGTTTCGTCGACGAAGCCGAAGTTCTTCAGGTGGCCGATGCGGCGGTAGGTGCGCGCGTCCGGGCAGATGATGGCGCCGCCCTCGAAGGTGTTGAAGACCTTGGTGGCATGGAAGCTCAGCACGCTCAGGTCGCCATGCCGCAGTATCGAGCCGCCGTCGTCATCGACGCCGAACGCATGCGCGGCGTCGTAGATCACGCGCAGGTTGTACGTCTCGGCGATGCGCTCGATCGCGGCGGTGTCGCAGGGGTTCCCGTAGCAATGGACGGGCATGATCGCGGTGGTCTGCGGCGTGATCGCCGCCTCGATCTTGCCCGGGTCGAGGTTGAACGTCACCGGGTCGACGTCCACGAACACCGGCTTGATCCCGTTCCAGAGGAGCGAATGCGCGGTGGCGACGAAGGAGTAGGGCGTGGTGATGACTTCGCCGGTGATGCGCAGTGCCTGCAATGCTGTCACCAACGCAAGAGTGCCGTTGGCCATCAGGGCCATGTGCTCGACGCCCAGGTAGTCGGCCAGTTCCCGCTCCAATTGGCGGTGCATGTTGCCGCCATTGGTGAGCGTGCGGCTTTCCCATACCTGCTCCAGGTAGGGCAGGAATTCGGCCAGCGGCGGAAGCAACGGGCGGGTGACAGGAATCGGCATGTACAAGCTCGGAGGTAGAAGAGGGGGGGCGACATGGGCCCTGGTCTCTGCGCTTCAGTCCTGCGTGGGTTGCCAGTAAGGACGATTCACGGCGATGCTTTCCATACCGTGGCCCGCAACCGGCTCCAGTGCAAGATGATCAGGTTCCCAGGCGATATCCCGACGGATTACCTGAGCGGGAATGCCGGCGGCCACACAGTTGTTCGGAATGGTCCCGGTGACCACGCTTCTCATGCCGATCACACTGCCATCGCCTATCCGGCTGCCGCGCAGGCAGCGGACGCCATATGCCAGCCAGACATGGTTGCCGACCACAACGTCTTCGGAAAGATTGACGCGACGTCCTGTATGAACGTCGAAAATCGGATGCGCGTCGTCGGTGCGTATCTGTACGTCGGTGGCAATCATGCAATCATTGCCGATAGTCACGGACGCGCCCTCGCTGGCACAGATCAACACACGCGCTGCGGTGATCACGCCGTCGCCTATGTGAACCCGACATGCCTCTCCAATCCGCATGCTCGCGGTAAAGGCTGCATAGGAAACGGGAACCGCGCCAATGTGAACCTCCGATCCGTTGCCATGCATTTCCACCTTGAGCAGGCCGATTTTGGCCTGTGGGTGGATTTTCACCAGGCAATCATGGCCGGCGAAGCCGATATTCAGCTGGGGAAAGGCATCGGCTGGGGCAATGATTCGATTGTTGCGGTCGTCACTCCATTCCGACATGGAGACAGGGCCTGAATATGGCTTCGAGGTGATCAGTGGACGCATGAAGGTCGTATCCCGGGTTGGTCAGAGAGGCCTCGGAGAACGGGCATGAAGCATGGACCTTGCCGTTTCTCTTGTCGTTGGAGCATCCATGCACGCATGCCGTTCTTTTAAGTTGCAGCAGGTGGGGTTTCATGGATGGCGCCATCCTTCAAATGGCGCCAAGTGCCGGCCCAAGGATGGATTTCACCAGCCTCACGGCGCCGTTGAATCTCGGAGATGGCAGCCACGATATTGGTGAAGTCCACGCCGTGCAGGCTCCGGGGGTGATATTGCCACCACTGTAGTTCGAGCAATTGGGCCACGATTTCCTGTGGGAATCGAAAGCGCAGATGCTTTGCGGGTACGCCCCCAACAATTTCGTATGGTTGAACGTCGCGGGTCACCACGGCGCCAGCGCCAATGATCGCGCCATGGCCCACGCTGATGCCGCGCAGCAGCGTCACGCCCGAGCCGATCCATACGTCATGGCCGATGACCACGGGCTTCTTGAACAGCCGGCGCGCGTCCGCGGCGTGCGGGCGTGCGACATCGCGCAGTTCGTCGGCGTACCAGCCAAAGCGGCCTTCGTCGTACTGGAAGCTGGAGGTGCCCAGCCAGTCGATGGGGTGGTTGATGTCGCCGATCTTCACTTCCGCCGCCACGGAGCAGTAGCGGCCTATGGACTGCAACCCCTTCAGTCGTCCTGCGACCAGATAGGTGAACGCTCCGATCCGGGTGTCGCAATGCACATGGAGACTGCCCACGATCTCGACCGGTCCCTCGAACGCCAGCGTTCTGCCGGGCTTGTGCTTGAACCCCGCGGAAAGCTTGAGGCCTTTGCTCTCGAAGGTGGTGGGCTGATCGTTCGTCATGGGAGATCGGAGTGGTCGTTGCTCCCCGCAATCGTGCAATTTCCGTGCCGTCGGCACGGTCGCCTCATGCCCGGCAGGGCCGTCTCCGGATCAATCCGCCACCTGTTCCCGGTCGATCCCGTACTTGCGCAGCTTCTCCACCAAGGTGGTGCGGCGCAGGCCCAGCAGTTGCGCCGCATGGGCGACGACGCCCTGGGTGCGTTCCAGCGCCTCGTTGATCAGCTTCAACTCGATGTTGGCCATGTGGTCGCGCAGGTCCAGGCCGTCGCTGGGCAGTTGCACCGGCGCGGAGGCGGTGGCCGCGGCAGGAACCGCGGCGGAGGCCGGCACGGCGCCGGTGGACAGGCTGACCAGGGGCCGCTCGTCGTCCAGCTCGATGGCCGGTGCCGGGGCGGGTTCGCTGCGGTAGCGCGCAGGCAGGTCCTGCACCCGCACCAGTCCGGCCGGATGCAGCACCGCCAGGCGCTCGACCAGGTTGGTCAGCTCGCGCACGTTGCCCGGCCAGCGATAGACGGCCAGCGCCTGCAGGGCTTCGGTGGCGAAGCGGACCTCGCCGCGGCCGGTGCGCGCCAGCTGCGCGGCAATGGTCTCCACCAGCGCCGGGATGTCGGTGATGCGCTCGCGCAGTGCCGGCACGTCGATCGGGAACACGTTCAGGCGGTAGAACAGGTCCTCGCGGAACTTGCCTTCGGCGATGCGCGCTTCCAGGTTGCGGTGGGTGGCGGCGATCACCCGCACGTTGCAGCGTATGGTCTGGTTGCCGCCGACGCGCTCGAAGCTGCGCTCCTGCAGCACGCGCAGCAGCTTGACCTGCATCGGCAGGCTCATGTCGCCGATCTCGTCCAGCAGCAGGGTGCCGCCCTCGGCCATCTCGAAGCGGCCCTTGCGCGCGGTCAGCGCGCCTGTGAAGGCGCCTTTCTCATGGCCGAACAGCTCGCTTTCCAGCAGGTCCGGCGGAATCGCGCCGCAGTTGATGGCCACGAACGGGCCGTCGCGGCGCGGCGAGCGCTGGTGGATGGCGCGCGAGACCACTTCCTTGCCGGTGCCCGATTCGCCCAGCACCAGCACGGTGGTGTCGAAGCCGGCCACCTGCTCGATCAGCTGGCGCAGTTCGGTCACTGCCGGGCTGCTGCCGGTGGGGCCGGTGTCCTCGCCGCTGCCGGCCTGGTGCTCGGCGTCCAGGCGCTTGAGGCTGGCGCGGCGCAGCAGCGCTTCCATCTGCGCGTGGCGCATGGGTTGCTCGAGCGGCCAGACATTGGCCTCGTGCAGGCCGTAGTGGCGCGCGAAGGCGAGGGGATCGCCTTCGGCCAGCAGGATCGGCGGCGGCATCGTGGTGCTGGCCAGCCAGTTGAAGAACGGCGCGGCGCGCGCAGGGTCCTCGATGGTGCCCACCACCAGCGCCATCCAGTCGTTGACCCGATGTCGAGCGGTGTCGATGTCGCCCACGTCGGTGACCCAGCGCGGGTTGAGATCCATGAACTCGAGCAGGGAGACCGTGCGCTCGGCACGCACGCCCTCGCTGTCGATCACCAGGATGCGCGACTCACTCATGGTCGTCCTCCTGCCGCAGGCCCTCCAGGATCGGCATGACCTCCTGGATGTACGACAGTTTGCTGACGAAGTTGTCGGCGCCGGCGCGCAGCGCGTGCTCGCGGTGCTCGACATCGTCGAAATGGCTGGCGATCACGATGTAGGGCGGCTCGTCCTGGGTCTTGATCAGGCGCGTGGCCTGCAGGCCGCCCATTTCCGGCATCGCCAGGTCCATCAGCACCACGTGCGGGCGCAGCGCCTCGGAACGTTCGATCGCCTCCAGCCCGTTGGCGGCGCTTCCG